>JAEYTB010000155.1 GCA_023434205.1 Planctomycetota bacterium | reverse complement strand
TGAGCATGTTCACGGCCTGGGCGCGGTGGTGGACCTCGTGCTGGAAGAGCTGCGTGAACTGGTCGGCGGGGGTGGCGGTGCTGACCATCCGCACGCCCTCATCGTTGGTGTAGCGGTACTCCTGCGGGCGGTCCCACGCCCCCTCGTCGGTCACGCGCCGGACCGCGGCGCGGGTCTGCTCGGACACCTTGCGCCAGTGCGCCTCCACCACCTCGAACGCGGGCGGGCGCTCATCGTTGAACTGCCAGTGCTCGTAGGAGGGCACCTCGGCGTCGATCATCCGCTGCGCGTAGTACCACTCGCTCATCATGGTGTGCGTGAGCGTGCGGGCGAGGGAGCCCAGGCCGATGGGGAAGACCCGCGTGTAGTCATCCGCGGCGAGCGTGCGGACGGGCGCGAGCACACGGGCCCGGGCGATGGTCAGGTACTCGTACATCCGCGCGGGGTGGAGCATGGGGGAGGGTAGGGGGAGGGGCGAAAGCTCAAAGCGAAAAGCGAAAAGCTCAAAGCCGCCACTCACGGCGTCCGCAGCCGCCACGCGCCGCCGCACTCGGGGCACACGCGGCAGCCGTCGGGCTCGCTTGCGACGTGCTGGATCCCGTAGCCGCACGCGCCGCAGCAGCCCCGCATCGTGAGCACCTTGGCACGCTCGCGGCGCTCACGCGGGAGGGCCACCGCGAAGAACACCAGCGGGACGAGCAGCGGCAGCATCGGCATCACCCGCGAGGAGAGGGTCTGCACCCACGGCGTGGCGGCCGCGGCGGGCCGGCGCAGCGCGGCGCGGTGCTCCTGCCAGAAGCCCAGGGCCACCATCACCGCCATGCCGACCCCGACCCACGCCAGCCCCAGCATCATCCGCCGCGGCATGACCGGCACCGCGCTCCCGGTCACGCGACGCATGTCCAACGCGCTGCCGCGGTCGTCGGCGAGGTGGTACAAGCATCGGTACAAGGGGGACCACAGGCGCACGAGGAAAGGGTAGAGGATTCACTGGAACGGTGCGGTTGCCGACCTACGGGAGCCGGTACGCTGGGGTATGAACAAGGTTATCGGCATCGTGCTCCTCGTCTGCTCGCTCGCAGCGGTGGGGATGGCGGTGCTGGCGCAGATGGCGGCGGCCCCGGCGGCGGAGTTTTTCCTGCGGGAGGGGTCGGAGGTCTTTGCGGTGACCGGCGCGGTGGACGCGGCGCGGCTGGAGAAGGCGTGCGCGGAGATGGGGCTCACCTACCCGGGCAAGGACCCTAATGAGATCGCGCGGTGGTGGGCCCGCGCCCAGCACGAGCAGGTCGTGCGGCGGATGACCGCGCCGCACGTGTACGCGTGGGGAGTTGCGGCGGGGGTGATGCTGGCGTGCGGGGTGGGGCTGCTCGCGGGCGGGCGGCCCCGTGCCGGACCGGCGCGGTAGGCTGCCCCTCGTGCGGAGGTCACGCGCCAAGGTGTGGGCACTCAAACTCTCGCTCGCGCTGCTCGCGGGGGCGGTGGTGACGTGGGCGGTGGCGTGGGGGTGTGCATACGCCGTGGAAAGCGATCGGGTGCAGATTCGAAGCTACGACATCGAGCGGGTGCATGGCGAGCGGGGGCTCTGGGCGCACCGGATTGTCTACCCGGTAGGTGAGTCCTGGGCCTTGGTTCACCGAGGTCCTCCACATGGGAACTTCACGAACCCTCCGATCCGGCGTCCCCATTGGGCGGCAAGTCCACCGCGCGGTGGGATGATTCGCTCCATCGCATCCGGAGCGCCCTTCCTCAGCATGGTTGGAACTTTCGAGTGGGCGGCTCCAGGGGCGTCGGACAGACTGGTGCCGCGCAGGATGTGGACGGTGCGCGCCGGCGCTCGAACGTTCGCATACCCGCTCGGAATAATCCCGCTCGGGTTCGCCGCCAACACCCTGCTCGCCGCGGGCGTGCTGCTGGGGGTGGTTGAGGGCTGCGCGTTCGCGCGGCGGCGAGTGCGGAGCGCGCGGGGGCGGTGCCCATCCTGCGGCTACGACCGCCGCGGGCTGGCGGCGGACGCGGCGTGCCCGGAGTGCGGGAAGGCGCGGTAGGCTGCCCCGCGTGCGGCGGTCACGCGCCAAGGTGTGGGCACTCAAACTCTCGCTCGCGCTGCCCGCGGGGGCGGTGGTGACGTGGGCGGTGGCGTGGGGGTGTGCGCTGTGGGGTCCCGGCGTGGACTCGAACGTCGTCGGTGTGGACGAATCGCCGGGCGCATGGCCTGTCGAAGTTCCGACTGCCTGGCCGGCCCCCAATGTCACGTGGAGCGACGGCGGGGCCGCGTGGCAGTCGCACGTTGCCGAGCACGACCCACGACTCGGAGGAGCGCCGCTCGTCGACTTGGCTGCCGCTCGGGTGCTCATGGGGTGGCCGATCCACTCCATGCGTTGCGATCTGCGTTGGGATCGAACGTCCAACGTCTTCGAGACGGACGCAGTCGCGGTACGCGTGGGCCAATGGTCCGGGTTGCGGCCAGCCTACGAGGTGGCGTGCATGCCGTTCGAGGGCGCCTGCCTTCCCTTGCGAGTAATCCCCCTCGGCTTCGCCCTCGACACGGCTCTGGCCGCGGGCGTGCTGCTGGGGGTGGTGGAGGGCCTCGCGTCCGCGCGGCGGCGGGTGCGGCGGGCGCGGGGGCGGTGCCCGTCGTGCAACTACGACCGCCGCGGGCTGGCGGCGGACGCGGCGTGCCCGGAGTGCGGGGGGGCGAGTCGATGAAGCAGCGACGCGTCCTCTGGCTTGGCATCGCCGCGTTGGGCACGGCAGTGATCTATATCGCGAGCGTCGGCAGTCTGCTCAGGTGGACGAACGCCGCCGGCACGTTTCAGATCGGATGGTCGGGCGGCTGCGCGTTCTGGACCCAGTGGCGAGCACCATTCTCCGCCCCGGCGTCTGCCTCGTCTCCAGGACTGGTCTTTGAGCAGAGCGGACGGGCTCCGCGCTGGCTCCCGCGCTCGAGTGACGGTGGGCGTTGGTGGTCGATTGACTTTCCTCTCTGGATGCCGGCGCTCGCATTCGTCGTTTGGTTCACATGGGCGCTGCGGCGATCTCTGCAAAGCTCGCAGTTGGCGCGGTGCCCATCCTGCGGTTACGACCGCCGCGGGTTGGCGGCGGACGCGGCGTGCCCGGAGTGCGGGAGGGTGAAGGGCGCGAACTCCTGAGCGGCGGAGCCGCGCGCAGCCGGTAGCCCAGGGCGGAAGCCCTGGGTACGCGGGCGGCCAAGCTTCTTCTTTCATCCCGCGTCGGAGCCCCGGACGGGGCGGCAGTCACATCGATCCACGGCCGCCCCCCTCCGGGGCTCGAAGAGAAGAGAGAAAGAAGATGGTTGGGGGCCGCATACCCAGGGCTCCCGCCCTGGGCTACCGGCTGCCCGCCGCTCCGCGGCTCAAGAAAAAGGGCCGCCCTTCGCGGGCGGCCCTTGGTGCTTCATGACTCAGAGGCTAAGCAACCGGAGGGTCCGACCTCCACCCCTCCACTCCTCCACTCCTCCGCTCCTCCACTTCAGGACTGGCTCCCCGCCGTGGGCTCCCCGATCAACGAGGGCCGCACGGACTCGACGGTGGGAGGAAGGTGCAGGTCGGTGCGGTCGGCGCCCAGGGCTTCCGCGGCGGCCGCGGCCTCCTCGAGCATCGCCTCCTCGCTGTCGTCCTCGTCCTCGATCGAAACCAGCGGCTTGACCTTGATCTCCTGGTAGGGCCGGAAGCCCGTGCCCGCGGGGATCAGGTGGCCCAGCAGCACGTTCTCCTTGAGGCCGATCAGGAAGTCGCTCGCGCCCTTGAGGCTGGCCTCGGTGAGGACCTTGGTCGTCTCCTGGAACGAGGCGCCCGAGAGGAAGCTCTCGGACTGGAGGCTGGCCTTGGTGATGCCCAGCAGCAGCGTGCGGCCGGTCGCGGGGCGGGCCCGCTTGGCCTTGGCCCCTTCCTTGCCCGCGGCCTCGGCCTTGGCGTTGGCCTCCTTGATGGTGGCCTTGCTGACCAGCTCGCCCAGCTTGAGGTCGGTGCCGCCCACCTCGGAGACGCGGACGAAGTTCTCGATCTCGCGGTTCTTTTGCTTGAAGTTGTAGCGGTCCACGACCTCCTGGGGCAGCAGGTCGGTGTCGCCGGGGTTCTCGACCTTCACCTTGCGGATCATCTGCGAGATGATCAGCTCGATGTGCTTGTCGTTGATGGTCACGCCCTGGGCGCGGTACACGTTCTGCACCTCGTCGAGCATGTAGTTCCACAGCGACTCCTCGCCCTTGATGCGGAGGATGTCGTGGGGCACCAGCGGGCCTTCGGTCAGGGGGTCGCCCGCCTGCACGTAGTCGCCGGTGTGTACCAGGAGCTGCTTGTCGCTGGGGACGTGGTGGTCCTTCTCGAGGCCCGCGTCGGAGACGACCTTGATGGTCATCTTGCCCTTGCGCTTGTCGGAGAAGATCTCGACGCGGCCGGAGATCTCGGCCATGAAGGCCGGGTCCCGGGGCTTGCGCGCCTCGAAGATCTCCGTCACGCGGGGCAGACCACCCACGATGTCCTGCGAACCGCCGCCGGTGCGGGGCTGACGCGCGAGCATCTGGCCGGCCTTGATCTTCTGGCCGTCCTCGACCTCCAGGCGCGCCCGGGCGGGCAGGTAGTGGAAGTCCAGGATGTTGCCCGCGTCGTCCACGATGTTGATCGCGGGGTGCAGGTCGC
>JAEYTB010000261.1 GCA_023434205.1 Planctomycetota bacterium | reverse complement strand
GAGCAGCACCGGCAGGTGCAGCCCCAGCGCCGCCGCGAGCATGTACCCGCACACCGCCGCGTGCGGCCACCACCCCGCGTTGCGCGGGTGCCAGGGCTTGAACATCAGCCAGGGCAGGTCGAACGTGTGCCCCAGCCACAGCACCAGCTGGGAGAGGTTCGTCAGCAAGAACCCCGCGGCGAGCGCGTACGTCAGCCCGCGCCGGTACCGCACCAGCGGCCACGCCGCGGCGAGCGTCCACGCGAACCGCAGGCTCGCCATCTCCCAGACGCCCGACTTGATGCTGGGCGTCCACAGCAGCGTCAGGGCCATCCACCCCGCCCACGCCAGGATCAGCAGCACCAGCCCCCGCCGGAAGAACGGCCCGTACGACGGCCACAGGAAGTTCAGGCTCGCCAGGAACACGACCGCCAGCGGGATGCCCCCCAGCTCCATCCCCGCGATTGGCCCCACCGCTGTGGCCGCCCAGACCATCGCGCAGCCCGCGTACAGCCACCCCAGCCGCCGCCAGCGGGGGTGCTGCTCCACCCGGTCCATCGCCGCGGCATAGGCCAGGGCCCCCGCATCGAGCTCCTGGGGGGATGAGGTTGGAAGGGGGTGGGCCACGGGCCGCCATCATGGGCTGAAACGCCCCCTACCGCAAACCGACTCAGGAGGGGCTGGCCCGGAGGGGTTACAGGGCTGTGACGCCGGAAAGTGGGGCAACCCGAAACCCGGGGGCCCGGTAGAACGTCTAAGGAGTAGGAAAGGCCGATGTAAAGGCAGGGGATCGCGTACCCTGTACAGGGATCCCCAGGAGGTCACCATGACCGAAGTCCGTCGGGTCGTGCGGCGTGCCGCGTGGAGGCTGTGGCTGGTGGACGTGGTCCGCACGCTGTCGGTGACGACCACGATCGCCATCGTCGCCATCCTTCTCGCCAAGGTGACCGAGCGGGTGCTGGGCGCTGCGGAGCGGTTCGAGCCCTGGTGGCAGTGGGGGTTCATCGGCGCGGGCGTGTTCGCGGTGGTGGGCGCGGTGCTGTGGGCGGTCATCCGCCGGCGGCGGGCGCTTAAGGTCGCGGTTGAACTCGACGAGCGTGCCGGCCTGCGCGAGGCCCTGAGCACCGCGCTCTGCCTGGACAAAGATCAGGACCCCTGGGCCCGCGCCATGGTCGAGACCGCCGAGGCCAAGGCCAAGGGCGTGAACGTCAGCCGCGCGATCCCGTTCCAGGCCCCGCCCCTGTGGCCGGTGCCGGTGGCGACCGGCCTCGCCACGCTGCTGGTGTGGCTCTTCCTCCCCAACTTCGACCTGCTGGGCGACACGGCCAAGAAGGTCGCCCTGGAGAAGAAGCAGCAGGAAGTGGTGCAGGTCAAGACCGAGATCGAGAGCCGCGAGAAGATCCTCAAGGACATGCTCAGCAAGACCAGCGTCGGCTTCGTCGAGGACAAGACCGACCTGATGGCCAACGAGCAGAAGCCCGAGCTCAACGACCCCGAGGCGATCAAGCGCTCCGCCGTCAAGAAGCTCACCGACCTCACCAACAAGCTCGAGATGGAGAAGACGGGCGAGAAGGCCGCCCAGGCCGACGCCATCAAGGAGGCCCTCAAGCAGCTCAAGCAGCCCGGCCCTGGCCCCCTCGACGAGTTCAGCAAGGCCCTCGCCCGCGGCGACTTCAACAAGGCCAAGGAGCAGCTCGCCGAGCTCTCCAAGCAGATGGCCGACGGCAGCATGAGCCCCGAAAAGGCCGAGCTCACCAAGAAGCAACTCGAGGACCTCGCCAAGCAGATGGAGAAGCTCGCCAAGGAGCAGCAGAAGCTCGAGAAGAAGCTCGAGCAGCAGGGCCTGGACAAGAAGTCCGCCGCGGAGCTCGCCAAGGCCGCCGCCACCAGCCCCGAGGAAATGCAGAAGGCCCTCGACCAGCAGAAGAACCTCACCGAGGCCCAGAAGCAGAAGCTGATGGAAATGGCCAAGGCCATGAGCCAGTGCCAGGGCGCCTGCCAGAGCATGTCCGAGGCGCTGTCGAAGGCCGCCCAGGGCATGTCTCAGGAGGGCCTGTCGCAGTCGGGCATGGAGGGCCTCGAGCAGCTCGCCCAGGAGCTCTCCGAGAGCGAGATGCTCGCCTCCGACATGGAGAACCTCGACGCGGCCCTCAGCGAGGCGCAGCGGCAGCTCAAGGAGCTCGGCGAGTCGCTCGCGGGCAACTGCGAGGGCTCGGGCGAGTGCGAGGGCGGCGGCAGCGGCCAGTGGCGGCAGGGCAGCTCGAACCGCCTGGGCCAGGGCTCCGGCGGCCCCGGGCAGGGCCAGGGCTTCGGCCCCGATGAAGAGCCCGCCGACTTCAAGCTCGAGAAGAAGAAGGCGACCACCCAGACCACGGCGGGCCCCATCATCGGCACCCGCCTTGTCAACGGCCCGCAGGTCAAGGGCGATTCCGTCGCCGAGTTCGCCGAGGGCGTCGCCCAGGGCAGCCAGGAGACCGCCGAGTACATCGAGGGCCAGCAGATCCCACGGGAAATGCAGGACGCCGTGAAGCACTACTTCGGCCGCTTGGACGCCAAGGTCAAGGAAGCCGCGGCGAAGGCCCCCGAGAAGAAGTAGCCCGCATCGGGCCGCGGGCCATCAGCGAATCACACCCACCCCTCCGCACCGGAGGGGTTTTTCTTGGCACCCGTAGAATCACCCGTGCCCGACGACCCGTCACTCCCGCCCGTCGATGAGGAGGGCTTCCTGCCCAAGGACGCCCCGCCGGGCTGGGGCACGGAGTCCGACGCCGAGCGCCTGAGCCGCCTCCTGAAGAAAGCCCGCGCCCTGCCCTCGTCGCCCGGGGTCTACCTGATGAAGGACCACAAGGGCGTCGTGCTCTACGTGGGCAAGGCCGCCCGCCTCCCCGACCGTGTGTCGTCCTACTTCGTGCCCTCCGCCGACCTGGGCCACGTGAAGCAGCAGCTCCGCGGCATGGTCCACGACTTCGAGTTCCTGCTCTGCGAGACCGAGTGGGAGGCGCTGCTCACCGAGAACCGGCTCATCAAGGACATCAAGCCGCGGTTCAACATCCGCCTCGTGGACGACAAGACCTTCCCCTACCTCGCCGTCACGACGCGCGAGGACTTCCCCCGCGTCTTCGTCACCCGCAACCCGGCCGCGCCCGACCTCAAGGGCGCCCGCATCTACGGCCCCTTCACCAACGCCGGCGCCCTGCGCGAGGCGATCCAGTACCTCCAGCGCGGCTTCAAGTTCCGCACCTGCCGGCTCGACATCGTCGAGGGCGACCCCAAGAACAAGTTCTTCCGCCCCTGCCTGCTCTACTCCATCAACCAGTGCACCGCCCCCTGCGCCGACAAGATCGGCAGGGACGCCTACCGCGCCGATGTCGACCGCTTCTGCCGCTTCCTCGAGAGCAAGCGCAGCGTCATGCTCCGCGAGATGCGACAGGAAATGGCCGACGCCGCGGCGAAGATGGAGTACGAGAAAGCCGCCGCCCTCCGCGACCAGGTGCGGGCGATTGAGAAGCTCGACGAACGCGCCGACCGCGGCGACAACTGGCAGCCCGAGACCGAGAGCATCATCCTCGAGCCCGAGAAAGCCCTCAAGAGCCTCCAGAAGACCCTGGGCATGGACGATTCCCCGCGGGTCATCGACTGCATCGACATCGCCCACCTCAAGGGCGGCGAGACGGTGGGCAGCAAGGTCTGCTTCATCGACGGCCGACCCTTCAAGAACGAGTACCGTCGCTACCGCATCAAGAGCGTCGCCGGCGGCAACGACGACTACGCCAGCATCCGCGAGGTCGTCAGCCGCCGATACCGCGAGGCCGGCACCGGCCAGGAGCTCTACCCCGACCTCATCATCATCGACGGCGGCCTGGGCCAGCTCCACGCGGCACTGGAAGCCTTCGACCAGCTCGACGTCAAGCCCCCGCTGGTGATCTCGCTCGCGAAGAAGGAAGAGCTGATCTACGTCCAGCAGCGCGCCGAGCCCATCCGCCTGGGCCGCGAGAACCCCGGCCTGCGGCTCTGCCAGGCGCTGCGGGACGAAGCCCACCGGTTTGCGCAGCATTACCACCATGTGCTGCGAAGGAAGAAGACGCTGGAGGAGGATTGAAGGCGCGAGCGAAGACAGGCTGGATTGTGTCACTGTCTGCCGCGGCGATCCTGCTGGTGATCGGGGCCGCGTTGACCGTGGTGCATCTCCCTGCATTCCTCGTGTGGCGGGAGGTCAACGAATGGATGGGCGATGAAAGCAAGCGTGCCTTGCTCCTCTCCGAACCGGCCCGCTGGGAGCCGGTCGAGGCGTCAGGCCCGCGGGTTTCAGTGGGCTTTGGCAGCTTCTCGCTCGCGTCAGCGGGGGACTTCACCGCAGCCGTGCGGCACACAGGCCTGCATCTTGCCCGAGGGACGGAGCACTTCATCTTCATGGGGGCCTTCCGCACCGGCGGCGAAACCGGCGCGACCTCGCCGGATGCCGGCCTTGAGTTTGACGCAGCTTCAGCGAAGGTCGCGTCCCGTGCGGAGCTCCGTCGGATGTCGCACGCCCAACGCCAGCAGTACCTGGCCATGATGATGCTCAAGACGCTCAATGCGCACGCCGAGAACGGCGTCGCCTTCCAGGACACCGCAACGACCCGTTCACTGATCCGCCTCGGAACCCAGGATGAACCCGAGAGGGTTCACGTTGCTCTGGCGTCGAAGTCCGTGCCATTGGCGGTTGGGGTCTACATCATCGCGGAATCCGCGGAGCGCGCACGGTCCCTGGCCCATGAAGTGGCCTCGAGCTGGGAGTTCAACGACACAGGCTGGAAGTCCGATACCGAACTGGAACAGGCGATGATCGAGGCGCTGCACGGCTGGCTCCCTGCCGATTCGGTCACATCGCAGCCCCCGCGCCCCCTCCGCCGCTGATCGTCGCTTCCGACTGGCGCACTCCTCAAGCCGCTAGAATGTGCCGCGGAGGTGCCCGTGTCCGAAGCAGCGCCGCAGGTGCATATCTGGCGGGCCGACCCCGGCGCGGCGGTGCGTTCGGCGGCGGCGATCATCGCGACCCTGACGGGCGTGGGGCTGCTCGCGTTCTTCGGCATCAGCACATCGGGTGAGGGTGCCCCCGCCTCCCCTCTGGCCCACCGCCTTGCTGTGCCCGGGCTGATGATGCTGGCCGGGATTGCCTTGGTCGGGCTCAGCCTCCTGATGAACCCGCGCGAGGTCCGCGCCTCGCCCGACGGCCTTGAACTCCGGATGTGGTCCGGGGCGCTCGCGCACGTCCCCAGAGATCGCATCCTGGGCGTCCGCCTCTACCACCGCAGGCAGGCTCTGGAGGTGGTCCAGCAGCGACGGGCGTCCCTGTACCTGACGGCGTCCAACGAGTTCTCGCCATGGTCCGCCGAGATGGGCCGGGCCCTCGTCGCGCTCTTCGGCCAGACGCACGAGGACCGCGACTACGAGCGCAGCGCCACCCGCCCCGACATCATCGCGCACGCCTTGCGCCCCACCGAGTTTCATATCAAGGCCCCCTCCCCGTGGCAGCGTGCCCACGCCGTGCTGGCGCTCCTGCTCTCCGCGGCGGCCGCCGTGGGATGGCGCCCCATCACCCGCTGGCTCATTGAGGTCGAACTGCAGGGCGAGGGGCAGCTGCTCTGGGGCGCTCTCCTGGCGCTGGGGCTGAGCTGCTTCGTGCTGCTGGGTGTGGTGGAGGCGTGGCGCCTCTTCTTCAGCAATCGCACCACCGGGCTCGCGGTCTCCGATACGGGCATCACCGTCCGCAGACAACGGGGCGACCGCACCCTTGCGGCCGACACCATCGCCGGCGTGGAAGTGCGCCGATCTCGCGGCTCCCGCGGCCCCGAAGTCCACATCCACCTGACCCGCGGCGGCGGCATCACCCTCCACGAACGAGCATGGGCGGCCGAGCCCGGCGTGCTGGCCGGCGTCCTGATGCACCGCTTCGGGCAGTGGGACGCCGAGGCCGCCCTGCCGCGGCACGGACGCAGGGCGCTGTCCCTCCGCTGAAGGCTGCAAGGATCGCTCCCCGATCCGGTATAAAGGTGCCTATGAACCTCCACCTCCCCGCCGCCCTGGCCGTGGTTGCGTTCCTCGCCGCTCCCGCACCTTCTCAGCCCGCCGACCAGCCCCAAGGCCGCGACGCCCGCGTCGCGTTCCTCAAGGCCAACGCCATCGAGGTCCGCTCCCTCGACCCCGCCGATGAGGACTTCACCGACCTCGAGCCCCTCATCGCCCACATCGGCGATGCCCGTGTCGTGCTCCTGGGCGAGCAGACCCACGGCGACGGCGCCTGCTTCCTCGCCAAGTCCCGCCTCATCAAGTTCCTCCACCAGCGCATGGGCTTCGATGTGCTCGCCTTCGAGTCGGGCATGTTTGACATGGCCTGGGTCGAGGAGGGCATGCGCAACAACGCCCCACTCAGCGAAGTCCAAAAACGCGGCCTCTTCGGCATCTGGGCCGCCTCCGAACAATGCCGCGAGCTGCTGGAGTACGCCCGCCGCACCAACAAGCACGAGCGGCCCCTCGAGCTCGCCGGCTTCGACAGCCAGTACTCCTCCGGCCTGGCCCGCGAGGAGTTCCCCAAAGTGGTCCGCGCCTTCTTCGAGAAGGCCGCCGCCGCCACCTCCGACCAACTCCAGCCCGTCGCCGACCTAGAGCAATGGCTCGAAGAAAGCGGCCCCAATCCCAAGTCCCAGCCCACCGACCAAATCAGGGCCGTCGAGGGCGTCATCGCCCTGCTCGACGAGAAGCGTGACCTGCTCGCCCGCGCCCACGCCCCCCGCGACATCGACTTCATGCGCCGGTGCCTGCGCAACCAGATCGAGTTCGCCCGCCAGTGCGCCGTGGGCCGCGAGGGCATCGCCGAGGGCGGCCGCATCCGCGACACCGCCATGGGCGAGAACCTCGCCTGGCTCGCGGATGACTTCTTCAAGGGCCGCAAGGTCATCGTCTGGGCCGCCAGCATGCACAACATGTATAACGCACCCGACGCCTGGCTCAACGGCGACCCCGACTTCTACAGAGACACCATCACCATGGGCCACGTCGCCCGCAAGCAACTCGGCGGTGCCATGTACAGCATCATGTTCCTCGCCGACCGCGGCAGGATCGGCCGCCCCTGGAGCAACCCCAGCCCCATCCGCAAGGCCCCCGACCACACCCTCGACAGCATGCTCCACGCCGCGGGCTTCAAGCTCGCCTTCCTCGACCTCAAGTCCGCGGCATCGAAAGACGGCGGCGAATGGCTCACCAAACGCGTCGCCGCCCGCCCCCTGGGCTACGCCCTCTGCGAGGCCCTCTGGCTCGACCAGTGCGATGCCTTCTTCTTCACCGACGTCATGACCCCCAGCACGCGCTGGCAGGAGCCCGAGGCCCCCACGCCCACCCCCACGCCCGCCCCCGTGCCGCCCGCCGAGTAATCGGGGTTCAAGAACGCCGCCCGCCCTCGTACACTGCCCCTATGACCCACGCCGGCATCGAATCGACCCTCAACGAGGCACGGCTCTTCCCACCCAGGCCCGCGCAGGACCTGGGCTTTGACAAGTGGCACGTCGCCAGCCCCGACGAGTACAAAGAGCTTCACGCGCGCTCCATCGCCGACCCCGAGGCCTTCTGGGCCGAGCAGGCCCGGATGCTCGACTGGTTCATGCCTTGGTCAAAGGTCCTGGACTGGAACCCGCCCGACGCGAAGTGGTTCGTGGGCGGCAAGCTCAACGCCTGCCACAACTGCGTCGACCGCCATGTCGCCGCGGGGCATGGTGACCAGGTCGGCCTGATCTGGGAGGGTGAGCCCGTCACCCCCCGCACCGCCCACCCCGCCCCCGGCAGCCATTACGCCCCGGACCCCGAGGTCCGTGAGCTGACCTACCGCGAGCTGCATGAGCAGACCGCGCGACTCGGCAGCGTCCTCAAGAACCTGGGCGTCAAGAAGGGCGACGTCGTCACCATCTACATGCCCATGGTGCCCGAGCTCGCGATCGCCGTGCTCGCGTGCGCCCGCATCGGCGCGGTCCACTCCGTCATCTTCGGCGGCTTTGCCCCCCACGCCATCGTCGAGCGCGTCAAGGACGCCTCCAGCAAGGTCATCATCACCGCCGATGGCGGCTACCGCCGCGGCGAGGTCGTCCCGCTCCTCAAGAATGTCGCCGACGCCTGCCAGCAGCTCACCGGTCCTGATCAGGTCCGCGATGTGCTCGTCCTGGAACGCACCCGAACCCGCGACGCGGCGGTCATCGAAGCCCTCCGCGCCAGCGTCCGGCACGTCCACGACTACGCCGCGTGCGTCTGCGAGGCTTCCCCCAACTGCCCCTGTGAGCCGATGGACAGCGAGGACATGCTGTACCTGCTGTACACCAGCGGGAGCACCGGCAAGCCCAAGGGCATCATCCACACCACCGGCGGCTACCTGCTCTACACCGCCTACACCGCCAAGCTCGTCTTCAACCTCATCCCCGACGCGGGCCAGGTCTTCTGGTGTACCGCCGATGTCGGCTGGGTCACCGGGCACTCGTACGTCCTCTACGGCGTCATGGCCAACCGCGTGCCGACCCTCATGTACGAGGGTGCCCCCAACTTCCCGGCGATCAACGGCAATCAGGGCGACCGCTTCTGGGACATCATCGCCCGCCACAAGGTCACCCAGCTCTACACCGCGCCCACCGCCATCCGCACCTTCATGAAGTGGGGCGAGGAGCACCCCGCCCGCCACGACCTCTCCTCCCTCCGCGTGCTCGGCACCGTCGGCGAGCCCATCAACCCCGAGGCGTGGATGTGGTACCACAAGAACATCGGGCGCGAGCGCTGCCCGATCGTGGACACCTACTGGCAGACCGAGACCGGCGGCCACGTCATCACCCCGCTCCCCGGCGCGGTGGGCACCAAGCCCGGCTCCTGCACCCTCCCCTTCCCGGGCATCGACGCCGCCGTGGTCAACGAGGCCGGCGAGGAGCTCAACGCCAACGAGGGCGGCCTGCTCGTGACCCGCAAGCCCTGGCCGGGCATGCTCCGCGGCGTGTACGGCGACCGCGACCGCTTCATCAAGGGTTACTGGTCCCGCATCACCGACCCCAAAACCAAACAGCCGTACTACTTCTCCGCCGACGGCGCCCGCCGCGACCAGGACGGCTACTTCTGGGTCATGGGCCGCGTCGACGACGTTATCAACGTGAGCGGCCACCGCCTCGGCACCATGGAGGTCGAGTCGGCGCTGGTCTCGCACCCCGCCGTGGCGGAGGCTGCCGTGGTGGGCATGCCCCATGACATGAAGGGCCAGGCGATCTGCGCCTTTGTCACCCTGAAGTCCACGTTCCTCAAGGACCGTGCCCCCGACGATGCGCTCCGCAAGGAGCTGGGGGCGCACGTCGCGAAAGAAATCGGGGGCCTCGCCCGCCCCGACGTCATCCGCTTCGCCGACGGCCTGCCTAAGACCCGCAGCGGCAAGATCATGCGGCGGCTGCTGCGGGACGTCGCCGCGGGCGTCGAGAAAATCACGCAGGACACCACGACGCTCGAAGACTTCAGCGTCGTCGCCAGGCTGCGGGCCGATGAAGAATGACCCCGCGAAGGCCGCGCCGCCCCGGCCGGGACGAGGTACGCTTCACGGCTTGAAACCCCACGCCCTCGCCCCCCGCGCCCTCGTCATCGTCGCCCTCTGCCTTGCTGCCGGCGGCTGCACCGTCCCCGCGATCACCGGCGCCCTCCAGGTCGCCCAGTACGGCACCAGCACCTTCACCAAAGGATCGCTCGAGACCTACTACCAGAACACGGTGGACGAGGTCGTCATCGCCGTGCGGAAGATGGTGAACGACCTGGGCCTGCGGCCAGTCTCCGACCATCCTAAGGACGACTTCCTCTACCTCAAGGTCATGGACGAGGCCGGCCAGGATATCTACATCCGCATCAAGCGGCGGGCACGGATGCTCACCAGCATCAGCATCCGCGTCGGGCTGCTGGGGGACGAGACCTACTCCACGGCCCTCATGCGCGAGGTGACCGAGCAGCTCGCCCCCGAGGTCGCGGTCGGCCCGCGCCCCGACCGCACCGACCCTACCGCGGACGACCCCCGTCCCGCGAAGCCGCCGGAGGAGCCGACCCCGGCGCCGCGCCGGACGCCCCCGCCGGCGAAGCCTCAATAAACACGTCCACCGCCTGGCCCGGGAACACTCGCCCCGTCGGCTGGCGCTCCATCCTGAACACCACATCGATCACGCGCGTGTCCACCCGCTCGGTGTTCACCCCCAGCAGGTCGCTCTTGGGCCGCGCATAAGGCTCCACACGCTCCAGCGTCAGCGTGATCTCCTCCGGCGCGGCCCCCCGCGTGCGCGCCACCGCCCGCGGCGAAGTCCCCACCAGCGCGATGTCCTCCTCGTCCACCTGCGCACGCACGAACAGCGTCGTTAGGTCCCCCAGCACCATCGCGGGACGGTTGAGGTCTGACCCCGCGTACTCGCCCGGCTCGATCTCGCGCCGCAGGATCGTCCCCGCCCGCGGCGCCTTCACCGTCATCCGCCCGATCAGCAGCTTCAGCGCCGCGACATCCTGCTCCTGCGCTGCCAGCGCCGCCTGCGCCAGCGCCAGGTCAGGCTCCCACCCACCCGCCTTCGCGCGGGCCAGGTTAGCCTGCGCCTGCACCAGCTCCGCCCGCGCCCCATCCAGCGCGAACTGCGCCGCCGTCAGATCGCGGCTGCTCACCGCGTTGCGCTCCACCGCCTCCTGCGTGCGCCGGAGCGTGTCCTCCCTGTCCCGCACCAGCGCCTCCGCCCGCACGACCGCCGCCTCCAGCGGCGGCAGGTCCTCCGCCCGCGGCAGGGCCTCCCACCGCGCGATCTCCGCCCGGCCGCTCTGCGTCGCCGCCTCCGCGCGCATCAGGTCCGCCTCCAGCCGGCGCGTGTCGAGCTTGAACAGCGGTTGGCCGGCCTCGACCCGGTCGCCCACCCCCGCGTACACCTCCACGACCAGCCCCGGCTCGGGCGTGAACACGCGCACCTCGCGCCCCGCGGGCTCGACCAGCCCCAGCGCGGCCACGCCGTGGGAATAGGGGTTCACCGAAGCCCCGCGCGCGAGCGGGATCTCGGGCGGCGTCTGCCGTGCGGTAGAAACCGCCCAAATGCCGACAGAGAGGCCGATCAGCGAGAGCACGAACGTCACCCAACGCGCCATCGTCAAGCTCCGAAAACGGTGCCCACATTGATCTTCAGCACGCGCCGCAGGCTCAGCAGGCTGCCCACCCCGATCGTGAACAGCGTGGCGAAGAACGACCCCACCAGCAACTGCCACGGGAAGTATGTCGAGAGCTGGCTCTCGATCCGCGCCGAGACCAGCGCGAACGCACCCGCCACCCCCGCCCCGATCCCGTACCCGATCACGCCCACCACCAGCGCCTGGATCAGCACCATCCCCACCAGCGTCCGCGCGGGCGTCCCCATCGCCCGCAGCACCGCGAAGTGCCGCAGGTTCTCCAGCGTGAACTGGTAGAACACCGACGCCGACAGCAGCACGCCCACCACGAACCCCAGCGTGATCGTGATGCCGAAGTTCACGCCGATCCCCGTCGCGCTAATGATAAACCCGATGCTCCGCATCCGGAACTCCTCGGGCGTGAACGCCGCGACGTCCGGGATCCGGTTGATCTCCGACTGCACGGCCCGCACGTCCACGCCCGGCTTGGCCTTCACGAGCACATAGCTGATCGCCTTGCGGCCCACCGGCGTGTACCGCAGCGCCCGGTCGATGGTCGTGTAGATCATCGCGTTGCTCTCGAATCCGCGCTTGGCCTTCACAAAGCCGACCACCACCGCCCGCTGGTCGTTGATCTTCAGCACATCGCCCACATCCGGGCTGCCCAGCAGCACCGCGCTGTTCTCTTCCACCATGATCGCGTCGGGTATCCACAAGTCCTCGATCCGCCCCCGCGTCACCACCGCCGGACGCCCCACCAGCGTCGTCCGCGGCAGCCCCAGGATCTGCACCCGCTTGAAGTCGTTGTCGTCGAGCTCCACCACCGCCCACGCGTTGAACCACGGCTCCGCCCACTCCACCCCCGGCACGCTCCGCACCCGCCCCAGCTTCTCATCCGCCAGCGAGCGGTACTCCGCCACCCACTTCGTCCCCGGGTCGGTCACCCACAGGTCCGGCTGCGTCACGTTCTGCAGCGGCCCGGTCGCCTGGTTAAGCAGACCCATGAAGATCGCCCCCTGCTGGTTCATCAGCAGCGCGGCAAACCCCAGCCCGACCACCAGGGTCAGGTACTTGGCGCGGTCGCCGAAGAGCATCCTCAGCGCGATGTGGATCATGGGGGGCACGCAAGCCTAGGCGTCGGCCCGGTTGCTTCGGCCCGCGGCGTCCGCCGGATGCATCACGCCGCCCGCCGCTGCACCTCGACCACCCACGCCGGCGTCGCGTTCAGGTAGGCCATCACCACCCGCCGCCGGGAAAAGTAGTACAGGGCCGTCAGCCCCTGCATCAGCAGGCTTCCCACGATCACGACCATGTAGAACAGCCGGTAGGTGGTGTCCGGCTTGTCGATCAGGTCCATGAGGCCGGGCCCCAGCTGCCCCCGCAGCTGCTCCCGCAGCGCCGGGTCCTCCATCATCTCCAGCAGCCGCGGGTCGCTCACCAGCGGCGCCGGCGTCACCATGAAGATCTGGTAGAAGCAGTACCCCCCGATCACCGCCAGCAGCAGCATCTGGTTCCAGCCCAGCAGCATCGGCCCGGCGAGCTGCGCCCGCCGCAGCTTCGACGCCCCGATGAACTCGTTCACCGCCACCCCCGCCAGCAACAGCCCCATCACCGCCGAGGTGGTGTCGAAGATCCCGATCAGCAGCGCCCCCGCCGCGATCACCGCCATCGTCCACGCGCTGAAGGTGGCGACCGCCACGCTCCGCTGCACCTTCCGCCACCGCTGGCGGGCCTGCGTGACTTCCTCAAGCTGCTGGGGGCTCAGCGGGGCCGGCACCGGCGCCGGCGCTGCAAAGGTCGCCGGGTTGGGTCCGCTGATGCTCACTGGGGCTGGCCCGGGTCGTCCGCGGGCGATGCGTAATAGTCCTGCGGAACCGTCTCGTTGGTCACGACGATCTCGACGCGCTGGTTGCCGCGGTCCTGCTGGGGATCATAGGTTCGGCCCACGACGCGGTCGTGGCTCCCGCACGCCACCAGCCGCAGGTTCTCCCATCGCAGCCCCTCCTCCACCAGCGCCCGCGCCACCGCCTTGGCCCGCTCGTGGGACAGGTCCAGCCCCTTCAGGCTGTCGCGCATCTCCTCGAACGGGCTCACGTGCCCGCGCACCTCGATCACCCACCGCTGGTCGCGCAGCTTCCCGGCCACCTCCGACAGCGTTTGCCGCCCCGAGGGCGAGAGCAGCGCCGACCGGTCGTCGAAGGGGATCGCCGCCGTCACCGACTTGTAGTCCGTCGGCCGGATCGCCTGCACGTTGGGCTTGTTGCCCGGGACGCCCTCCTCGTTCGCGTTTCCCAGCTTCTTACGCTCCAGGTACCGGATGATCTTGGCGTCGTCCGGGTTGCCCGGGTCAAAGTGCGCCGAGTTGAACGCCTCGCGGATGCTGATGATCGTCTCCATCGCCACGTCGTGGCCCGTCGCGGCGCCGCTCTCCCCTTTGGCCCCGCCCTGCACAGGGTCCGCCTTGGGCCCCATGTTCATCGCCAGCAGGATCACGAAGAACCCCATCAGCAGCGCCACGTTGTCCGCGAACGAAATCAGCCACTCCGGCGCGCCCGATTCGCCCTCCTCGTGCCCGCCCCCGTGCGCGTGCCCGCCCCCGGAGTGGCCCCCGCCGTGCCCCCCAGACCCGCCCTTTTCCTCGTGCTTTTCTTCGGCCATGACGCGGCTCCGTGCTTACGCGGCGAGCTTCAGGTTGTTCCGCGTGGCGCTGGGGACAAACGCCATCATCTTGTCCGACGTCACCCGCGGGTTGTCCCCCGCCTGGATGCTCAAAATCGCCTGCAGCATCATCTCGCGGCCCAGCATCTCCTCCTGCGACCGCATCGCCAGCTTGTCCCCCATCGGCCCCGCGATCGCGTTCGCCAGGATCGCCCCGTACAGCGTCGCCACCACCGCGATCGCCAGCGCGTTGCCCAGCGCCCCGATGTCCGCCGACGCCAGCTTGCCGAACATGCCCACCTGCCCGATCAGCGTCCCCACCAGCCCGTACCCCGGGCCGTACAGCTTCAGCAGGTCGAAGAACTTCTTCCCCGCCTTGTGCCGGTCCTGCATCGCCACCAGTTCCATCCGGCAGGTCGCCTCGATGATGTGCGGCTCTACGCCGTCGATCGCCATCTTCAGCCCCGCCGACAGGAACGGGTCCTTCAGCTTGGGCATCTCGCTCTCCAGCGCGAGGATCCCGTCCCGCCGCGCCTTCTCCGCCAGCGCGCTCAGCAGCTTGATCGTGTCCACCGACGACTGCGACTTGTGGAACATGAACCGCCGCACATACCCCGGGATCTGCTTGACCTTCTCCATCGGCAGCGCCATGAACGTCACCGAGATCGAGCCGATGCCCACCATCAGCACGCCCTCGAGCGAGAAGAACATCATGAAGTTGCCGTGGGACACCTCGAAGAACACGAAGCCCAGGGCGGCGGCGCCAATCAGGATGCCGATCAGGCTGGCCTTGTCCAATGGTCACCTTCCCAAGTCTGACGTTGCTTGATTCCCGGACCTGCCCCGCGACGCGTGCGCGAGGACACAGCAACATCGGCCCGGCCCGCCCGCGCCTGAACACGCGGGCAAGGAAGAACACGCGGCCTGTGCCGTCTGTGCCGCCCACGCCGCCGTCAGCCCGGCCCTTGGCCCCCCTCACCCCGCGGTAAAGGTCCGCCGCACCCTGTCCTTGGTCACCCCCGGGAACCGCAGCGCCCTGCCGTGGGCCACGCAGTAAACCCCCGCCGGCAGCACCCCCGCCGCGAACACCGCCTCCGTCAGGTTCTGCAGCGCATCGCTCCGCTTCATCTCGTACGGCCGCATCGCACCGGTCAGCACCACCGGAACGGGGCACGGGTCAAGCTCCCTGCACAGCCGCTCCCCCGTCTGCTCCAGCGTGTCCGTCCCGTGCAGGATCACGATCCCCACCGGCGGCGGGCTCGAACCCGCCGCCTCACGCACCGCCGCCACCACCGCGGCGCGGTCCTCATCCGTCATGAGCAGGCTGTCCTTGCTCATCAGCTCCGTGCAGCACACCCGCGTGTCTTCCAGCCGCAGCCGGCTGAGCATCCGCCCCACGATGCTCCGCCGGTTCTCCAGCGTGCCCGTCGTCTCGTCGTACGTCTTCTCGATCGTCCCGCCGGTCGTAATCAGTGTGATGTGACGCATGGGTTTGGGTACCCCGCCGCTCCCGCGGCGGTCCTCTCCTCAACTGTAGAACCGCGCAAAGTCCGTCCAGAATCCCGGGTACGTCTTCCCTACGCACGCGGGGTTCCTGATCCGCACGTTCGGCCGCCGCAGCCCCACCAGCGCCAGCGACATCGCCATCCGGTGGTCCCCGTACGTCTCGAACACCACCGGCGCCGCCCCGGGCGAGCAGTCCACCCCGCCCGCCGGCGGCGTGATCGTCATCGCATCCGCATCGTTCTGCACCGGCGTCTGCACGTGTACGCCCAGCTTCGTCAGCTCCGTCTTCACCGCCGCGATCCGGTCGCACTCCTTGATCCGCAGCGTCCGCAGCCCCCGCAGGATCGACGTCCCCTCCGCGAAGCACGCCGCCGCCGCCAGCGTCATCGCCGCGTCCGGCATCCCGCTCATGTCCGCCAGGATCGGCCGGAGCTTCGTCGGCCCCGACACCTCGATGCTCGCGGGCGCCTGCCGCGCCACACTCGCCCCCATCCGCCCCAGAACCTCCGGGAAGCCGCTATCCCCCTGCAACGACCCCGCATCCAGCCCCATCACGCGGCAGCGCCCCCGCGGCGACATCGCCGCCCCCGCCCAGAAGTACGTCGCCCCAGTCGCGTCCGGCTCCACGTCGTACTCAAACGCCCCAAGCCCCTCCCGCTCCGGCCCCAGCCGCACCACCTGCAGCCCCTCCGACGACCGCACGTTCACCCCCAGCCGCGTCAGCAGCCCCAGCGTCATGTGGATGTACGACGCGCTCGTCACGCTCCCGTGCAGCCGCAGCGTCAGCCCCCGCCCCAGCCACGGCCCGATCAGCAGCAGCCCCGAAATGAACTGGCTCGACTGGACCGTCTGCACCTCCAACGTCGGCGCCGCCCCCGGGCTCCCCGACGGCGGCGTGATGGTCAGCGGCGGAAACCCCTCCGCCCCCTCATACGCCACCGTGCAGCCGATCTGCCTCAGCAGGTCGCCCAGCTCGCCGATCGGCCGCTCCCGCATCCGTTCCGAGCCGTCGATCGTCACCGGCCCGCTGGCCAGCGCCGCCGCCGCTGCGAGGAAACGCACGCTCGTCCCCGACCCACCCAGGTCCAGCCGCACGCCGTCCGCCGGCCACCGGCCGTTGACCCCCGTCACCCGTACCTCCCCGCCGCCCGCATCCTCAACCCGCGCGCCCAGCGCCGTGACGCCCGCCCGCATCGCGGCCGCGTCCTCGCCTGCCGTCAGCGCGTTGCGGACCACCGAGGTCCCGCGGGCCAGCGCCGCCAGCAGCAGGGCGCGGTTGGTCAGGCTCTTGGACCCCGGCGGGGTCACCGAGATGTCAAAGCACGCCGGCGGCGGGGGCAGCGTGAGCACGTCCGGCAGCGCATCCAGGGATGTCGGGAAGCTCGCCGGCACGCCGACCCCTGTTCACTCGCCCTCGGGCTTCCCGCGCCGGAACACCGCCACGATGTCCTCAACCGGCACCACGAACAGCCGGTTGTCCCCCTCAAAGTCCACCGGAATGGCGTGCTTGGGGTTGAACAGCACGCGGTCGTACTGCGCGATCGGGTAGTCCGGGTCCCGCTCCACCTGCGACGAAATCGTCACCACCCGCCCCGTCAGCGTGGGGATCTCGATCTTGTCCGGCAGGTGGATCCCCGCCTTGGTCTGCTTCTTGTCCTCGTCCTTGCGGATCAGGACCCGCTTGCCGACGGGCTCAACGATCTCCAGGCCCTTGCCGGGTCGGGTGCTGCGGGGTTCGGGTGCCATGTGAAACAAGGTTATGCTCCCCGCCATGAAGATGCCGTTGCTCATGCTGCTGGGGTCGGGGGAACTGGGGAAAGAGGTCGTCATTTCCGCCAAGCGCCTCGGCTGCCGCGTCGTCGCCGTGGACAGCTACGCCGGCGCCCCCGCCATGCAGGTCGCCGATTCCTTCGAGGTCGTCAACATGCTCGACGGCGGCTCCCTTGAGGCCGTCGTCCGCAAGCACAAGCCCGACCTCATCGTCCCCGAGATCGAGGCCATCCGCACCGAGAAGCTCATCGAGCTCGAGAACGACGGCTTCAGCGTCGTCCCCTCCGCCCGCGCTGCCAACCTCACCATGAACCGCGACGCCATCCGCGATGTCGCCGCCAACACCCTCAAGCTCCGCACCGCCCGCTTCGCCTACGCCCAGTCCGCCGAAGAGCTCGCCCACCACATCACCTCCAGGGGCGGCGTCGGCCTCCCCTGCGTCGTCAAGCCCGTCATGTCCTCCAGCGGCAAGGGCCAGTCCGTCCTCCGCAAAAAGTCCGACATCGCCCCCGCCTGGGACTACGCCATCCACGGCAGCCGCGGCGACACCCGCCGCGTCATCGTCGAGGAGTTCATCAACTTCGACTACGAGATCACCCTGCTCACCATCCGCCAGCGCCCGGTGGTGGGGGGGAAGAAGCTCCCCGAATCCAAGCGCACCCTCTTCGTCCGACCCATCGGACACCGCCAGGAACGCGGCGACTACATGGAATCCTGGATGCCCTGCGCCATGAGGCCCGCCGCCGTCCGCCAGGCCCAGAAGATGGCCGCCGCCATCACCCGCGAGATCTCCGGCGAGTCCGGCGCCGGCATCTTCGGCGTCGAGTTCTTCGTCAAGGGCAAGGACGTTATCTTCAGCGAGCTCTCCCCCCGCCCCCACGACACCGGCATGGTCACCATGATCAGCCAGGACCTCAGCGAGTTCGACCTCCACGTCCGCGCCATCCTCGGCCTGCCCATCCCCGCCATCCGCTACGAGAAGGCCGCCGCCAGCGCCGTGATCCTCGCCACGGAAGAGTCCGCGACGGAACCCACCTACCCCGGCCTCGACGCTGCCCTCGCCCTCGAGGGCGTCCAGGTCCGCATCTTCGGCAAGCCCACCACCCGCAAGTACCGCCGTATGGGCGTCGCCCTCGCCACCGCCAAAACCGCCAAAAAAGCCCGAAAAATCGCCACCAAAGCCGCCTCCCTGGTCAAAGTCCAACCCTAAACCCCGTTACCATCCCCTCTTCACTGTCGCACTTCCAAACCATGCCCGATCCCATCGAACAACTCCGCACCCTCATCAAGGACGTCCCCGACTTCCCCAAGCCGGGCATCCTCTTCAAGGACTTCACTCCACTCCTCGCCGACCCCCGCGGCCTGGCCCTCGCCGTGGAGCTCATGGCCAACCCCTACCGCGGCCTGGGCATCGACCTGGTCGTCGGCGCCGAGTCCCGCGGCTTCATCTTCGGTACCGCCATCGCCCAGGCCCTCTCCGCCGGCTTCGTCCCCATCCGCAAAAAATCCAAGCTCCCCCGCAAGGTCAGCGCCGTCGACTACGCCCTCGAGTACGGCACCGACCGCGTCGAGATGCACGCCGACGCCGTCACCACCGGCCACAAGGTCCTCGTGGTCGACGACCTGCTCGCCACCGGCGGCACCCTCAAGGCCTGCTGCGACCTCCTCAGCGGCGCGGGCGCCCGCATCCTGGGCATCACCGTGCTGATGGAGCTGATGGAACTCAAAGGCCGCGAACGCGTCGCGTCCTTCGGCCAGGTCCACTCGGTGCTCAAGTACTGACCACGCGGCACACCACCCGACGCCGAGCCTGAGCCGCCACGGCGAAGGCTCGGGTCACGACACCCGCGCCGCGGCTCGCGGAGCGGTGCTCATCGCTCACCCCCCGCGCGCCTTCGGCGCACCGCGACCAGCCCGACAAGCCCCACAACGAGCGATGCCGGCGTCGGCAGGACCAGCGACACCGGCTCCACGATCGCCGTCCCCCGGATCGACCCCGTCGCCTCCGTCATGCTCGCGAACCAGTACACCTCGCGCTCGCCCGTCGCCGCGTTGCGGTTGCCGAAGCCCTCGATGGGGCTGTCGATGACGATGGGGTCGAAGTTCGTGGGGCTTTCGGAAAGGTCGATCCCCATCCGGAACACCACGATGTTCTGAAGCTGGTCGTTGAACGCCGGGTCCGCCGATGACCGGCCAACCGTATTGAGCTGGCTGATCGGCACGCCCGACCCTCCCGTCGTGTTGCCCGTGCCCCCGATCCACGCCGTCACCTGGCTCTGTGCGATCCGCAGCCACGAGCCCGCGGGCGCACCCCCGGCCCCGCCCGGGTGTGTGTGGCCACGGAGAAAGGATGTGGCGCTCAAAGCCGTCCGCCCCCACGGCACGATGCGCCCGTACCCCGGACCATCCACAGGCACCACGCCCACGGGTGTCGAGGTGTTCCCGCCCTGCCCGCCATTCACGAAGGGCAGCAGAATGTCCCCCGGGTTCCAGTTTGAGACCGTGGGCTGGAACACGAACGAGGCCAGCCCGACCGGCGCCTCCGTGCCGATGTAGCTCGCCACCGCCCGAACGTGATAGGTCGCCCCGGTCTGCCGCAACACGATCCCGCCGCTCCAGTCGATGCCATTGGCTGACACCTCCCACACGATCCGCGTGTTCACCTCCGCACCCGCACCATGAACCAGCGCCAGCGACGCAACGACAGCAGCACGTGTCAGCATCCCATGAACCTACACCGATAACCCCAAAAACCCACCAATCCGCACGAACCCGCGCCGCCCCCCCCCCCCCCGGCCGCCCCGGCCCCCCCCCCCCCCCC
>JAEYTB010000202.1 GCA_023434205.1 Planctomycetota bacterium | reverse complement strand
AGCAGCGAGGAGCGGCTGCTGCCGACGATCCGGAGCCGGTGCCAGCGGGTGTTCTTCGGGTCGCTGGGCGATGCGGCGATGGAGCGGTGGCTGGAGCGGCAGGAGTTTGAGCTGTCGGCGGAAGAGCGGGCGTGGCTGCTGAAGTTCGCGGAGGGTTCGCCGGGGGTGTTTGCGCTGGCGCGGGCGGGCGGGCTGTACGAGTGGTGGACGCGGCTGGCGCCGATGCTGCGGGCGCTGGAGACGGGCGGGTATACGGTGGAGATGGGCGTGGCGATGACGGAGATGGTGAAGGGGTGGGCGGAGGCGTGGGTGGAGAGCCACGACAACGCGAGCAAGGAGGCCGCGAACAAGGCGGGGGCGGACTGGATGTTCCGTCTGCTGGGGAGCTACTGGCGGGCGAGGCTGGCGAAGGCGGCGCCGCTGGGGAAGGCGGGGCCGTACCTGGCGGCGATTGATGCGGTGCGGAGCGCCGAGCCGGAGATGGACGCCAACGTGAACATTGAGTTCGTGATGGAGAAGCTCAGCGGCGAGATGGCCGGCTCGTTCAGCCCTGGAGGCTGAGGGCGGGGCGCTGGGCGGCGGGGGCGGGGTTCTGAGACTGCGCGGCGGCGCGCTCCTGTGTGAGCTTTTGCATGAGCAGGACCCAGGTCTCGCGCTCAAACTGGAGCAGCTCGACGGCCTTGTCGAGCTTGGGGATGCTGCGCTCGAACGCGGCCTCGACGAGCAGGGTGTAGATGAAGGAGTAGAGGGCGCGGACCTGGTCGGCGAGCTCGGGGTTGGGGTCGGCGCGGATGGTGGTGAGCAGCTCGGTGACGATGTTGCGGCAGCTCGTGAAGCCGTTGTAGACGACCTCGTGGTTCTTGCTTTCGAGGCCCTCGCGGGCCTGCATGGCGAACTTGAGGGCGCCGTCCAAAAGCATGAGGCGGAGCTCTTCCGGGCTCGCGGTGAGGACGCGGGTGCGGAGGTACTCGTTGGCGGGCTTGGACGGCTGCATAGGACGAATATCGGGCCGGGAGGGGGGCGACTTGAGCGGGGCGGCGGGGGGTGGGGGCGTGGGGGTTTAGCGGCGGAGCGTGCTGATGGAGGCGAGGGCGTTGCCCTGGCTCTGGATCTGCCCGATGGCCTGCTCCATCGCGATGAACTGGCGGGTGAGGGTCATGCGCTTGGCCTCGAGGCGGATGTCGAGGGCGGCGATGCGGTCGTTCTGGAGCTTGATCTGGGACTCGAGGCCCCGGCCACGGATGGTGAGGATTCCGTCGGTGGTGTCGAGGTACTTCTCGACCATCTGCTCGAACTTGCCCATGATGCCCAGGGAGGTGAAGGACCTTCCGGCGTTGGGGTTTCGGACGCGGACGCCGTCGCCCATGTCGATGAAGGTGTCGTCGGCGACGACGCGGGCGGAGAAGAGGGCCTCGACGCCGGCGGCGTCGGTGGTGAGGGCCTGGCGGAACTTGTCCTCGTCGAGCTCGATCTTGCCGGCGGTGCCGACCTTGATGCCCAGGTCGGTGAGGCGGCTGAACTGGCTGGAGACGTTGGTGGCGGTCTCGGAGAGGGTGTTATAGAGGCTGGTGCGGAGGTCGAGGGTGGTGCCGTCGCCGGTGAGGGGGCCGGCGCGGTTGGCGGTGGAGTCGTAGCGGGTCTGCGAGGCGATGCGTTCGGTGATGGCGTTGAAGGCGGAGACGAAGGACTTGACGGCGGCGAGGATGGCCGAGTCGTCCACGGCGACGTTGAGCGTGACGGGGGTCTCGGACGCGCTGCGGAGGTCGATCTTGACGCCGGGGACGAGGGAGTCGACGGTGTTGGTGGAGGCGACGACGGCGACGGCGCGGGCGGGGTCGTTGGAGCCGAAGAAGACGCGGGAGTTGTTGCCGCGGTCGAGGGTGGTGAAGCCCAGGTCGGCGCCGACGGAGTCGATGATGAAGCGGCCGGCTTCGCCGGTGGCCGAGCTTGTGAGGTTGAGGCGGAAGGGGGTGGTGGCGGAGCCGTCGTTGATGATCGAGGCGGTGGCGCCGACCTTGGCGGCGTTGATTTTGTCGGCGAGGGTCTGCAGGGTGTCCGCGGCGGACAGGGTGACGGTGCGCTCGAAGGAGCCGTTGATCTTGTTGTCGGCGCCGGTGCCGGTGGCCTCGCCGGCGAGGTTGAGGCTGCGGGCGACGGAGCCCTCGGTGTCCTCGATCTTGATCTTGCCGGAGCCGGCGGGGCCGCCGTTGTTGAACTCGTAGACCTCGATGCCGTCGCCGGTGGCGTTGATGCGGGCGCGGACCTGGAGGGCGGCGCCGCTGGGGGTGACGGCGTTGGCGTTGATCTCGTTGACCAGGTCGGCGATGGTCTGGGTATCGCTGCCGATGTCGAAGACGGTGGAGACGCCGAAGGCGTCGGTGATGCGGAACTTGCCGGTGCCGATGCCGCGGCCGTTGTTGAGGGAGGCGACGGTGGTGGCGTTGGACACGTACTGGCGCTGGAGGTTGCCGGAGGACTTGGTCGCGGAGGCGACGCCGGCGGGGTCGGTGGCGATGCCTAGGGATGTGGCGGTGTCCTGGCCGGAGGTGCCGGTGATGATCAGGTTGGAGGAGCCGCCGGTGTTGTCGGTGATGGTGAAGCCGGTGCCGCGAGAGTCGAGGGCGATGGAGAGGCGGGGCTGGCCGTTGGTGCCGGTTCCGGAGGCGGCGACGATCTGAGCGAAGATGTCGGTGAGGGAGGCGGTGGTGTCGATGGTGGTGGAAAAGGCGTGGCCGTCGCGGGTGGTGAAGTTGAGGACGCCGTCGCCGGAGAGGCCCGCGCCGCCGTTGAGGCCGGTGGCGAGCGTGGTGTTGAGGCCGGCGAAGACACGGCGGCCGACGACGCTGCCGGCGACGGGCGTGGTGGTGAGGCCCAGGTCGCGGGCGGTGGTTCCGTTGTTCTCGGTGACGGTGAGGGGCTGGGTGCCGGTGGCGTCGGTGAGGAGGAGGCGGCCGTTGGCGGCGTCGATG
>JAEYTB010000141.1 GCA_023434205.1 Planctomycetota bacterium | reverse complement strand
CACAACCCGCACCCCCCACCCCCAAACCGCTTTCCCACGCCCCCCCACCGCTCAACCCCGCAAGCCCCATCGCCCGATACTCCGACAGGGGCAGGACGCCCCCACCCCAAGGCCAGGAGGGCCCGTGCATCCAGTCCGCGCCATCCTCTGCTTGCTGCTCCTCGCGGGCTGTGCCGCGCCGGCCCAGCGTCAGGCGTCCGACATCCCCAACTCCGACCTGCTCGCCCTCGACAACGCCCGCGAGCCGCTCTTCCTCCCGCCCCCGGACCTCGCCGCGCCCGACGGCGACCTGGAGCGCAAGGCCGTGGAGGCCGCCGCGAGCCTGGAGCGTCTGCTCGCCTCGGGCGCGCTCGACCGCGTGCCCGCCACGTCCGACCAGCAGCCCGCGCTGTCCGAAGTCCCGGAGCCCCCGCCCACACCGCAGGAGCTCGTCGGCCCCCTCCCCGAGCCCGCCGAGCCGATCGCATCAGACCCCGAGCCCCCGCAGACCTTCGACCCCCTGCTCGAGATGGCCCAGCGAATGGCCCGGCTCCTGCGCGAGCCCGCCGACGGCAAGCCCCGCATCCCCGACGCCATCGCGCTGGGCCCGATCGAAGCCCTGGAGCCCGGCGTGCTGTTCGACCTTGAGTCGCCCACCAACCACCTCGGCGTGCGGCTCACGTCCGAAGACCGCGCCGCCCTCATCCAGGCCCGCAACAACATCCTCGACAACCCCGGCTTGGCCAACGCCGCGCTCGTCCAGGCCCTCTCCCGCCTCGCTCCGCCCTCGACCCTCAAAATCGCCCGCGCCGCCCTCTGCTCACGCGTCGCCGGCTTCGGCCACTTCGACGCATTCCCCACGACCTCCTTTATCTCCGGCCGCCCCATCCGCGCCATCGTCTACGTCGAGATCGACGGCTTCACCGCCCGGCCCGCGCGCGAGGGCGACCCCGTCCAGGCCAACCTCTCGCTTGCCGAGCAGGTGTCCGTGGACCTCGCGCAGTCCCTCACGCTCTACCAGGACCCCAGCGGCCTGCTCTCCTGGCACCGCCCCGCAAGGCCCGTCATCGAGACCAGCCGCAACAAGCGCCGCGACTTCTACATCATCCACCAGATCGAGCTCCCCGCCACGCTCAGCATCGGCCGCTACAACCTCAAGGTCCTCGTCAAGGACCGCACCACCGGCGCCGAGGCCGAGGCCATCATCCCCATCCAGATCGTCGCCGACCGCAGCGCGGTCAATTAAAGCTGGACACCGCCGCCACAGATGCGATAATTGGCGTGCCCACCCGGGCACCACCGGCATGAAAGCACCCAACACAGCTTTGGAGGTCGCCAGCCACCTGATCCGGCTCGCCCAGCACGCCGACGCGCAGGAGCCGGTGTTCCTGACCAACCTGCACGTGCAGAAACTGCTGTTCTACGCGCAGGCCTGGTCGCTCGCCGAACGATCGACCCCGCTCTTCGGAGACAAGATCGAGGCCTGGGCCCAGGGTCCCGCCGTCTACGCCGTGTGGAAGCAGTTTGAGTCTTTCGGCAAGCGCCCCATCGATCCCGACGCCGTCCCACCGTCCAGCCTGAGCCAAGCCGATCAGGCGTTCCTCCGCACCGTTTGGGAAGCGTACAAGATGTACAACGCTCCCACGCTCCGCGACATGACGCACGAGGAGCCGGCCTGGCGGCACGCCCGAAAGGACCTCGCCCCCGACGACCGCTCCACGCGAGAGCTTCCCCTTGACGAGCTCGGACAGACCTTCCGCCACAAGCTCGACTTTGCCAGGCAACGCCTTCAGTCCCGCCGTGCCGAGGTCGAGAAGCGAGCCCGCGCCAACATGCTCAAGCGCCCTGCCTGACGAGTCACCGAGTGTTCGAACCCGCCGTCGGCCACATCTATTGGTTCGACAACTGCCCGCCGCTCGACGGCGTCGAACGCAAACGCCGGCCCATCGTCATCGTCGTGTGCGAGGACGAGTCCTCCGCACCGCTCAACCCGCTCTTCGCCGTCGGCATCACGACCCACCCCACCGACCACTACGACCGCCTCCAGTTGCCCAGCCTCCGCGACGACCCCCTCACCAGCACAGGCCTCCCCGAACCCTGCTTCGCGCTCCCCCGGTGGCTCCTGGTTGTGTACAGGGACGAGCTCCTTCCAGCGAACTTCATCGGCGAGCTCCGCGGCGTCCTTCTCTACCGTCTCCTCGAAGCCGTCGAAGCCCGCCTTGACCAGCCGGACTGGGACGCCGGCTGATGCGCACCCTCATCCTCTTCAACCCCAACTCCGGCCGCGGCCGCGGCCAGCGCGTCGCCCAGAGCGTCCACGACCTCCTCGCCTCCCGCGGCACGCACGCCGACCTCTTCCCCACCGCCAGGGAACCCCCCGAAGCCTTCCACGCCCGGCTCTCCGCGGCGATGCAGGGGCTCGACCTCCTCATCGTCGCCGGCGGTGACGGCACGCTCCACTCCACCCTCCCCAGCCTGCTCAACACCGCCATCCCCGTCTACCACCTCGCGATGGGCACCGAGAACCTCTTCGCGCGCCAGTTCCGCATGGACCGCTCGCCCGAAACCCTGGACCGCGCCATCAAGGCCTGGCGCACCCTCGACGTCGACGCCGCCACCCTCAGCTTCGACACTCCCCACACCCCCCACCCCTTCATCCTGATGTGCAGCCTCGGCCCCGACGCCTCCGTCATCCGCCGCCTGGATGCCGCGCGGCGGGGGCCCATCTCCCACCTCTCCTACCTCAAACCCATCCTCTCTGAAGTCATCGCCCCCGCGATCCCCCGCCTCACCATCGAGGTCGACGGCGAGCGACTGGTGAACAACCAGCCCGGCATGGCCATCATCGCCAACAGCCGCCAGTACGCCCTGCGCATCGACCCCGCCTGCAACGCCTCCATGACCGACGGGCTGCTCGATGTCGTCTTCTTCCCCGCCGCGACCCGCTTCCACCTGCCCGCCTGGGTCGCCCTCGCCCGCCTGCGCCTGCACCGGCGGGCGGGCGTCCTGTACCGGCAAGGCCGCTCCGTCCGCGTCACCTGCGATGCAACCGCCCCGGCCGCACCGGCTTACCAGCTCGACGGCGAGTGCGGCCGCCACCCCATCGCCCCCGGCGCCACCCTCACCTACACCGTCCAGCCCCGGGCCCTCCGGGTGCTGGCCCCCTGACCCCCTCACATACACTCCCCGCATGCCCATCACCGTCGAACTCCTCGACGCCACCCGCCGCCTGCCGCGACCATCCCTGACCTGGATCGGGCAGCACGTCGAGCTCGCAATGCGCCACCTCGGCTGCGAGGGCGAGGTCCGGGTCAAGGTCGTGGACGACTCGGAGATGGCCCAGGCCCACGAGGAGTTCGCCGGGGTCCCCGGCACCACCGACGTCCTCACGTTCGACCTCACCGACCGCGAGGAGCACGGGGAACCCCCAGAGATCGACACCGACCAAGCCCAGCTCACCAAAGTGTTCGGTATTGATACGGATATTTTGGTCTGTCTGGACGAGGCAATCCGCCAATCCACCCCCCATCAGACGCCGATGGAAGGTGGAAAGGGGGGCCTCGGGGTCGAACGCGAACTACTCTTGTACGTCTTACACGGCATCCTCCACTGCCTCGGGATGGACGATCACGAGGAACCGGCCTTCGAGGCCATGCACAAGGTCGAGGATGGTGTGCTCAAGGCCATCGGTGTCGGGCCCGTTTTCAGGACCCCCGGCTCCGAGGCCGGTCCGGGAGTCTGACGGGTGAACGCCAGCGCATGGATGGGGATCGCGACGATGGCCCTGGTGGCCGGCGCGGTCCTTTCCACCCTCGTCCAATCCCTCCGCGACCTCTCCCGCACCGCCCTCGAAGAGGTCGCCACCATCCGCAACCGCCCCGCCGCCACCCGCCGGGTCGAGGCCATCATCGCCGACGTGGACGGCCACGCCGCCGCGATCGCCCTCCCCCGCATCGTCTTCAACCTGGTCCTGGTGCTCGCCCTGGTCATGTACGTCGGCACCGTCCGCGGCGTCGAGACCGTCACCTGGGTTGACGCCGCCATCGGCGTCGGTATCGCCTCCCTCCTCCTCTGGATGTTCGGCGTCGCCGTCCCCACCAGCATCGCCAACCACGCCGCGGAGGGCACCGTCTACGCCTGGTCCGGCGTGCTCCGCGTCACCTACATCCTCTTCCGGCCCATCACCGCCATCGCCCGGGGCGTGGACGAGGTCATCCGCCGCCTCACCGGCCAGGCCGGCAAGAACCACGCCGAGGCCCTCGAGGAAGAGCTGCTCTCCGTGGTTGAGGACGCTTCCGGCGAGGGCGGCATCGACGAGGCCGAGAAGCAGATGATCGAGGGCGTGGTCCAGTTCCGCAACCGCACCGTCGGCCAGGTCATGACCCCCCGCACCGAGATCGAGGCGATGGAGCTGACCAACGACCTGGGCAAGGTCACCGCCACGGTCCGGGAGATCGGCCACAGCCGGATCCCCGTCTACGACGAGAACCTCGACCGCATCGTCGGCATCTTCTACGTGAAGGACCTGATGAAGTGGCTTGCCGGCGACGGCCGCACCGGCGGCAAGGCCTTCGAGTTCCAGCGCCTGCTCCGCCCCGCCTTCTTCGTCCCCGAGACCAAGACCATCCGCGAGCTGCTCCCCGAGCTGCTCAAGAAGCGCGTCCACATCGCCATGGTCGCCGACGAGTACGGCGGCACCGCCGGCCTGATCACGATCGAGGACATCATCGAGGAGGTCTTCGGCGATATCCAGGACGAGTACGAAGAGCCCGAGCAGGAAACCCCCGAGGTCCAGGTGGACCCCGCCACCCGCAGCGTCGAGATCGACGCCCGCGCCTACATCCAGGACGTCAACGACAAGATCGAGGCCCTCAGCCTCGAACTGCCCGAGAGCGACGAGTACGACACCGTCGGCGGCTTTGTGACCGTCACGCTGGGCCGCATCCCCAGCGCCGGCGAGTCCTTCACCCACGAGCGCCTTCATGTCACCGTCCTGGCCGCGGAACCCACCCGCGTCGCCCGCATCCGCGTCCAGCAGGCCGTTCCCGCCGATCCCGCAGAAGAACCCGGCGAACGCGAGCCCGCCCGGGCGGAGAGCTGACAGGCTCAGCCTCACCGCACCGCCAGCCACCCCGAGATCGCCAGGAACACCCCGTACGACCCCAGCAGCGCGGCGCCCTCCACCCGCGACACCGTCTTGCCCCCCGAGCGGCTGATGGGGATCAGCGCGATGGCCAGCAGCCCCATGTAGCCCATCGGCAGCATCAGCGTCGCGTCCACCGTGGGCGTTGAGATCAGCCCCACCAGCCCCGCCACCGCCCCCGCGTTGAACAGGCACGAGCCCAGCGCGTTGCCCATCGCCAGGTCCGTCTGCCCGCGCTTCACGGCCATCACGCCCGTCACCATCTCCGGCGCTGTCGTCCCGATGCTCACGACCGTGACGCCGACGATCGCCGCGGGCACCCCCAGCCCCAGCGCCAGCCCCGACGCCCCATCGCTCGCGAACGACCCGCCGCCCCCCAGCAGCGCCAGCCCGCCCGCGAAGCACGTCCCGATCATGAACCAGCCCATGGGCGGGCCCGCGGCGGTGGGGTCGCCCCCGCCCGGCTTGGCCTGCTCGCCCAGCGACGACCGCCGCCCCTCCTTCATCGAGGCCATCACCGTCCACATGCTGTAGGCGCCGAACACCCCCACCAGCACGCCCGCCTCGAGCTTGCTAAACCCCATCGTCATGCCCAGCACCGCGACGAACACCAGCATCGCCGCGTTGAGCCATAGCTCGATCCGGATCAGCCGCTCCTCCACCACCAGCGGGCGGATCAGCGCGCACACCCCCAGCACCAGGGCCATGTTGCAGATGTTGGCCCCCAGCACGTTGCCCAGGGCCAGGTCGCCGCGGCCTTTGCCCGCCGAGATCAGGTTCAGGGCGAACTCGGGCGCGCTCGTCCCCCACGCCACCAGCGTCAGCCCCACCACGAGCGGCGAGACGTGCAGCCGCCGCGCCGTGTCCACCGACGCCGACACCAGCAGCCGCCCGCCCACCAGCAGCAGGAGCAGTCCACCCACAAACTGCAGCACGTGGTACATCACGCCCTGAGCATACCCGCCTCACTCGGGCAGCTTGTCGAGCTCCGCCCGCACCCGCTCCGCGATGCGCTTGAGGGCGTCGGGGCCGAAGTCGAACTCGAGCCCGCTGGCGCGGAAGAGCTCCGGCAGCGGCCGGCTGCCGCCCAGCGATAGGCCCTTGATGTACCGCTCCACCGCCGACTTCTCGCCCTGCTCCAGCGCGTGCAGCCAGAGCTGCAGCGCCCCCAGCCGCGCGATGCCGTACTCGATGTAGTAGAAGGGATGGCTGAACAGGTGGAGCTGCCGCTGCCAGACCCAGCGGCGGAAGTGCTCCAGCCCGCTCCAGTCGATCCGCGAGCCGAACCGCTCGTCCAGCCCCAGCCAGAACGTCGCCCGCTCCTCGCGCGTGTGGCGCGGGTTGGCGTAGATGAAGAGCTGGAACGCGTCGATCTGCGCCACCCACGGCAGCAGGTCCAGGCTCCGCTTGAGCTGCTCCCGCGCGGCCCGGGCCCAGTCCACCTCGCTCTCGTAGAACGCCGGGCCGCCGTTGCCCTTCCAGTGTGGCATGGTCAGCAGCTCCATCGACATGCTGGCCACCTCGGCGAACTCGATCGGGCTGTGCCGGTACTCCACCAGCGGGTCGGCCTCGCTCAGCATCGAGTGGAACGCGTGGCCCGCCTCGTGCACCATCGTCTCCACGTCCTTGTGCAGGCCCGCGGCGTTCATGAAGATAAACGGCCGGCGGGTGCGGTCGCGCATGTACTGGTAGCCGCCCGGTGCCTTGCCCTTGCGCGAGTCCAAGTCCAGGCACGCGCCGTCGCGGCTGCCGCGGGCCTCGTCGCCCACGCCCAGGCGGGCGAACATCTCCGCCAGGCGCGGGTCCAGGCGGCGGAACGTGGCCAGCGACTTGTCCATCAGGTCCTTGCCGTGGGTGAAGGGCTTGAGCGGCCCGCGCCCCTTGGGGTCCACCGCGAAGTCCCACGGCCGCAGGGCGGGCAGCCTGAGGTCTTTGGCGCGCTTGGCGTCCATCTCGCGCACGAGGGGGACGATGGCGGCCTCGACGCCGGCGTGGAACTGGCGGCAGGCCTCGACGCCGTAGTCGAAGCGGTGCTTGCTCTTGAAGGCGTAGCCCACGTAGTCGTCGAAGCCGGCGTTGCGGCCGACGCGCGTGCGCAGGGCGACCATTTCCTCGTAGACGTCGTTGATGGCGTCCACGTCCTGATAGCGGCGGTCCATGACGGTGCGCCACGCGGCCTCGCGGACGGTGCGGTCCTGCTCCTCCTGGTAGCGGGCCATCTGCGGGAGGGTTTTCTCCTCGCCCTCGAAGCGGACGGACATGGCCCCCGCGATCTGGTCGTACTTCTGGCCCAGCTTGGCGAGCTCGGTCTCGAGCGGGACGTTCTCTTCGCGGAAGAGTTCGACGTCGGCCTGGCTGGCGCGCAGGAGCACGCCGTAGCGGTGCGGGTCGATCGGGAACTTCTTCGCCAGCTCGACGAGCCTGCGGTCGAGCTCAAAGAAGAGCGGGGTGAGCTTCGGCGCGACGTGCTCGATGTAGGCGCCGTACGCCGCCTGCGCGGCCTTGTCGTCGGTGTCGCAGGTCATGGTGATGTAGAGGTTGGCGCGGCCCTCGCTGCACGCCGCGGAGAGCTCGCTGCGGTCCAGCAGCCACTTCTCCAGCTCGGGCGCGGAGCGGACGGGGCGGTCGAGCAGGGCCTTGAAGAGGGGCTCGAGGTCCTCGAAGCGGGTGGCGTCGAGCTGCGCGGGGACAAAGTCGGTGGGCGGGTTGATGGCGGGGGTGAACGTCGTCATGGGCCGATGATAAGCCCGGGTGGGCGCGGGCCGGGCATGAAAAAAGGCCCGGGAAACCCGGGCCTTTCGAGGACGCTTCAGCTCTGGACTGGGCTCAGCGCCGCATGAGGTCGCGGATGCGCTTCTCCTCCTCGCGGACGAACCGGTCGTACTGCTCGGGGTTGCCGAAGATGGTGACCTTGAAGGCCGGGTTGTTCTTGACCGTGCCCTTGATCTTCTCGAGCATCTGCCGGGCCCGGCCGACGAAGCGGCCGCGCTCGCGGGGGTCCTGCTCGGTGGCCGCCGCGGCGATCTCGCGCTGGTAGGTCGCGTAGTAGGAGTTGACGGCCGACTCGTCGAACTTGACCTGCCTGCGGAAGTCGATCTGCATCTTCTCCGCGCGGGAGACGGGGTAGGGCGCATCCTTGGAGGCCTGGCCGATCCACTCGAGCTCCTGATAGCCCATCAGGCGGGCCAGCTCGCTGAGGGTGTCGGCGGTGCCCTTGGAGAACTTCACCTTCGCCGCGGACTGGGCGTTGAAGGTCAGGACCTCGTTCTCGCGGTTGACGATGATGTCGCCGCTGGTGAGGTCGCGGTAGTACTCAACATCGCCGGTGGGCTTGACCTTGGCGGACAGGGGCATCTGGAGCTGCATCGCCCGCATGATGTCGGGGTGGTAGTTGCCGTCCTTGCTGATGCGCTCCATGTCGGCGAGGGCGACCTCGAGGGGGTAGCCCTCGACGGGGCGGTCCAGGCTGCCGTAGAAGCCCACGCAGCCGCCGTAGTTGCCCTGGGACATGAAGTAGATCTCTTCGATGCCGTGGCTGGCCATGGCGGCGGCGGAGATGGCGGTCTCGATCCAGGCGACGGTGCGCCAGCGGGGCTTGAGCTCCTTCTGGATGAGGTCGTTGATCTTGCCGACCTCGGAACCGAAGCCGCCGCCGGAGTGGATGCGGAGGACGAGCACGCCGGTCTTGTCGGTGCCCAGCTCCTTCTCGAGCTCGGGGATGGCCCGCTTGATGATCTCGGCGGTCATGTAGACGCCCACCATGTTCCCGTTGGCCTCATCGCCCAGCGAGAGGATGGCGGCCTTGGGCACCTTGGGGCCCGAGGGGGCCGGGGCCGCCGCGGCGGCGCGGGTCTCGGAGGTGGGGGCCGCGGGGGCCGGGGTGGAGGCGACGTCGCGCTCAACCTTGGCGATGTCGCTGGGGCCGTACATCTGCTCGGTCTTGAGGCCGCCGACGGTGGTCTCGATCCAGATGGCGCCCTCGACCTCGCGGATGATGGTGCCCTCGATGACCTTGCCGTTCTTGAGGTGGACCTTGTCCGCCGCGTGCGCGCCGGCGGCGCAGACCACGGCGACGAGCAGGACGAGCAGGACTCGGAAGGTGTTGATCAGTTTGTTCATGTCTTATCCTCGCGCGTGAGTAGCGTGAGACGTTCCCACGGGTGGTTTACTTGCGGTCCTTGAGCTGGGCGATGCGGATCGCCTCCTGCTGAGCGGTGAGGGCGGCGATATCGGGCTCGCCGTCGTCGGTGAGGGGGATGCGGTTGCGCAGCAGCCAGTAGACCTCCAGGCCTTCCTTCCAGCGGGAGAGGAGGGACTTGAGCTGCTCGATCTTGTTGATCTGGGCGGAGCGGGCGCGGTTGCGCTGGGTCCAGTCGCCCTCGACGCGGATATCGCCGATCTCTTCCATGAGCTTGACGATCTGGGACTTGGCGGACTCGATGCCGCGGACCCAGTCGCGGGTGATCTGCTCGGAGCGGCCCTTGACGGCGACGCCGCCGCGGTCAAGGCCCAGGAGGTTGAGCAGCTCCTCGCGGGTGGAGGCGGTGCCCTTGCTGACCTGGAGTCGGCGGGCGAGCTGGGCGTTGAGAGTGAGGGAGTCGTTGCCCTCGCCGCGGGCGAGCGCGTCAATGGTGTCCTGGTTGCCGTCCTGGCCGTCGTCTGTGAGGAGCTCCTCGCCGGGGTTCTTGGGGTAGTCCTCAAAGAGGATGGGCTTGCCGTTCTCGTAGCGGACGGAGAGGACGGTGCGGGTGAGGGCGAGGGCGCGGACCAGCTCCTCGGGGTAGCCGCCGACGTTGGCCCAGCCGGCGGCGCGCTGGAGGCGGAGGGAGATCTGCTTCTCAACCACCCGCTCGTGGCCCTTCATCATGCGGTCGAGGTTGCCGATGCCGCCGAGCTTGCCCTCGGGGTGGAAGTAAATCTCTTTGGAGACCAGCGGCAGGAACGCGGCCCCGCCCATGGCGCGCTTCACCCAGAAGACGACCCGCGGCGGGTTGCCGCCAAAGTCCACGGGCACGTCGTTGACGAGCACCTGCATGATGGCGGTGGCGCGGGAGAGGCCGTCGAACTTGCCCTCGAACTCCTCCATGTCGCGCTGGGTGCGGGCGTCCTGGAAGGTGGCGTCGAGGTTGAAGATCACGACCTCGGCCTTGTTGTCGCGGGCGTCGAGCAGGGCCTTGTGGATGGGGGTCTGGGAGATCTCAACGCCCAGGTCGCCCTTGAGGTCGACCCAGTAGTAGCGGGTGCGGGTGATGCCGTCGTCCACGATCTCGCCGGAGGCCTTGGGGGCGTCGGGCTTGCTGACCGTGCCGACGGGCTTGGATGGCTCGCCGCCCTTGGCCGGCGCGCCTCGCTTGATCTCGAGGATCTCGGCCTTGGGGTACTCGGTCTCGAACTCCAGGCCCGCAACCTCGCCCTTGAAGCGGACGGCCGTGGGGGTTTCGGACAGGACCTTGCCGTAGCGGACGTTGCCGTTGCGGAAGATGAGCACGTCCTGGGTGGCCTTGGCCTCCTCGGACTGCTTCGCGGAGTCCTGGGCCAGGGTGGGGGTGACCACGCCGACCGTACCGGCGAGCGCCAGGAGACCCGCGCCCAACCACGCCTTCAGCTTTGCGTTCATATGCATCCTCGCTTCGTGCCCGAACCTAGACCGTTCCACCCAGCGCCCGAGATCAACGCTGATGATCGTTGATGAGGCGGAGAATCCGCCCGACGCTTCCCGGAGGCGAGCCCACCTGCTTCCGGGGAGCACCCGGAGGATATCACACACGAACGGGCTCGCCGACGGGCCTGATGGTCGATTAGACGCTCAGACCGCGGGCGAGTTCCAACGCCTGCTCCCGATTCCCGATGCGGTCCTCGAGCTGCGCATCCAGAACCGTGTCCAGAATCGCCTTGAAACGGGGGCCCGGGGCCAGGCCCATGGCGACCAGGTCGTCGCCGGTGATGAAGGGCTGCGGCCACAGGCCCGACGCGGTCTGGGCGAGGGTGCGGACCTGGGCCCGGACCGTCGCCGCGGCGGGGGGGTTGGCCGCGCTCAAAACCGTCAGGGCCTCCCCAAACCAGGGGCCCGCGGCGAGGCGCTTCTGCTGGGCGACAGGACGCGAATGCAACCCTAACTCAAGGATTGGCAGGGTGTTGAGGATGGCCGCGAGCTGGGCCTTGTGGTCGTTGCTCAGCATCAGGGCCTGCCGCCAGGCTTGGACGAGGCGGGGGGCGTCTGGGGGCTGGATGCCCAGGTCCAGGGCCCACGCGGCGAGGGCCGTCCCGAAGCCGGAGTCGGGCGGCAGGGCGGACAGCACCCGCCAGGTTCTCGGACGCGACGGCCCCGCCCAGGTGAATACCGGAGTTTCGAGTCCGAGTTCGTGGACCAGCCCCGCCGCGGCGGCCCGGGAGGGGTGCTCGGCCATCCGGCGGACCTCTTCGCCGATCCGCTCGCGGCTGACGCCCAGCAGGTCGCGGGCGTGCCGGCGGATGGCGTCGGCGGTGGCAGGGTCGATCGCGAGGGAGAGGCGGGCGGCGAGGCGCGCGGCGCGGAGGGCGCGGAGGTGGTCCTCGGCGAGGCGCTGGTCGGGGTCGCCCACGGCGCGGAGGGTGCGGGCTTCGAGGTCGGGGATGCCCTGGACAAAGTCGATGATGCGGCCGCGCCCGGGGAGGGGGACGACGGACGCCGCGGGGTGCGGGGGCGGGCCGTCGGGGAGCGGGTCCAGGAAGAGGGCGTTGACGGTGAAGTCGCGCCGGCGGGCGTCGTCCTGGGGGTTGCTGAAGGTGACGGAGTCGGGGCGGCGGCGGTCGGAGTAGTCGCCGTCGGCGCGAAAAGTGGCGACCTCGATCACCTCGGCGTCGATCTTGACGAGCACGACGCCGAAGTGGGCCCCGACCTCGGAGGTGCGGGGGAAGAGGGCGGAGATGCGGTCGGGCGTGGCGTCGGTGGCGACGTCGTAGTCGGTGGGGGTGAGGCCCAGGAGCTCATCTCGGACGCAGCCGCCGGCGAAGTAGGCGGTGTGCCCCGCGGCGGTCAGGGTGCGGACGGTGTGCTCGGCCGCGGCGCGGGCTTGGGCGTGGTGGGAGGCTCTGGCCACGGGGCAAGTCTAAGAGAAGAGGAACACGGAGGGGACGGAGAGGGGGCGGAGGGCACGGAGAGGGACGCGGGACACGAGCGCAAGTCCAGAGCCGATTCCTTACTTCTTTCTGCGCGTTGGGCGTCCCCTGCGGTTAGGGCTTGATGTGAGCAGCGCAGGACGGGGCGGCGGGGACGGCGGCGCGGGCTTCGTCAAGGAACTCCACGCCGCGGCGGAGGTGGGGGATGACGATCGACCCGCCGACGATGAGGGCAACGTCGAAGGTTTCCCACAGTTCCTCGTCGGTGGCGCCGGCCTTGACGCACTGGTCGATGTGGTAGGCGATGCAGTCGTCGCAGCGCAGGACCATGGAGGCGACCAGGCCCAACAGCTCCTTGGTCTTGGCGGGCAGGGCGCCGTCCTCGTAGGTCTTGCCGTCGAGGGAGAAGAAGCGCCTGGTGACGAGGGTGCCGCCGGGGCGCGGGGAGCCGTCGGGGCGGGTGCCGCGCTGGTCATCCTCGCCGAGGATTCGGCAGTTCATTTTCGAGCGGTACTGCTGGAACTGTTCGTAGCGGCCCATGGGGAACTGTAGAAGAGGAAGAGGAACACGGAGGGGACGGAGTTGAACGGAGGGCACGGAGGAAAACGTGGGGTTGGGCGCCCGTTCCTCTCTGTGTTTTCTGTCTGACTCTGTTCCCTCTGTGTTCTGCTTTGCTTACTGCGCCGGGGCGTCCAGGACGAGGGTGATGGGGCCCTCGGTGAGGAGCAGCTTGCCGTCGAGCACCGTCGTGCTGTGGGGGTTCTGGAATAGGCGGACGCGCTCGGTGTTGAGGAGCTTGCCGGTGGGGTGCGCGAACATGAACACGCGCGAGACGATGCCCTGCTCGCCCGGCTCGTCGCGCTGGTTGTTCTCCACGGCGACGAAGAGCTTCTCGCTGGCGACGGGCGCCTGGAGCGAGCCCTGGCCGTCCAGGCCGTCGGCGCCGAGCAGCTCGCCACGTTCGCCGAAGACGATCAGGCCCATGGTGGAGGAGACGGCGAGCGTGTTGTTCATGACGACGCCGTTGACGGGGAAGACGATGCGGCCGCGGGCGTCCAGGGGCTTGTCGGCGTGGGAGCCGTCCTTGAGCGAGACCCACCAGAGGTTGACGTCGCCGTCGAGGACGAACAGGCCCTCGCCGACGACCCAGCCCGCGAACGAGCTGGCGCCGGGCGCGCCGTTGGTGGTCCAGGCGACGTTGCCCGTGGCGGGCGTGAAGCGGAGCAGGCCGTTGGCGGTGGCGACAACGACGTCGCTGCCCACCGCACGGATCCAGCGGGCGTGGTCGCCCAGGTCCTTGGCGGGGACGCGGGACACTTCCTTGCCGGTGCGCTTGTTGATGGCGATGACGCCGGGGACGGCGCGCTCGCCGCGGCCCTGGGTGGTGCCGCCGACGACGACGTAATCGCCGGCCTGCTCGATCTCGTAGACGCGGTTGAGCTCGAGGGACGTGGTCCAGAGCGGGTTGCCGGTGGCGAGGTCGAAGGCGCCGGCGCGGCCGCGGCGCTGGACCAGGACCAGGGTGTTGCCGTCGGCGGTGACGACCAGGTCGTTGGGGCGGACGGGCCCGTCAAGGGGGGTGGCGAGGCGCTCGTTGGGGTCGCGGGGGGCGGGCTCTTCCTGGAAGAGGCTGGCGAACTCGGCGGTGCGCCAGCGGCTGGCGCCGTCGGCCGTGGCGACGGCTTCGATCGCGCCGCCGGTGCTGCTGGGCCAGAAGAGCAGGGTGTCGTCGGGGGTGATGCGGATGACGATGGGGCGCATCTGGTAGGGCTTGGACCAGAGCATGCGGAGGCGGTTGTCCTCGGCGGCGACGGCCCACATGCTGACGAGCTTCTCGCCCTCGTCGGCCATGACGACGCAGTCGCCGGAGTTGCCGCGGGTGTTGCGGACGACCGGCTCGAGCGGCTCCCACGATTCGATGACCTGCACGTTACGCGAGAGGGTGGGGCCGATGAGGGGGATGCCGGAGCGGGAGGCGAGGCGTTCGCGCAGGGCCGCGGCGATCTGCGATGGTGGCGCGACCGAGCCGTTGAACTCGATGGCGAGGGCGGGCGACTGTCGCGCGAGCCGCTGCATCAGCCGGTACGCGGGCTCGGCATCGGCGGGCGCGGTGGCGCGGGCCAGCAGGGAACCCGCGAGGCGCGCGAGCATGGGCTCCTGGGCCTCGCGGCCGATCGCGGCGCCCAGCTCCGCGGCGGAGAGGCCCGAGCCCGCGGCGAGCTTGGCGGCGGCGTGGTTGCCGCGCATCGCGTAGGCGCCGCTGGCACGGTTCCAGGCTTCAGGGGTGACGGCGGCGACGGGGTAGGCACGGGCGAGGTCGGCGAGCTTCTCCGCGTCGGAGGCGTCGGTGTCGGCGAGCAGGCGCGCGGCCTCTTCATCGAACGCGGCGTAGGGGGCGGGGCCGACGCGCTTGACCAGGGCGGTGAGGCGGTCGGTGGCCTCGGTGCGCGCATTGGTGAAGGACGAGGCGCGGGTGTCGGGCCCGCCCAGGCGAGCGCCGGGGTCCAGCTCCACCATGCACAGGGCCGAGTCCACCAACACCTGCTGGTAGGCCTCGATCGCGGCGGTGGGGTTGTTCTGCTTCTCGGCGAGCCAGGCCCGCTCTAGCAGCATGGCGACCAGGTGGGGCGCGGACTCGGCGGCGCGGCCGAGGCGGTCGATCACGCTCTCGAGCAGGGCGACGTCCTTGATTGGGCGGGCGGCGCCCAGCTCCGGGGCGGGCGTGGCGGTGGTCCACGCGGTTCGGCTGCTGCGGACAAGCTCGAGCAGCAGCGTGAAGAGTTTGGCGCGCTGCTGCATCGCGCCGGGGGCCGCGGCCTGCGCATCGAGCAGCGCGAGCGCGCGGTCGGCCAGTTCGGGCACGCGCTCGCTGCGGCCCGTGCGGGCGGCGAGTTCGACGAAGGTGAGCAGGGGCTGCGCGTCCTTGGGCTTCTCGGCGACGCGGGCGGTGAGGATGGACTCGGCCTCCTCCCAGCGCAGGAAGGTGTGCAGGCGGGTGGTGTCCACCGACAGCAGGTGCGTGCGCGACCCCTCGCCCGCGACTAGCAGGTTGCCCGAGCACAGGAAGTCGGCGTGGACTTCCGAGGCGGGGTCGCGGGGGTCGATGAGCGAGGCCCCGCCCTCGAGCGGGACGAGGATCCGGTCGCCGGCGCTGGTGACCCGGCCCTGGATGCTGGACTTGCCCACCGCGGAGACGAGGTGCGCCTGGCCGCTCTCGAGCTTGTCCGCCTCGACGATGGCGATGCGGTTGCCCCCGACGCAGACCAGGTGTGCGCCGACCTTGAGCAGGTAGCGCGGGTCGCCCAGCGAGGAGCCGTCGCGGCTGGCCAGGAGCGCGGCGTTGGAGAGGGCGACGCGGACGACGCGGCCCTTGGGGTACTCGACGTAGGCCAGCGCATCGCCGTCGATGACGGGCATGCACATCTCTTGCGGCGGCACGGCCTCGCCGCGCTGCACCTGGCTGAAGTCGAAGAAGCGGTGCGCGGGCATGGTGCGGAGCCACATGGGGCGGCCGGTGGCGACCTCGTAGGCGCACAGCACGCCGATCTCGTCGCCGCGGTAGACGACGCCCTGGTGGATGACCGCGGCGTCGGGCCGGCCCTGGGAACGGCCGAAGAGCTGCTGGTTCTGCATGGTGCCGACCAGGCGGTGCCACTTGAGCGCGCCGGTGTAGAGGTTGACGCCCACCATGTAGAGCTTGGTCTCGCGCCGGGTGAAGCCGACGGAGCGGACGGCGATGACCACCGTGTCGGCCTCAATGAGGGGCGGGCCGTAGACCGCGCCACCTACAAGCTTGTCGGAGAGCGCCGCGGGGTCGATGGACCAGAGCAGGCGGCCGGTGGCGGCCTGGATGGCGTGGAGACGGCGGTCGCCGCGCCGGCCGCGGGCCTCGGCGATCCCGGTCACCGCGACGGCGACGCCCTGGCCGACGGTGACGGTCGCGGCGTCTTCCTTCTGGGTGGCGCCGGACTGGACGAAGGAGTCGCCGAAGTCGAGCTCGGCGCCGGTGCGGGGGGAGATGCGTGACGGGGCGACCTGCCAGAGCTCGCCCAGGGTCGCGGCGTCCCACGCGGTGATGCGGCGGCCGTCGTTGACGTACACGACGCCGTCCTTGAGCGTGGGGATGATCCACGGCGTGTTGGTGAACCGCTGCTGGAACTGGCGCGGGTCGGCGATGCGCTCGCTCTCCAGCCGCTCGATGTCGAGGGCGACGGACTGGAGCGGGCTCGCCGGCACGGTGCTCAGGTCGGGCGTGCGCTGCGGGTGCAGCGACGAAACGCCGGCGCTCGCGGCGTCGGCGGGCACGGGCGCGGGGGTGGTGGGGACAAGCTTGGCGTCCAGCCCGGCCTCGAGGGCCCAGCGCGTGGCCCAGGCGCGGACGTCCTCGCGCGGGAGGTAGGGGACGAGCATCGCCGCGAGCATCGCGGCGTCGGCGGCGAGGCGCGAGCCCTTGACGCGGTCGGGGTGCAGCTCGAGCTGCTGGAGCATGAGGCGCGCGGACTCGAAGCGTGCGGACTCGAGCTCGGCCTGCGCGAGGCGCAGGGCGGCCTCGAAGCCCGAGGCGGTGAGCAGGCGGGTGGACTCGGCCTCGGCGACGCGGTTCTGGTCGAGGAGGGCCCTCGCCGCGGGCTCCTGCTCCTGGCGGTAGCGGGTGAGCAGGGCGGGGTTGGCGAGCAGGAGGTCGTGGATGTGGGCGCGGACGGAGATGTAGACGTCGGGGTCGGAGGGGCTGAGGACGACCTGGCCGCCCTCGGACTCGAGGGTCTTCTGGAGGACGCGGAGGGCCTCGGGGGTGTTGCCCGCGTCGCTCAGCTCGCGCACGCGGATCACGGCGTCGCGGGTGCCCACGCCCTCATCGGGGAACACGGTGCGGCGCTGGGCCACCACGGCGGCGGGGAAGCACGCGGCGGCGGCCAGCAGGGCCAGGGCGATGGGTCTTGCTATCGGACGCATCCATCCTCCATACGACACGATGCGGGCCTCAGATACAGAATCGTCTTTCGGGGCCCGCGGAATCACTTGATCTTGCCGTCCATCGGATCGTTACTGTCGGAACGGCAAGGGGTTGAAAGGGGGTTGCGGGGTTCGGGCGGGGGGTCTTCATGGCCGATGGGACGGGTGATGAGCATGCCCTGGCAGCTCCAGCCCCTCCGCGAAGCCGCCACCCCGGCGCTGCGGGCCCAGCGGGTGACCCTCCTGCTGGCGGCCACCTGTCTTATGTGCCTGGCCGACCTGGCGCTCACCCTGACGTTCGTGACCAGCATCGGGATGCTGGAGCTGAACCCGCTGGCACGGTCGGTGATGGAGCACAACTCGCCCGAGCTGGTGGTGGCGTGGAAGCTGGCGACGATGGTGCTGGGGCTGGGCATCCTCTATTGGGCCCGCCGGAACAAGGGGGCGGAGGTCGGGAGCTGGGTGTGCTTCGTGGTCATGGCGGCCCTGAGCATCCACTGGTTCTCGTTCACCGGGGCGGTGTCGTCGCTGGAAACAGATTACGCCACTATGGCCACGGCGGACGACCCGCGGTTTATCAGCATTAGTCCCTAGAAAGTGGCGGCAGTCGGTGGTGCCGGACCCTCACCCCATCCTCGCGTAGGAGCTGGCCTTGGCGCTGGCGGGGTGGTCCAGGGCCTGGACGAGGTAGCGGAGGGCGTCGACGGCGTGGTCGAACCGGCCCTTGACGGGGGTGGTGCTCTCGGGCTTGCGGGGGTCGTAGTGGTACCGCTCGAGGGACTCGATGAGGGTTCGGCAGCGCTCGTGGATGAACAGGCGTGGGGCGTCGCCGCTCGCGGGCGCGAGGCGGGCCCGCAGGCTGGTGAGCCCCTGCGCGATGGTGGAGCGGCTGATGCGTGCCGTGAACCCGGCGCGCCGCAGCAGGTTCACCGCCGAGGTGCCGGTCTGGTCGTTGGCCGCCTCGCCCGCGGGGTCGGGCGCGACGAAGTCGGGCAGGGGCCAGGCGGGCACGCCCTCGCGCGCCAGCCCCGCGCGCAGCGCCGCGAGGTGCTCATCCGCCACCTGCCCTGCCACCACGCGCTCGTCCATGACCCACAGCGTCCGGTCGTGGTCGAGCGCGGCGTAGATGATCGCGGTGGGCGCCCGGAAGCCGAAGTCCATGCCGGCGCACCAGAGCGCGATACATGCCGGGCCGGCGTGGTTGAAGACGTGGCGTTTGGGGTCGAACTCGGGGAGCACGGTGTCGGTGCGGCGGGGGCGGAGGCAGAGCATCTCCGATTCCCACACCGCGAGCGGCACGCGGCGCTGCTGGTTCAGCGCATCGGCGACCGAGACGTGCCCGGGGTCGCCCGTTCGCCGCTTGGCGCGCCCGTGGCAATCGTTGCGCAGCGGGCACGCGCTGGGCGCGGCGTCGGCGGGCTGCACGCCGGCGGTGGCGCAGCGGGGCGCCCCGCACCGCTCCAGCACGTCGATCACGCCCCAGCGGAAGAGGGTGCGCTTGCCCTCGTGGCACTCCTGGACGAGGCGGTGCATGACGCCGAAGGGGATATGCATGGTGCTGAGGCACTCAACGCTGCCGCGGACGAGGTGGTCGCCGCACTGCTTGGAGCGGGTGGTGAGCTGCGCGGCGTCCCAGACATCGGGGTGGAAGAGGTCGACCTCATCGCAGCGGAGCTTCTGGACGCGCGTGCCGCGGACGGAGGTCTGTGATTGCGCGAGCAACTCGGCGGAGGAGCCGTTGTTGAGGGTGATGCGCCGCTCGGTGATGCGGCCCTCGACAAGGGCGGCGAGGGGCTCGTGCTCGCGCGGGTCGAAGAGGCGGCGGAGGTGCGCGTGCATGCGGCGGGCCTGCTCGAGCGAGCCGGCGAGGATGCGGACCTCGATGCCGGGGCGGAAGACCAGGTCGAGCATGGTGGCGACCGCGCCCAGGAAGGTCTTGCCCCCGCCGCGGTTGGCCCAGAGGACGCAATCGGTGGTTCCGGGTACCCCGGACGGCCCGAAGAAGGCGAAGGTGAGATAGTCAAAGGGCGCGCTGTTGCCGGGGAGCAGGGGTTCGCGCGGGAACCTGAGGCCGAGGTTGTCGGCGAGCCAGGCGTGGAGCTGGTCGGGGGTTTGCGGCGTGGTGAAGTTCATGGGGGTCTCAAGGGACACGATCACGCGGCGTGATCGTGGCACGGGGTGACGTACGCGAACGGGCGCGCGGTGAGTGAGGATGCGCCCAAAATGCAGAGCTGCGTGAGCGTGTCGGGGTTGGCGGGGTCGTGGCGGCGGGTGGCGCGGCTGTCGGCGGCCCATGCCGCGACCGCGGCGCGGAGCGTGGGCGAGGCGGTGAGGCAGGAGCGGGTGCGGGAGAGTTCGACCAGTTCCCAGGGCTCAAGCCCAAGCATCGCCAGCGTGCGGGCGAGGGCGCGGTCACGGCGAGAGGCCGGGGGCTGGACCTCGCGCATGCCGGCGCGGGTGAAGAAAGGGCAGCAGCGGCCCATCGCGGCGACCGCCTCGGTACACCGCGTGAGCGGGTCGTCGAGGTAATGGCGGACGAGGCGGCGCGCCAGGCCCAGGGCGCGGTAGCGCGGGTCGATCACGACGCGCGAGATGGTGCGCACGTGCTTGTTGAGGAAGCGGGGGCCGGCGGGGAAGAGGTGGGGCCAGGCGAGCGGCCGCCACGGGCCGTTGAGCGTGGGCATGGAGACCACGAGCACGCCGACCACCTCGCGGGTGAGCTCGTCGTTGGCGGTGAGGGTGAGGACGGGCACCCCCGGCGGCCCGGCGCGGTAGTGGAATCGCGAGAGCGCGGCGTACGCGTCGGTGGGCGCGGGCTGGATGGTGATGGGCAGCATGGTGGTGCGTCAGGGGGTCGTGGTGTGGAGGTCGGGCTCGAGCCAGGGGGCGACGTCGTCGTGCGCGGTGGCGGCGATGATGCGGGTGTGCGGGGCGTGCCGCAGCCAGCGTCGCAGGGCGTGGCAGAGGCACCGCGCGGTCGTGCGGTCCAGCACGCTGGCGAACTCGTCGATGAGCAGCGTGGTCGGGCCCTCGGGCGTTGCGCTCAGCGCAACGGCCAATGCAAAGCGGAAGCGTTCGCCCTCGGAGAGCTCGCTGGGCGTGCGGGCCAGCAGCGTGGCGTCGGCGAGCCCGGCGTGGGCCAGGGCGCCGAGCGCTGCGGGGAGCGGGGCGTCGATGGCGTCGATGAGCGGCCGGTCGGCGGGTGAAGCGGCGCCGGCCCAGTGGGTGCGGTGCCCGTCGTGTTCCGCCGCGGCGGCGCAGGCGCGGAGCAGCGAGGACTTGCCGCTGCCGCTTGGGCCGGTGATGAGGGCGACCTGCCCGGGGCGGAGCTGGGCGAGCAGCGCGCGGGCGGCGCTGCGGGGCGCGGGCGGGCGGGCGCCGGCCTGGTGCCGCACCGCGAGGCCGAAGGCGGCGCACGCCTGGAGCAGGCGCGGCGAGGGGTAGGTGGCGGAGTCGATGACCCTGACCAGGCTCACGCCGCACCCGCGCTTCCTGAGCCCCCGCGCGTCTCGCGCTGGCCGTCGATCAGGGCGCGGATGGCGTCGCAGTGCCGGCGGACGCTGTAGAAGCTGATCCCAAGCTCGCGGGCCGCGGCACGCATCGAGCGGCCCTGAACAAAGCAGATCGTCGCGATCTGCCGCCGGTGCCCCGGCAGCGACTCGCGGTGGCGGAGGACAAACTCGAACTCGCGGCTGAGCAGGCGGCGCGTCAGGGCCGCGACCCGGCGGTTGGTGCGGCCGGGCTTCTCGGCCCTCAGGCGGGCCACCGCCGCGATGGGCTCGCCGTTGGCGTACACGGCTTTCAGGAGGGCGGTGTCGGCGGCACAGGGGAGCAGCTCGGCCCGGCGGGCGACGGTCTGCTGGTCGCTAAGGGGTATCTGGCAGGGCACTGGGGGAACTCCTCCGGGGGTCTGCGGATCGGGCTGGCCGGGGCGGCCTGTGTTCACTACACTGTGAACACGTGGGACAGTTTTACCAACCTCGGAACAGTTTGCAAGGGGCCTGTAAGGTGTACCGGCTTTTTGCGCACAAACCCGGGCGGCGGGATCGGAGGCAGCGGTGAGCGAGGGCGGGGTGGTCGGTGTGGGGGTGCTGATGCGACTGCGGCGGCAGGAGCTCGGCTATTCGCTGCAGCGCGTGGCCGACGCCGCGGGCTGCGCCAAGAGCCTGCTCTCGCTGGTGGAGAACGAGCACCGCAACCCGCCCGACGACGCCATCCTGCGGCGCGTTGAGCAGGAGCTCCGCATGCCCGAGGGCACGCTGGTGCGCGCCGCGGCGTGGCAGCGCGGGCTTGAGGCGGGGGGCAGCGAGGTGCGCGAGGGGATCGCGCGGTGGCAGGAACAGGAACGGACAGCACGCCGGCTCGCGACGCTGCTGAAGGGCTCGGGTTCGCTGGATGAGCTCTACCGCAAGGGCGAGCTGAAGAAGCTGGTGGACAGGCTCGACGCGCCCAGCCAGGCGCCGGTCCCGGTGCCGCTGCGGCGCGAGGTGCCGCTCATCAACCGCGTCGCCGCGGGCTACCCGAAGGAGTTCACCGACCTTGGCTACCCCGCGCGGGTCGCCGACGAGTACGTGCGCTGCCCGGACCTGGACGACCCCGACGCCTTCGCGGCGCGGGTGGTGGGCGACTCGATGCAGCCGCTCTACGCCGAGGGGGACATCGTGGTGTTCTCACCCAGCCGGCCGGTCAAGAGCGGGATGGACTGCTTCGCGCGCCTGGAGCCCGACCACGAGACGACCTTCAAGCGCGTGTACTTGGAGCAGCAGGACGGTCGCGAGCTGATCCGGTTGCAGCCGCTCAACAGCGCTTACCCGCCGCGGGTGGTGGACCGCGAGCAGGTGGCGGGGCTGTACGCGGCGGTGAGCGTGATGCGGAAGATCGGGTGAGGCGCTGCGTTCTCGCTCGTCAGCGTCCGGCTTATCAAAAAAAAAAAAGCAGGGCCGCGGCAGCGCGAGAGGGGGGTCTGCGCGCCACGGCCCCACGTGCCCCGCACAGCCTTGCGGCCGGGGGCGAGGCGAGAGTTTATCGAGCGGTCTTCATCGCACAAGCCCACCCCCTCCCGAGGGGAAGAGCGGAGGGGTGAGCACGGAGGGGTCAGCAAAGCAGAGAAAGACGTCTGTAAACGTCCACGAACCCGCCGTCGTCGGGCAGGCGCAGGCGGCGGGCGATGAGGCGGAGCTCGTCGGCGGTGAGCGACGCGAGCATCCGGCGGGCCAGCGCCCGCGAGTGCTCGACGGTGAACTCGCGGGGCGCCTCCGCCGGCGTCTGCGGGAACACCGGCGAGTTGGCCAGGGTCACGGCCCGCTCGCGCGGGAGGCTCTCCAGGATGAAGCCGGGGGTGATGCGGGCGAAGAGGTCGCTGTCGGGCACGAATGGCGCGGGCGGGTCTTCGGGCAGCCCGGCCTGGCCGGGGAGCGGGACGTACCACGAGCGGACGTCGCGCGGGCTGGGCTGCGTGGTCGGGCCGGTCAGGACGCTCATCGGCGAATCCTGCGGCGGCGGATTGAGGGGGGCGTGAGCAACGGGCGGCGGGTCCGCTGGAGGCGGGCTCATCGCGGGCGCGTCGGGCTGGCCATCGGGCAGCGCCCCGGGCGGCGGTGACTGGTGGGGCGGCTGGAGCGGGGTGGGGGCGGCGGGGGCTTCGACGATGGTCGAGCCTGACGGTTGGTTTTCACGGCTGCTCATCGCGGGTCACGGGCTGGGCGGTCGCCTTCACGCGGCCCGCGTTCGCCCCGACGGTCCCTCCTCCATTGGTGCGCGGCCAGCGTACCGAGAGAGGTCGGCCTCCTCGATCCAACCGGAGTAAATCGGGCGTGAGGGCCCCCTCACGCCGGCGGAAAAAAGTGGGGGCCGCGGCGAGGGGGGAGGAGCCGCGGCCCCCCGAGAAGAGAGCCGCAAGGAGGGCCGCGGCCCCCGAGGGGGGTAGAAACGCAGAGGGCCGCGGCCCGAGGGGGGCTGTCAGGAGGGCGGGGCGAGGCGGTGGTACAACTCCAGGAACCCGCCGTGGGTGGGAGCGTGGACGCGCGTGGCGAGCGCGCGGAGCTCGTCAGTTCCCAGCAGTTGCAGCAGCGTGCGGGTGCGGAAGGCGAGGCTGTGCGGGCCGGTGGGCGAGGCGTCGCACAGCGGGCAGGGCTCGCGGAGCAGCGCCGCAGCGATCTCTTCCAGCTCGCGGGCGCGGTCCGGCGAGAGCGAGAGGAGGATCAACCCGGGCGTGACCCGCGGGCCGAAGTGGCGCGGCTCCGGCTCGGCCCGTGCGGGTGAGTAGCGGTGCGCGACCACGGACCCCCGCGTGGGAGCGGCGGCGGTGGTCGGGTACGTCACGGCGGCGTCGGGTTGCATGGCGGTGTGCGTGGGGTGTGCCGCGGAGCGTTGAACGCTCGCGCCGCGGGCCCCCTGAAGCCCTCGTGTCCCAGCCCAGCTGGAGAAACCTATCACGCGGTCCGCTTTGTGCAAACCCGGGTGGACTGAAACGTGGATGAAAAAACACTCAGCGTTCTAAGGGGTTTCCACACGCTGGGAGACCGTGGCGCCATCGGCGAGCAGGGCCTCCACCTCGGTGCGGATGCGGTCGAGGTGCTGGGGGGAGTCGGCGGGCAGGCACCACGTCAGGCCGCCGTAGCCGCGGAGCTCCTGGAAAAGGATGACACGGGCGTCCTCGCGGGAGAAGCCGAGCCGGCGCGAAACGGTGATGGCGAGGCGGCCGCCGCCCGGGAGGTCGAGCAGCCAGCCGGCGTCGCCGGGCTTGCCGCCCCAGGCCTCGGACAGGTCGGAGCCCTTGGCGGCGCCGAGCCAGCGGATGGGGCCCAGCAGGCCGCAGAGCAGGTCGGTGGCCGCCGCGTGCATCGGCTTGCCGGTCGGCTGGATGGGCGCGGCGGGCCTCGCGGGGCCCGGGTGCGTGCCGGGGTGCGGGGTCGTGCGGGGCTGCCGACGGTCGTCCTGGCGTCCGGGCGTGGCGCGGCGAGCGCCCTGGTTGCCGGGGCAGTGCGGCGAGTTGCGGGAGAGGCGGTCCATGGTCTGGAGCATGTTGTACCGCACGAGTTCTAAAGGGCGGTGTAGGTCGCGGGGAGAACCGCTTTGCGTTCTACTGATGAGCGGCGTGCGGTCCAGCCGGACAAGGAAAAAAGCCGGGCCTTGATCTCTCAAAGGGCCCGGCTTCCAGGAGCGGCCGCCGAGATGCGTGGCGGCCAACACTCACGTCACTTGTGCCCGCACCGGGTGAACCGGCTGACAAACCCGGGTGAAGCGCATCCAACACAGGGGCATAGAAATGGCCGGGCGCAGGACGCCCGGCCTTGCCCAGCGGGGCCGGGTGGGATTGCCGCGGCTGATCCACTGGAACACCCCCAGCGTGCCGCGCGGGTCTGCCGTGCTCCGTGAATGGGGCGTGAAAACCAACGCCTCCCGGGTGGGGGCTGGTGCTGGCGTCCGGGTGAAAAGGCGTTGACGCGGGCTTGAGGTGAGCGCGGGGCCCCCGCTTCTACAGTGCCCTTTGGTTGCGCGGAGGGATTCGCCGCATGAACAGGGACGAGGGGCGCGCCGACCCGCGCCGACAGCAGGACGCGACCCCCGGGCGGCGCGAGGACGTCCGCGGCGATGGGCCGCGGGCCGAGGCCCCGCTGCTCCGGAGGTTGGAGCGCAGCCAGGCCCGGTACAAGGCGCTGGTGCAGGCCTCGAGCACCGTGGTGTGGGTGCGCGACCCCGAGCTGAAGTTCGTCGAGCGCAGCCCGGACTGGGAGCGGTTCACGGGCCAGCGGTTCGAAGAGTACCAGGGCTACGGGTGGTTCAGCGCCGTTCACCCCGGGGACCGCGACCACGTGCGGGCCGCCGTGGCCCAGACGCTCCGCGACGGGGCGATGTCGTACCAGGGGCGGCTGCGGTTGTGGCGCGCGGCGGGCGACGCCGGCCCGGGCTCGTACCGGCACTGCGAGGTGACGGCCGCGGCGGTGCGCGACGAGTCGGGCGCGGTGGTCGAGTGGGTGGGCATGGTCCGCGACCGCACCGAGCAGCACGAGAGCGAGGACCTGCGGCTGCGGCAGACCCAGGAGCTGGCGCGCAGCAACCGCGACCTGGAGGACTTCGCGTACATCGCGGCCCACGACCTCAAGGAGCCGCTGCGGGGCATCCGGCTGATCGTCAGCTTCCTCGAGGAGGACGGGCGCGGGAAGCTGGACGAGGACGCCGCCCGCCGCATGGAGCAGCTTCAGGAGCTGTGCGCGCGGATGCAGACGCTGCTCGACTCGCTGCTGGAGTCGGCGCGGGTCTCCAGCGCGGCGCTGTTGATCGAGGACCTGGAGCTCTCGCGCCCCGCGGCGGAGGGGCTCCAGCTCGCCGGGGCGCGGGCCCAGGAGCCCGGCGTGGAGGTGCGGCTCGACGCTTCGCTCCAGGGGGTGCACGTGTGCGGCGATGCGCAGCGCCTGGCCCAGGTCTTCGCGAACCTGATCAGCAACGCCATCAAGTACAACGAGTCCTCGCCGAAGGTGGTTGAGGTGGCGGCCGAGGCCGCACCCGCGGGTGAGCCGCCCGGGATGGTGGCGGTGCGGGTGTCCGACAACGGCATCGGCGTGCCCCAGGACAAGCACGAGACGGTGTTCCGCATGTTCCGCAGGCTGCACCCGCGCGAGTGCTACGGCGGGGGCGCAGGGGCGGGCCTGTCGATCGTGAAGAAGATCATCGAGCGCCACGGCGGGCGGGTGTGGCTCGAGTCGTCGGGCCTGGGGCAGGGCACGAGCGTGCGGTTCACGCTGCCGACGATCGACCTGTGCGAGGGGCTCGATACCTAAAAAAAACAGGGCCGCGCTCGGCGCGGCCCCGGGTCCCTGTGGTAATGGCTGGCTAGCGGCCCGGGCCTGCGTCCTGCCCGCGCCCACTCTGGCCCTGATCGTTGTCCCGGTTGCGGCCCCGGCTGTCGTCGATCCGGCCCGGGCTCGTCGCGTTGGCGCGTTTGCCGGCGAACTGGCCCAGGGCATCACGAACCTGGACCTGGGCGGAGTGCGAGCCGCCGCGGACTCGGTCCTCGTGGGTGAGGTTGCGGGCGGGGTTGGAGCGGCCGCCGGAGCGGTTGGTGTCGTTGCGATCAGGCATAACAAAGACTCCTGGAAGGGGTCGATGGGCCGGCAAGACCGGACGGTCCGATCCCCCAGGCCGACCCTGCCCGAAAGGTTTCCGGGCGTGCCGTATTGAGCCGTTCGCGCCTTAGCGGGCGATTGGTGCTGGCCTAAAACGTTGCTTCCAAGGTGGTTAGAGGTGGATTCAGCGGGTGGGGCGCCGGTGAAACCTCGCATATTCCGTTTACACACCGTTCAGGGCGCGGTACAACAGCCACGGGCCGTTCGGCCCGCACTCGCGGAAGTGGTCCTCATCCTTTCTTTCTTTGCTCGTGGAGGAGTCATGTCGAAGAAGCGCAGCATTGGTTGTGGTCTCAGCGCCGCCCTCGCCCTCGCCCTGTCCGCGTACGCCGAACCGCAGGAGACCGTCTCGTACAACGGTGTCATCTCCGACGGCCTCTACGGCGCCGCCGAGAACACCGTGCTCAACCACAGCTTCACGGGGAGCTACACCGCGACCAAGATCCGCATCAGCGGCACGCTCAACGCGCTGGACGCGTTCACCTGGCCGGCCGACGCGCGGATCGAAGTGACCACCCCCGGGGGCAGCTCGTTCCAGATCCAGCCCTTCACGCAGACGGGCGGGTTCACCTCCGTCTCGACGCCCGGAGACGTCATCGTCAACCTGCCCGTGCCGATCGTCGCCGCGGGCAACTGGACGTTCCGGTTCTTCGAGGACTACGACGACGCCCCGGGCGGGCCCGAGGCGAGCTGGGACCCCGTGACGATCACGCTGGACGACGAGGCCCCGCCCCCGCCGCCCCCGCCGCCCACCTTCGGTGAGACCGAGCCCAACGATGACAAGTTCAGCGCCAACGAGGCCTTCGGGCTGGTTGCCGGGAACACCCTCGGCGGTTCCGCGATCAACGAGTCCGACACCTTCAAGGTCAAGACCGCGCCCGCGGCGCTGGGCGTGTACCGCCACCGCCTCGAGCTCACGAGCGACACCCCCGGGCACGTGGGCACGATCCGCGGCCTCTCGCAGACCGGCGGCTCGATCAACTTCGGCACCGACGTCGCCGTGATGACGACCTCGACCACCACCACCCCGCCGCGGTTCATGCAGTGGTACGGGTTCGGCAAGCAGGAGGAGCTGTTTATCCGCGTGACGGGGAGCAGCACGAGCACCGCGGAGTACCGCGCGACCTACTCGGTCGACCCGATGTCGGTGGTGGAGGCGGGGACTTTCATCCCCGGCGACATCACGATCGCGCCCGGCACGGGCAACACCGCGGACCTTGACTTCATGGTCTACGACCATGAGTTCAACGCCCTGCCCGGCTACTCCAACGACGGCGGCAACATCCTCACCCGCAACTACGCTGAGGGCACGTACTACATCGCCTTCTCGATCTACAACACCGCGCACGACCAGCCCGCGCCGCCGGACGACACCTTCCCCAGCGAGAACGTCATGGACTTCCCGAGCGTGGTGGTCAACAACAGCACCGCGCTCGTTACCAACATGGGCATCCGCATCAGCGACGTCACGGCGGCGCCGGTCGAGACCTTCGCCTCCAAGGACGGGCCCTACGACGTCGTGTTCTTCCGGATGGTGGTCGCGCCCCCCACCGGCCCGACCAACCCCGTGGTGAACGGCGCGGCCTCGCCCGCGGCGTTCTTCCAGGGCGGCTCGACGCTGCTGACCGGCACGGTGACGGGCGGCTTCAACCCCCCCAGCACCGGCATGGTGGTGACGGGCGACCTGTCCAGCATCGGCGGCTCCTCTACGCAGCTCTTCTTCGATGACGGCACCAACGGCGACGTCACGCCGGGCGACAACATCTTCAGCTTTACGGCGACCGCCGCGACGGCCGGGAGCTTCACCATCCCGCTGACGGTGACCGATGCGCAGGCCCGCACGGGCAACGGCAGCATCAACATCCAGGTGAACTCGCTGACGAACCTTGGCGCACTCACCCTGCCTTCCAACACGGCCACGCCCTCGTTCGACCTCGCTCAGGGCGAGGTCCGCTGGTTCCGCTTCGACATCCCCGAGGTGAACAACGCCAACGAGCGCTGGCTGGACATCTGGAGCACCGGCGAGTCGCCCTTTGACGACACGGAGATCGGCCTGTACGACAGCGCCGGCAACCGCATCGCCAACGACGACCAGGACGGCGCCGACAACTTCAGCGCCCTGAGCTTCGGCCTGACCGCCCCCGTCCGCCCGGCCGTCGGCAACGGGACGGCGTTCAACGGGCGTGACGGCGGGCTTGCCGCCGGCACCCACTACCTCGCCATCGGCATGTGGCCCGATACCGCGTTCGGCGCGTCCAACTTCGCCGTGACCAGCACCGGCCCCGCGGCGTTCGGCCTGCAGATGGTCCTGGACCTCGGCCAGCTCACGCCCACGGGGGCGTGCTGCGTGCAGGGCTCGTGCTCGGTGATGTCCGCCGCGGACTGCACCACCGCGGGCGGCACCTACAACGGCGACGGCACCGACTGCGGAACCCCCAGCTACGGCATGGCGGGGACCAACGAGCAGCTCTCCAGCATCGCCGGCTTCGGCAACCTGGCGGGCGTCGCCTCCGGCTGCGATGACTGCACCGAGACCGTGGCCCTGCCCTTCACCTTCAACTTCTTCGGGACCGACTACACCAGCGTGGTGATCAGCTCGAACGGCAATCTGCAGTTCGGGAACAGCCCCAGCACGGCGTACTTGAACGACGCCATCCCCGGCGCGGCGGTGCCCAACAACGCCGTGTACCCGCTGTGGGACGACTACAACCCCGGCGAGCAGGGCGACATCTACTTCGTCGAGGACGGCGTGGCCCCCAACCGCCGCTTCATCGTGGAGTGGAACAACGTCACGCAGTACACCGCGGGCAACACCCTGCCGACGACCAGCGAGACCTTCCAGGCCATCCTGCACGAGGGCTCGAACAACGTCGAGTTCCGCTACGGCTCGATCACCCCGGTCATCATGACGGGCACCGGCCAGGGCACCGGGCAGGACGCCAGCGGCGGTGACCGCACCATCGGCATCGAGAACGCCGACGGGAGCCTGGCCTACAGCACCCCCAGCGCCTCACACAGCGGCGAGGGCCAGTTGGTCACCTTCGTCGCCCCCCCCAGCGTCTGCGGCCCTGTCTGCGGCACGGCGGACTTTGACGGCGACGGCGACACCGGCACCGACGCCGACATCGAGGCGTTCTTCTCCTGCCTGGCGGGCAACTGCTGCGCCACCTGCTGGTCGCTGGGCGCCGACTTCAACGCCGACGGCGATGTGGGCACCGACGCCGACATCGAGGCGTTCTTCCGCGTGCTGGCCGGCAACCCCTGCTGATCGCGCAGGAGTCTGAGCAGTCTCAAGGCCCCGGGGCGCACGCCCCGGGGCCTTTTTCTTTCAACGCGGAGCGCGAGCGCGTTCCAAGCCGGTCAGTCGTCCGTCACGCCGCGGGCGGGCTCGACGATCTGTTCCATGCCCGGCAGAGGCTGCGCTTCGGGCAGGGCCAGCGCCGCGACGCTCAGGGCGTGCAGGTCGGTGTTGTCGATGAAGGGTTGCAGCAGCTCGCTGCCCGGGCCCAGGGCGGTGACCTCGACAAAGTCGCTGGTGTGATTGGGGCCGGTGAAGGCGACGCCGGTCTCGTCGGCCAGCGCGGCCCCCAGCACGCTGGTCCAGGTGTTCGCGCCGCCGAAGGGCATCACCCGCTTCTTCTCGACCGCCGCCGAGAGCAGCTCGCGCGAGCCCCTGCCCAGTCCGATGCCCGTGGCTGCCTCGGCGAGCTCGACGACCGCCGCGGGACGGCCCGCGGCGGGCACTTTCTCCAGCTCTTCCCAGACCCAGTCAAAGGAGTGGCGGATGGCGGGGATGCGGTCAAAGGCCCGGCGTCCCGGCGCACCATAGAGCGTGAGGCCGGGGTTGGCGTTGGCGTGGTCGGTGGTGACGATGACGAGCGTGTCGCCGCGCCCCTGGGCCCACTCCAGCACCGTGCCCAGCGCGTCATCAAAGTCGAGCTGCTCCATGATCAGGGAGCCCGCGTCGTTGTTGTGCGCCGCGTGGTCTACCCGCCCGCCCTCCACCTGCAGCACAAACCCCTCGGGGCTAGCTCCTAGGCGGGAGAGCGCCGCCCGCGTCATACGCGAGAGCGACGGCGTCTGGGGCGTGCGCTCGTACACCATCGGGATGTGGTCCGTGCCAAACAGGCCGAGCAGCCGGCCGGTCTCGGGCGCGGCGTCGAGGGCCCCGAGGTCGCGGGCGATGTGCAGGTCGGGGTGGCGCGCGAGCAGGGCCTCGGAGAAGTGCTTTCCGCCGCCGCCAAGCACGACATCCACGCCGCGGTCGAGTATCTGCGGCGCGATGATCCGCCACTGGTCGCGCTTGGGCGCGTTGGCGATGAAGCTGGCGGGCGTCGCATGCGTGACGCGGGTGGTGGTGACCAGCCCCGTCGCCTTGCCGGCCTGCCGGGCCTGTACCAGCAGCGGCACGTGCTGGCGGCCGTCGTCGGTGATGTTGAGCACGCCGTTGTTGACGTGCCTGCCGCAGCCCCACGCCGAGCCCGCCGCGGCGGAGTCCGTCACCCAGGCGTCCGCGGAGTAGGTGGTGGAGGTGGCGCGCCGGACGCCGGGGCGGCCCCACAGGCTGACCCATGCGGAGGGGCGGTTGTGGTGCTGCCGCCGGTAGAGGTCCGCGAGCGTGAGCGTCCCCGTGCTCATGCCGTCGGAGACCATGAAGATGAGGTTGCGGGCGCGGGGCGGCTCGGCGGCATTCCGCGCCGGGCGGGGGCGGGCCGGGGCGGCCAACGCGGGAGCCCCCAGGCCCAGGGCGGCGGCGGTCGAAGAGGTGAGCAGAAACTCGCGGCGGTTCATAGGGTGGGAGCGTACCGGCGGTTCGGCCATGCCAAGCGGCCTTCAAGAAACCTTGATGCCCGGGAGGTCGTTTCCCCGCACCGGAGGGGCCCGTTTCAGGGCGGAAGGGGCTGTACCGGGGGTGAATGAGTTGTGGAGGGTGCAACCCACCCCAGCCGGAATCCGTACCGGTTGAAAAGGGTCCTTGAGCAAACCCGTGCCATCGGGTAGCTTGGGCCCCCCGGCCTACGGTTGGGACCACTCAAGACTTGGAGCGTCGCGCCATGGACAAGATGTTCTATTCGATCGATGAAGCCGCCCAGAAGCTGGGCAAGAGCGTGGACCAGGTCCGCGACATGGCCGCCCGCGGGCAGCTCCAGGAGTTCCGCGACCGCGACGCGCTGGTGTTCAAGCGCGAGCAGGTCGATCTGCTCGCGGGCGATGACGTGATCCCGCTGGCCGACAGCGGCGAGCTCGAGCCCCTCACGCTGGCCAGCAGCGGGAGCACCCCCGGCCTGGTCGAGGCCAAGGACTCGACGGGCATCAACATCTTTGAGGCCGAGGGCACGGACGAGGCCGACCCCTCCGCCGTGACGCGGGTGACCGCCTCCCCCGGCAGCCTGGTGGACCCCGGCGACAAGAGCGCGAGCGGCAGCGGCGGCCTGCTGGACATGACCCGCGAGCCCGACGACACCTCGCTGGGGGCGGACCTGCTGGGCGATGTGTACGGCAACGAGACCATGGCGGCCCAGACCGCCGCAGAGCCGGCGATCACCGGCGACGGCGGCGCGCTGTTCGAGACCCCCGGCGCGGTGATGGAGACGACCGAGACCACGACCACCACGATGGCGATGGTCCCCGCCGAGCCCTACGACGGCGTGGCGAGCGGCTGGGTGGGCGGCCTGGCCCTGGGCGCGGTGATCGCGGTGGCGCTCGCGGCGTTCACGCTCATCATCGGCCTGACCAGCACCGCCGGCGGCGGCATGCTCAAGACCATCGGCGATAACTTCATGATCATGGTGGGCGTCGCCGCGGGCCTCCCGATCCTGTTCGCCGTGATCGGCCTGGTGCTCGGCAAGCGGAGCTGAGAGAACGAACGAGCCGACTCGCCGCCCACTTACGCGCCGATCACCCGCGCCGCCTCATCCAGCACCCGGTTCGCCGCCTCCGCCGTCGGGGCCTCCGCGATCAGCCGCATGATCGGCTCGGTGTTGCTGGCCCGCACATGCAGCCACGCCCTGCCCGCGAGCGGCCCCTGCCGGAAGTCCACCCACGCCCCGTCCTGGCGGTCCACGTGCTGGTCCTGGTGCGCGGCGCTGATCTTCTCGATCGCGTCCGTCGCGTCCTCGCGCCGCCGCAGGTCCACCTTGCGCTTCACGATCGCGTAGCTTGGGATCGACGCCGCCAGGTCGCTCAGCCGTCGGCGCGCCCCCCGACCGCCCCCCTGGGCCGACATCAGCCACAGCGTCAGCGCCATCGCGCTCAGCGAATCGCGCACGTACGCCACCCGCGGCCAGATCACCCCGCCGTTGCCCTCGCCCCCCGCCAGCGCCCGCTCGCGCTTCATCGACTCAACGACGTTGGCCTCCCCCACCGCCGTGCGCAGCACCCGCGCCCCGAACCGCGCCGCCACATCATCCAGCATGCGCGAGGTGCTGAGGTTGGTCACCAGCGCAGCGCCCTTCCCTTCGGGCGTGCTCAGCAGCGCCATCGCCCCCAGCGCCAGCGTGTACTCCTCGCCCACGTACGCGCCCTGCTCGTCGATCAGCGCCAGCCGGTCCGCGTCCGGGTCCTGCGCGAAGCCCACATCCGCGCCCGCCTCGCGCACCGCGTCCGCCAGCCCCCCCGCCATCGAGAGGTTCTCCAGCGTCGGCTCGGGCGGGTGGGGGAACAGCCCGCTCTCCGACACGTTCAGCGGCAGGATCTCCGCGCACCCCAGCGCCTCGAGCAGCTGCGGCGCGCCGCGCGAGCCCGACGCATTCACGCAGTCCACCGCCACGCGCAGGCCGTCGCCCAGCGTCTGGGGCTCCTCGCACAGGCCCGACTCCTCCAGCGCCGTCAGCACGCGCTGCACGTGCTCATCCACGCCGCTGCCGTCCTGCACCAGGGCGCCCACGCGGTCCCACGCCACCGCCCCCGCGCCGCCAGCCCTGAACCGCTCGATGATCTGGTTGGCGAACACCGCCGGGGGTGCGCACGCCGCGGAGCCGTGCAGCCCGCCCTCCGCGAGCAGGCACTTGAGGCCGTTCCACTGCTGCGGGTTGTGGCTCGCCGTCAGCACCATGCCCGCGACCACCTCGCCCTGGGCCCGGCGCGCGTACGAGTCCGTCATCACCGCCACCGTCGGCGTCATCGCGACGCCCACATCCACCACGCGGCAGCCCGCCCCGGCGATCCCCGCCAACGCCGCGAGCCGCACCACATCACCCCCCGCACGCCCGTCGCGGCCCACCACCACCGTCGTCGGCTTGCCGCCCGCCCGCTCGCGCAGCCACGACGCGAAGCTCCCCGCGAACCGCGCCGCCACTTCCGGCGTCAGGGTCTCCCCCACCACTCCGCGGCAGCCGCTCACGCTCAGCATCAGGCTCATCCGGCTCCTCCCTGGGACCCGGACGATAGGGCGAATCAGCCCTCCTGCCAGTCGCCGACCTCGAAGCGTTCGCTCGAGGCCCCGCGCTTCGTGCCGCGGGAATGGGGCTCAACGCGGGTTGGGGCGTCGGTCGCCTCCGGGGCCGGGGCTGGGGGCCGGGTTGGCGGGTTGTCCGGACGGTCTGGGCTGGGCGCTTCCATATCCCTGCTCCTTGTCCCGCGGGGGCTGCTGTCCGGGCTGTGGGGCCTGGTTCATAAAGTTGGGCCCCGCCCTCCCATAGCCGACATTCGGGTTGCTGCTCATCGCGGCCGCTCCTGGATGGGCGCGCTCGTTCTGCGCACGCCTCCACCCTCTCCGATGCCCTCAAAGCACAGATGAAGCCCGCGTGAGAACCGGGAGCTATGGCCCGCTAACCGGGACTCACCCGGTCCCATACATCCTGTCTCCAGCATCACCAAGCCCGGGCAGGATGTACCCCCGCTCGTTGAGCTGGCGGTCGATCGCGGCGGTGTAAATCGGCACCTGGGCGTCAAGCTGGCGGACTCGGGCGATCCCCTCGGGCGCCGCCACCAGGCAGATCATGCGGAGGTCCTTCGCGCCCAGGCGCCGCAGGATGGCCACCGCCTCCGCCGCGGAGCCCCCGGTCGCAAGCATGGGATCAACCAGGAACACCGGCCCCGCGTCCAAGTCCCGGGGCAGGCGCTGCAGGTATACCCGCGGCTTAAGCGTCTCCTCGTCACGCACGAGCCCCAGGTGCCCCACGCGGGCCTCGGGCATCATTTCCAGGATCCCCTCGGCCATGCCCAGCCCCGATCGGAGGATGGGCACGACCGTCACGTGCCCCGCCAGGCGCCGGCCCTTGGTGTGCTCGATGGGGGTCTCGACCGAGATGATCTCCGTCGGCAGTGTCCGCGTCACCTCGAACACCATCAGCCCCGCGATCTGGTAGAGCAGGGCGCGGAAGGGCCGGTGGCTGACGGTTCGGTCGCGCAGGTAGGTCAGCTTGTGCTGGATCAGGGGGTGGTCAAAGACGGTGACGCCGGGGAACTCGCGCGAGGGGGTGCCCATGCCCACAGTGTACCGGCGGGTACACTCGCGCCATGGACCAGGCCACGCTCGACAGGATGGCGCTCGACGCCGCGTACCAGCAGGCCCTCAAGGGGCTCTCCGAGGGCGGCATCCCCATCGGCTCGGCCCTCATGACCCAGGACGGCGTGATCGTCGCCCTGGGGCACAACCTGCGGGTGCAGACCGGGGACTCCACGGCACACGCCGAGACGGTCTGCATCCGCAACGCCGGCCGCCGGCGCGACTGGCACACCCTGACCCTCGCCAGCACGCTCTCACCCTGCGCCATGTGCAGCGGCACGGCGGTGCTGCACCGGGTGCGGCGGGTGGTGATCGGCGAGAACCGGACGTTCCAGGGGCGGGAGGACTGGATGCAGGCGGCGGGGATCGAGGTGCGGGTGATTGATGACCCCCGCTGCACCGCCCTGATGCGGGACTTCATCGCGAGCCGGCCGGAGTTGTGGAACGAGGACATCGGGGTGCCGCCTACGCGGTAGCGTGGGTGGGCGTCGGAGGCACGACCACGCAGCACGGTCGTGGCACAGCCAATGAAAAAGGGCCGACCCAGGGGGCCGGCCCTTCTTGCGTTTGGAGTCGTCCGCGGCTTACTTGCGGCGGCGGCGGATGGCCACCGCGCCCAGGCCGGCGAGGGCCAGGCCGGCGGTCGTGGGCAGGGGGATGACAACGGTGTTGACGAAGCCGTCGCTGTCGCCCTCGGGGCCGATCGACTGCACGTGCATGCCGATGCGGAGCGAGCCGTTGTTCAGCGACGCGATCGTGTCGTTGAACGTCTGGCCGCCCTGCAGGGAGTAGCGGATGTTGAGCCACTCGGTCGCCGTGTTCACGCCGTTGGGGGCCACGGGCGGGTTGCTGTCGGCGGTGAAGCCGGTGGTGGCGAGGAAGTTCACAGCGTTGCCGCCGGGCAGGTTGCCGGGGGTCGCACCCTCGGAGAAGCTCACGCCCGAGGAGCTGGTGATCTGAGCGATCGCCAGCAGCGTGCCGTCTTCGAAGTAGACATCGGTGATCGAGGACGCGATCCCGACGTTGTTCAGGAACTTGAAGTCCACCAGCCCGCCGCCCGCATCAGAGACGATGACGGAGAACTGCGCCTCGGGGTTCACGCTCGCGTTGTTCGTGATCCGCGTGAAGCCGAGCGTCACCGGGTCGGCGTTCGCGACGCCGCACGCCGCGACGAGCGCGAGTGCCACCACACCAATCTTGGTCGCCATCTTCATATTCCACCTTCCCCTCTTCTTCGTAAACCTTCTCTTCTCACTTGCGCGGCAACACAGCGGCAAGCCCCCCCTTTGGAGGGCTGTACTGTACATCCCCCACCTGTGGAATCAACACATTTTCACCCTTATTCGGGCGCGCCCGACACCTTGAACGAGTTATCGGGCGTTTCACGAGGGTTACAGGGCCCGCGGGCATGCCGCGATGCACCGCAGGCTCTGTGCGTCGTGCATAACTCGTTGAAACATCAGTGTTTATTCAATACACGAGGGGCCGGTTCTCCCTACTCGTCCGGCCCCATCTCCCGCCAGCGGGTGATGTAGATGCCCGAGGGGACCGGCCGCCCGGCGAGGGCTACCGTCCCGAACGTCAGCCCAACGCCGACCTCGGCGTGGTCGGTGCGAAGCCCCGGCACCCCGCCTGTCCAGACAACCGTGGAGACATGACCGGGCCCGGCCTGCCACGTGCCGTTGGTGGGCAGGGACACGATCCCCGAGCCGCCCACGTTACCGCTCGCGTAGAGCACCCCCGAGAAGTTCAGGCTGTTGCCGAACTGGATGTTGCCGTTGTACACAAAGATCGCGACGTTGGACGCGCTGAAGGTGTTCTGCCCGATCAAGTTGCCGTTCAGGACGTGGACCTCGACCACGCCCGAGGCGTTGTTCATGGTCATGGAGTTCATGCCGTCGAAGTTGCCGTTGGTGAAGATCAGACGGATCGTCCCGCCGCCCGTGTTGAAGTTGAACGTCGTGCCGTTCTGGTAGGCCTTGAACAGCCGGAAGACATAGTCGCCGGCGCCGTTGAAGTTGAGCGTCACGGAGTTGCCGACCGTCAGGTCGTGATAACTGCCCGGCGTAATGTCGCGGGTCTCGCTGTTGCCGACGCTCACGTCGGTCGCCCCCAGGGTCGCGGTCGGTGAGGTCGGCAGAGCCCCGGCGCCGCCGCTGGCGATCGGGCCGTTGATCGTACCGGTCAGGTTCACACTCCCCGCGGCGGAGTACGCAAGGTAATCCGCGTAGCTCGCCGCACCCCGCCGGCGGATGGCCATCACCGTCTGGAGAGGCTCGTAGCCAGGCACGAGCCGCACGCACTGGCTCTCGCTCCCCATGTCCGGTCCCACCGCCTCCGCGCTCCAAGCCCCGGTCCAGGTCCGGTAACGGACGGCGTTCTGCCCCGAGCGGTGCCACACCGCGACCGCGCGGAGCCCGTCCGCCTGCCACCCGATATCCGCGCGGCGCTCGCTCCCCGCCGCGGCGGAGGTCTCGGCGATCAGGTTCGCCCCCCACGCGCTGCCCGTCCAGTTGTTCAGGTTGATGTGGTTGTTCACGCCGATCAGCGTGGCGAGCACCTCGTTGCTGCCCAGCAGCGGGCTCGCCGCGAGCGAGACCCATCCCAGGCGCGAGCCGCCCGAGACCGCGGGCAGATTCGCCTGCGCCCCCCACGCGGCGCCGTTCCACACGCGGTACTTAGGCGCTCCGGTTGTCGCGCTCCACACGACGATCGCCTGGCGGGATTGGCTGGTGTACGCCACGCCGAAGGGCCGGCCCGTGCCCGAGAGCGAACTCTCCAGCAGCACGGGGTTGCCCCACGCCGAGCCGTTCCAGACACAGGCGCGCAGCTCGCTGCCGCTCTTGATGACCAGCACCAGCTCGTCGCCGCGGGGCTGCGCGGCGAGCTCCATCCACTGCGGGGGCGTGGTCAGCCCCGGGCTGTACGACAGCTCCACCGCGAGCGCGCCGGTGTAGCTGCGGAAGTAAATCGGCGTCGCCGTTCCCTTGCGGTACACGGTCATGAGCTCGCCGCTGGCCTGCTCGTACGCCGCGG
>JAEYTB010000119.1 GCA_023434205.1 Planctomycetota bacterium | reverse complement strand
GCTCAGCCTTGGCGACTTCTTCCAGCCCCCGCAGCCGGCCCGTGAACGTCTCGGCGACTTCCATCGCCCGCCCCAGCCACAGCCGCTGAGCTCCCTGCTCCACCATCGCCAGCGCCGCCTTGATCTTCTCCACCGCCTTCGCCCCCATCCGCGGCACCGTCAGGATCGTCCCGTCATCAATGCACTTCTTCAGCCCCGCCACATCGCTCACGCCGCACGTGGTCCACAGCGCCCGCACCGTCTTGGGCCCCAGCCCCGGCACCTGAAGCACCTCCAGCAGCCCCCCCGGCACCCGCGCCGCCAGCTCCCCATACTCCTTCACCGTCCCCGTCTTCACGAACTCGATCACCTTGTCCGCCATCTTCGGGCCGATCCCCTGCACCTCCAGCAGCTCCGCCCGCGACATCGCCCCCACATCCCGCCCCAGGTCCTCGATCGCCCGCGCCGCCCGCGCGTGCGAACTCGCCCGGAAGGAATCCTCCCCCAGCAGGTCCAGCATCTGCGACATCTCAAGCAACAGCCCGGCAACAGCCTGATTCGCGGCCATTTCGCATCCTAGGCCCGTAGCGCCGGGCTCTTGCGGCGCCGCCCAGCGCCGTGTACCGGCCCCCACGGTATCCTTTCCCCCTCCCTCCGGAGCCCCTTCCCATGTGGACCCTCGCCGCCGACGCCGCAGCCAACCCAGCCCTCTGGGACTTCTCGCAGGTCTACGCCCCCGGCAACCTCGGCCCCAACCTCGTCGCGCTGCTCACCCTCACGCTCCTCGAGATCGTCCTGGGCATCGACAACATCGTCTTTATCGCGATCCTCGCCGCCAAGCTGCCCGAGCACCAGCGCGACAAGGCCCGCAAGCTCGGCCTCTCCCTCGCCGTCATCACCCGCGTCGGCCTGCTCATGCTCATCTCGGTCGTTCTCCAGCTCGCCCAGAAGGACCTCGTCCACCTCAACTTCCTCGGCTTTGACCACCACTACACGTGGAAAGACCTCATCATCACGATCGGCGGCCTCTTCCTGCTCGCCAAGGGGACGCACGAGATCCACGGCTATGTCGAGGGCGACCCCGAGAAGGAAATCCGCTCGACCAAAGGCACCACGTTCGGGATGGTCATCGCCCAGATCCTCGCCATCGACGTGGTCTTCTCCGTGGACTCGGTGATCACCGCCGTGGGCATGGCGAACAACATCTACGTCATGATCGCGGCGGTCATCATCTCGGTCGCGGTGATGCTCATCGCCAGCGGGCCCATCTCCCGCTTCATCCAGAAGCACCCCACGATGAAGATGCTCGCCCTCGCGTTCCTGCTGATGATCGGCGTGCTCCTCGTCGCCGAGTCCTTTGGCGCCCACATCCCCAAGGGCTACCTCTACTTCGCCATGGCCTTCTCACTGCTCGTGGAGTTCGCCAACCTCCGCCGCCGCCGCCCCCGCGGCCTGGACGATTCCAAGCTCCGCGTGCCGACCACGAACCAGTAGCGAGCCGCGCTGTCCGGACCCCTTACCCCCTCAGCTCTCGCCACTTCCTCACGGCCTCCGGCTCGCGGGGGTACACCGGCAGCAGCGCCGCCGGGTCCACCGGCGCGATCGCCTCCGCCGCTTCCGCGCACGCGACAGGGTCGAACACCGGCGGCTCGACGCGTAGCCCAAGTTCCTCGGCCCGCGCCCGCATCCGCGACGGCAGGAACGCATCCCCAACCAGCAGCCCCACCCGCAGCCCCTCCAGCCCTGCCGCGTCGATCAGCGTCCCCTCGCCCATCCCCCCGCCCTCAAACCGCGTCACCAGCGCCGTGTCGCCCTTGCTGGCCAGGGCTACCGCGAACGCCCCTTCTTCAAACACGACCCTCCGCGCCACGACCAGCGGCGTCGGCACCCCGACGCACTCGGCCCCCGTGGCCTCGCAGATCATCTTCGCGACGGTCACCGCCAGCCGCACCGCGGTGTAGCCCCCCGGGCCCACCGACACCGCGACTCGGGTCAGATCGGCCGGGCCCTTCCCGCACCGGCCGCACAGGCGCGCCACCGCCCCCATAAGGTCGTCCCGCTGCGGCTCCCGCGACACACCCTCCACCCCCAGAACGCCCCCGGCGCCCACCAGCGCGACCCCGCCCCCGCCCGCCGACGGGTTGCTCGTCTCGATCGCCAGCGTCAGCCTCTGCTTCACGCGGCAAGGCTAGGGCACACCGCCCCGCGCCGCGGTACCCTTCCGCCTTCCACAGGAACCCTCCCGCATGTTCACCCCCCTCCTCGCGCTCGCCCTCGCCGCCTGCGCCCAGCCCACCGCGCAGCCGCCTACCGAGCCCGTCCCCTCCCAGCCCGCGGCCGAGACCGCGCCCGGCCCCTTTGACCGCGACCCTTCCCGCTGGGAGTTCAGCTTCGAGCCCTCGCTCTGGTTCGTCGGGATCAGCGGCACGATCCAGCTGCCACGCTCGGCCCCCACCGGCGCGCCGGCCAGTTCGCTCGTCCTCGAGGACCTCAACCTCGACAACCCCAACTTCCAGCCCCTGATCGAAGCCAACGCCCGGCGCGGCGACTGGCGCGCCTCCCTCCGCGCCGCAACCTTCGGCGCCGAGCGCAACGCCACCGGCCTCTCGGGTTCCCTGGGCGACCTCGCGTTCGCCCCGGGCGACACCGTCCAGACAGACCTTGAGATGACGATCATCGAGCTCGAGGGCGCGTACACGTTCGCGGGTTCCCCGCGCGAGCGGCAGAGCGACGGCTCCTACGCCGTGGACCCGCG
>JAEYTB010000063.1 GCA_023434205.1 Planctomycetota bacterium | reverse complement strand
ACGTGGCGGACAAGTTCTTCCTCGACACGGTGGCGGTGGGCGACCCGCTGATCTACATCAGCCAGCAGGGCCAGCCGCGGGTGGTGCTGTTCGGCGCCGACCAGTCGCTCCGCCGCCCCAGCGTCGCCACGGCGTGGGACAACCAGCTCATGCTCTCGGCGGACGAGGGCAGCGACGTCACGCGCATCTACTACAAGCCCTCCTCCAACCGTGGGGGCGGCGAGCGCCCCGCGACGCACCGCGTCAAGGGCGGGCTGCCGCAGCTCATCGACTACATGGCCCGCACGTCCACGCCCGACGACCCCCGCAGCGGCCTCAACATGTCCTACTCCCAGGTCGTGGGCGCGCTCGCGGCGATCGTGGACGGGGGCGCGACCCGCGCCGCCTTCGCCAAGGAGACCGACAAGCTCAAGCTCCAGATCCTGGGCGCCCAGTCCGCCGCGGAGGTCTCCCGCCGCCCCGAGAGCCCCGAGGACCGCGACCTCATCGTCACGCAGCCCAAGGGCGACGAAGTCGAAACCGCCCCCAACCCCGACCGCGAGGCCCCCACCATCGTCCCCATCCGCCCCGCCACCGAGGAGGAACGCAAGAAGGCGGTGCAGGAGGACAAGGAGCGGATGCGGCCGCGGTAGGCGGGGACTTTTGAACGCGAAGGGCGCGAAGGGGAGCGAAGGCGCGAAGCGTGAAGAGGTGAAGAGGTGAGCAGGTGAAGAGGTGAGGGGGTGGGGGTGCCACGGGCCCGTCCTCGGGCCGTGCTGGACTACCGCTCGATCAGCCAGATTAGGACCATCGCAACGATCGCGATGAGGAACCCGAGCGCAATCAGTTGGGGCCGCCGCCGCCGCTCGCCCGCACGCCACCGCGGGTCGAAGTTCCGCGACAGCCGGTTGGTCAACCAGCGTTGCAGGTGCCCGGGCATGCACAAACTGTAGCGCCGGCAGGCGTTGTCCCGGCTACGGCGACTGCCTCATCAACTGCCACACGATGTAGAAAGCCGCGAGGCACAGGCCCATGTACGCGAACACGAACTCAATGTAAACGGTCCGCTGGGCTCGCCACAACTGCACGGAGCTGGCCGTGATCAGCAGGACCATGGCCCCGAGGAGCACGCCCTGAGCGAGCACCGCGTACGCGCCGAACAAGGAGCCCACCCCCACCAGCACAAACATCGAGCAGGACACGCCCAGCAGCGCGGGGACCCGGAAGACCCGCCACACCAGCGCCAACACCGGGTTGCGGATGGGTTCCTTGGTGATGAATACGCCGTATCTGAGCCTCACGGAAGAACATTAGGAACCCGTGCGGTGCGGTTCCGGCAGGCGGACCGCCGCCCAGACGGAACACCGAGCCCAACCCCCCAACCCCCATTCCAACGCCCCCAACGCGGTTTTTGCGGTTATGGGCGGGACGATTTGTCTTTGCGCCTCCAGGCGCGCTCCGCGCGCCTCCGGGCGCGCTCAGCGCTCCTCCAGGCGCGCTCGCCGATCCTCCGGGCGCGCTGAGCGCGCCTCCAGGCGCGCTCGCCGATCCTCCGGGCGCGCTCAGCGCGCCCCCAGGCGCGCTCGCCGATCCTCCGGGCGCGCCGACCGATCCGCCGGGCCCGCCCGCAGGTCCCACCCCTCAACTTCCTGTCGGTTCGGCGTTCGTGCGGCGATGCGGCGGATTGGGTATCCTGAGCCCGTGAGCAAGGCACGCAAGAAAGACCCCAAGCCCGAACCGCGGGAGAAGCCCAAGCCGATCCCGAACGGTCACGCCCCCGCGCCGGCCGCGCCCGCCCCCACCCCCACGCCCACCATGCCCGGCAAGCCCGGCCGCCCCAGCGCACTCGTGGACACCCGCGTCATCTACTGCGGCGACAACCTGGAGCAGCTCAAGAAGCTGCCCGACGCCTGCATCGACCTCGTCTACATCGACCCGCCCTTCAACAGCAACCGCAACTACGAGGTGTTCTGGGGCGAGACCAAGGAGAAGCGGGCCTTCGAGGACCGCCACGCCAGCACCCAGGCCTACATCGACTACATGCGCCCCCGCTGCGTCGAGCTCGCCCGCGTGCTCAAAAAGACCGGCAGCTTCTACTACCACTGCGACTGGCACGCCAGCCACTACGTCAAGGTGATGCTGGACCAACTGCTCGGGGAGAACAACTTTCAAAATGAGATCGTTTGGAGGCGGACGAACTCCCGCACCGAACCGTCCCAGTGGCCTCGGCTGCACGACGTCATCTTCTTCTACACGGGCGCCAGGACGGGCTACACCTTCCACCCGCTGCTGCTCCCCGGCGACGAGTCCAAAACTCCGCACACGCTTATTACCGGCGCCGACGGCAAGAAGTACAACACCTCGGACCTGACCGGGTCGGGCGTGACAAAGGAGGGCGAGAGCGGGCGCCCGTGGCGCGACTTCAACCCAACTGAGTTCGGGCGGCACTGGGGATACGCGCACTCCCAGCTTGACGAGTGGGACCAGGCCCGCCGCATCCATTGGCCCAAAACCAAGGGGAGCGCCGGTGGGTTCCCACGCCTCATTGACGAGGAACCGTTCAACCCTGCCGCGCGCATGGTGCAGATCGGAAGCGTGTGGACCGACATCGACCGGCTCAACCAGACCGCCAAAGAACGCCTCGGCTACCCGACGCAGAAGCCCCTCGCACTACTCGAGCGGATCATCAGCGCGAGCAGTAACCCCAACGACATCGTCTTGGACGCCTTCTGCGGCTGCGGTACGGCGTTGGTCGCGGCACAGAACCTCCGACGCCAATGGATCGGGATCGACCTCAGCCCGACCGCCTGCAACGTGATGGCCAAGCGGCTTCGCGACGTCTGCCGCATGCGAATGAGTGAACCACTCTGGATGTCGCACAATCCAAACGCCTTTATCGTCAGGGACCTCCCGTGGACGATCGCGAAGCTCAAGGCCATCCCCGCGTTCGAGTTCGAGAACTGGGCCGTCATCGCACTCCACGGCATCCCCAACAAGGTGCAGGTGGGCGACATGGGCATCGACGGGCGCATCTTCCCCGTAGGAACGAAGCCCGCCGACCAGAACAACATGTTCGCGGGCGACTGGTTCCCCGTGCAGGTCAAGCAGATGGACAAGGTGGGCCGCCCCGACGTGGACTCCTTCGAGGCCGTCATGCACCGCGAGGACCGCGCCAAGGGCTTCATAGTCGCCTTCTCCTACACCGCCGACGCCGAGGCCGAGGCCGCCGCGTTCTACAAGAAAACCGGTAAACTGATTAAGCTGTTCACGGTGCAGGAGATTCTGGACGAGCAGCACGTGCAGAAGATGTGAGTCCCGAACGGAGTTCACAATGGCGCGATCAGCCCGGTTCTTTCTTTCCCGCGTTGTCAAGCTCGGGAATCTTGACGCTGAGGGCGTCGCGAAGGCCCTCCGCGAGTCGGTTTCAATCGAGTCGCGTGACTTCGCTTGGACGATCGTGAACACGGTGGAAGGCGAAATCACCTACCGGTCCGTCAGGCACCCTTACCTGGCGGGTTACCTCGCGAAGTACGAGCCGGAAGCGGTCGTAGAGGTCATCGACCCACCGACTCATAAGGTAAGAATCCAGCCAGAGCCCAACATGCAGAGGGGCAGAAGTCTCTTCGTGTATTTTCCCAGCCACGCGATCTTTGGACACCACCACGTGTGGAACGAGATACGGGCGCAGGACTTCCGCGCACGGTGCGCCGAGCTGATTGAGGCCTACCACGGCGGCTTCTTTGTAGAATGCGAGCTCTACCCGGTCGCCGACTACGCGAGATTTGTGCACCGCCTCGCAACGCTGGACGAAGTCGTCGAGCTTCAGGCGAGCGTCACGCCCCCAAATCCTCTCTTCTCTGTCTTTTGGGCGGATTTGAAGCGTTATGTGCTCGACCGACGCCTGAAGAGGATGCAGATCAGAGAGGCCGCGCGAAGTGGTTCCAGCGTGCCCACAACCGCTCCCGAGATCGCTCGGAAGATTGAGGCTGGTACGGTGAACGAGCAGACGCCGGCTCCGATCGGGGATGCGGCCATACTCATGGCCGCGGACGGCTATGGGTCGGCGGAGGTCACGGGTCGCGCCGACGGTCAACTTACCGTGGTAAAGACCAAGGACAATGCCGTCCAGCTCAAACTGGATGCGGACGTGACCGCACAAGAGCTTGCGGGCGCAGTGGTTCGGCAGGTTGTGGCGCTCAACCGCGCTAGAAAGCTGAAGCACTGAAGATGAAGGCCCTGCACCTTTTACGGACCTGCCTCATTTGCTGGGAGGTGCTGGCCGTGGTGGCCCTAGTGGTTTTGTTTCGTTTTTGGCCGAGCCCGTTCTATCGAGTTGACGCCGCCCTCACGAGACTCGGCAGCACCGTTGTCCTTGTTCCGTGCGGCCCGCTGGTGGCGTTCTCCATTCTGAGCGCTGGCCGCATCCTCTTTCCAAAGAACCACTCACGCGCCCTTACTCGCTTTCCGAAGTACCCATTGCTACGCATAACCACGGTGGTTGGAGTGATTTACGTCGCGATTGGGATTGGTGCTGTCGCATTGGCCATGGGCCTTCGAGGCCAGGTTCCTCCCGGTATTGTCGGGCTCCTGGCCACTTGCGGCTACGCCGTAGCTCTCATTTCAACACTCGAGATGGTCATCGCGGCGCTTGTCATCCGCTCTCTGGTGATGGGGGGCGAGTAGATGCCACCTGGCCTGCTCCACCAGAATTTTCACGTAATGCGCGCACGCAGCTAAACCCCCTCCCTCATCCCTCCGACGAATAGGTCATGCAGCAGCGCCGGCGGCGTCTGCTGCGGGGCGTGCCGGGCGTCGTGGCCTGCATCGCCGCTTCGAAACGGCCGCCGTGATCTGTGAGGTATCCAGAGATGGCGGTACTCCCCTCAACACGTGCGGGCAAGATCCAGTGGTTCAAGGACCGGTCGGGCAAGTGGGTTTTGAACGCTGGGGCCCTGGGCCTGACCCCCGCGGCGCTGTCCGCGTTCGAGACGCTGCTCAACGACGCGGTGGTGGCCAAGGCGGACATGGACGCGGCGCGGAACGCCTCGAAGGCGGCGACGCAGAACTTCTACGGCGTGGCGCAGGACTGCATCACCCCCGGCCGCGAGCTGATCGCGACCATCAAGGCCTACGCCAACACCCAGCCCAACCCCGAGGTGGTGCTGGCGCTCGCGGAAATCCCGCCCGATGCCCCGCCCTCGCCGGCGGTTGCCCCCCCGCCGCCCACCAACCTGCGCGGCAGCATCAGCACCGACGGCATCCTGACGCTGGAGTGGAACTCCGCGGAGTTCGGCCCCAGCAACGGCATCGTGTTCCTCGTGAACCGCAAGCTGCCCGGGCAGAGCGAGTACACCCTCGCCGGCGCCACCTTCGACCGCGCGTACATCGACACCACCTTCGAGGCCGCCGCCGGCGCGACGGTCTACAAGGTCCAGGCCCAGCGCGGCGGGCTCAAGAGCGCCTTCTCGCAGACCCTCAGCGTCGACCTGGGCTTCGGCGGCGCGGGCTTCGTCACCGGCAACGCCGAGGGCGGGCAGAGCGAGGCGGCGTAAGAGGAAGAGGAACACAGAGGGGACAGAGAGAGAACAGAGTGCGCGGAGGGGAGCCTGGATGGGGCTCCCCTCTCTCTATTGAAAGAAAGAGATTTGAACGCAGAGGACGCGGAGGGCGCGGAGAAAGACAGAAAGCTGGATTGGAGTTCAATCCACTCCTTTGCCTTCCTCTGCGCTCTCTGCGAGCTCTGCGTTTAAAATCTTCTGCTGCCTTCTCTGTGCCACTCTGTCCGCCCTCTGTCCCCTCCGTGTTCGGCCTTGCAAAGTCAGTACGACTCAAGGGGCGGGCAGACGCAGATCAGGTTGCGGTCGCCGTAGGGGTTGTCGATGCGGCCGACGGTGGGCCAGAACTTGTGGTCGTGCAGCCACTTCGCGGGGTAGGCGGCCTGCGTGCGGGGGTAGGGGTGGGGCCAGGCGTCCTGGCTGACGACGGCCATGGTGTGCGGGGCGTTCTTGAGGGGGTTGTCGGCCTTATCGAGCTGGCCCTGCTCGATGGCGCGAATCTCCTGGCGGATCGTGATCATCGCCTCGCAGAAGCGGTCGAGCTCGGCCTTGGGCTCGCTCTCGGTGGGCTCGATCATGAGCGTGCCGGGGACGGGGAAGCTCATCGTGGGGGCGTGGAAGCCGAAGTCCATCAGCCGCTTGGCGATGTCGTCCACCTTGATGCCCGCGGCCTTCTCGAAGGGGCGGCACTCCAGGATGAACTCGTGGGCCACGCGGCCGGACTTGCCGTTGTAGACGATGCCGTAGTGGGGCTCGAGGACCTTCGCCATGTAGTTGGCGGAGAGGATCGCGACCTGCGTGGCCTTCTTGAGGCCCGCGGCGCCCATGAGGGCGATGTAGACCCATGAGATCGTGAGGATGGAGGCGCTGCCCCAGGGGGCGGCGGAGATGGGGCCGATGGCGCTGCCTGCGTCGCCGGCGCCCGCACTGGCGGACAAGCCGCCAGTGGCACCCGTGGGGCGGTTGTTGACCACAGGGTGGCCGGGGAGGAAGGGCGCGAGGTGGGCCGCGACGCCGATGGGGCCCATGCCCGGGCCGCCGCCGCCGTGGGGGATGCAGAAGGTCTTGTGCAGGTTGAGGTGGCAGACGTCGGCGCCGATGTCGCCGGGGGCGCACAGGCCGACCTGCGCGTTCATGTTGGCCCCGTCCATGTACACCTGCCCGCCGTGGTCGTGGATGATCTGGCAGATGTCGCGGATGCCCTCCTCGAAGACGCCGTGGGTGGAGGGGTAGGTGATCATCTGGCAGGCGAGCTTGTCCTTGTGCTCGGAGGCCTTCTTGCGGAGGTCGTCGATGTCCACGTCGCCGTACTTGGTCGTGGCGACGACGACGACCTTCATGCCCGCGATCACCGCGGAGGCGGGGTTGGTGCCGTGGGCGGACTGGGGGATGAGGCAGACATCGCGGTGCCCCTGGCCAATGGACTTCTGGTACGCGCGGATCGCGAGCAGCCCCGCGTACTCGCCCTGGGCGCCGCTGTTGGGCTGCAGGCTGACGGCGGCGAAGCGCGTGATCTCGGCGAGCCAGGACTCCAGGTCCTTGAAGAGCTTTGAGTAGCCCTTGGTCTGGTCCTGGGGGGCGAAGGGGTGCAGGCGGCCGAACTCGGGCCAGGTGACGGGGATCATCTCGCTGGTGGCGTTGAGCTTCATCGTGCAGCTGCCCAGCGGGATCATGGAGTGGGCGAGGCTGAGGTCGCGGCCCTGGAGCTTGAACAGGTACCGCAGCATCTCGTGCTCGCTGTGGTGCGTGTTGAAGACCGGGTGCGTGAGGAAGCTGCTGGTCCGCGTGAAGCGCGGGGGGAGCGAGAGGTCCGCCTCGGCGAGGAGCTTGTCGGCGTCGAAGGCCCCGCCCTTGCCCACCGCGACGCCGGGCGTGAAGGCCTCGAAGAGCGCGGCGAGGTCCCTGCGGGTGGTGGTCTCGTCGAGCGCGATGCCCACGGTGCCGTCGCCAAAGTCGCGCAGGTTCATGTCCTTGGCGCGTGCGGCGGCGATCACCGCGGGGCCGCCCGAGGCGGGGCGCACACGGAGCGTGTCGAAGAAGGTCTCGGTGAGCACGGTGTGGCCCAGGCGCTTGAGGCCCAGGGCCAGCACGCTGGTGTAGGCGTGCACGCGCTGGGCGATGCGGCGGAGCCCCTCGGGCCCGTGGTACGCGGCGTAGAGGCCCGCCATGTTGGCGAGCAGGGCCTGGGCGGTGCAGATGTTGCTGGTGGCCTTCTCGCGGCGGATGTGCTGCTCGCGCGTCTGGATGGCCATGCGGTAGGCGGGGTTGCCCTGGGCGTCCTTGCTGACGCCGATGATGCGGCCGGGCATCTTGCGGACGTACTCGCTCTTGCACGCGATGAACGCGGCGTGCGGCCCGCCGAAGCCCATGGGCACGCCGAAGCGCTGGGCAGAACCCACGGCGATGTCGGCCCCCCACTCCCCGGGCGGGGTGAGCAGCGTCATGGCGAGCAGGTCGCACGCGGCGACGACCAGGGCGCCGCCCTTGTGCGCGGCGTCCGCGAGCGGGGCGAAGTCGGCGACCAGCCCGTTGGTGTCGGGGTACTGCACGAGCACGCCGCAGGCGCTGGACCAGTCGGGCGTGGTCGTGAGCAGCTTGACGGTGATGCCCAGGTGCGAAGCGCGGGTCTCACACACGGCGATGGTCTGGGGGTGGCAGGCGGGGTCGATGTAGAAGACGTTGCGCGTGCCGGTGTCCTCGAGGAGCGCGTGGCACATGGCCATGGCCTCGGCGGCGGCGGTGCCCTCGTCCAGCAGCGAAGCGCCGGCGAGGGGCAGGCCGGTGAGGTCGCTGACCATGGTCTGGAAGTTGATCAGGGCTTCGAGGCGGCCCTGGGCAATCTCGGCCTGGTACGGCGTGTACTGGGTGTACCAGCCGGGGTTCTCCATCACGTTGCGGAGGATGACCGGCGGGGTGATGGTGTCGTAGTAGCCCATCCCGATGAAGGCGCGGGCGATCTTGTTCTGGCTGGCGATGGCGCGGAGGTCGGCGAGGACCTCGAACTCGCCGCGGGGCTCGGCGGGCAGGCCGGGGAGCTCGAGCGGCCGGGTGAGGCGGATGCTGGCGGGGACGGTGGCGTCGGTGAGCTCGTCGAGGGAGCGGTAGCCCAGGGCCTTGAGCATCTCAGCGATCTCGGCCTCGCTGGGGCCGATGTGCCGGTGGGAGAAGGTGTCGGAGGGGTTGAGCAGCCCGGCCTCGGGCTTCTCGGGGGAAACATCGATGGAGACGGGCGCGCCGGCGAGGGTGGTGTGCATCGTGGGCGAGTGTAGGTGGGCGTGAAAGCGGTTTTTTGGGGGTTGGGAGCGGGGCCCGGGGTGGTTGGACGGGTGTTTGAAGGCGGGCCGTTGTGCTGACGGACAAACGCTAAACTTCCATCTCCGGTCTTATTCCCCCTGGAGCCTCTGCCCATGCGACCCCTGACCGCCCGCGCCCTGATCGCCGCGTCCCTGCTTGCCCTGAGCCTGCCGGCTGTGACCTGGGCGGTGCTGCCGCCGGACACGCAGCGGACGGCCCCCGCGGCGGCGGAGGCGTTTGCGAGCGATGTGAAGGAGTACCGCCAGCACGTCACGACGCTGGGCAACCCGTTCATGGAGGGTCGGGCGCCCGGCAGCCGCGGGAACCGGACGGCGGCGGAGTACTTGGAGTTCCACTTCCAGACGCTGGGGCTGGAGCCGGCGTTCCCCAAAGAGGTGAAGGAGGGCGATGAGACGGTGTCGGTGCCGTTCAGCAGCTACCGGCAGGTGTTCAAGGCGCCGCCGTCGGGCCGGCCCGAGGACCGGCTGAAGCTGGTGGAGCAGCGGGCGGCGTACACGGTGGACGGGAAGGAACGCGTGCTCGTGGGCGGGCGGGACTTCAACGTGGTGGGGTACTCGGCGGACGGCGAGGTGGCCGGGCCGGTGGTGTTCGCGGGGTACTCGCTGGATGTGGAGGAGAAGGAGTACTCGTCGTACCCGGTGGGGACGGACCTGACGGGGAAGATCGTGATGATCTTCCGGTTCGAGCCGATGGATGCGCAGGGCAAGAGCCTGTGGAGCGAGGATGAGGACCAGCCGTGGACGGCGGCGGCGGGACTGGAGGCCAAGTTCCGCGAGGCGCTGTACCACAAGGCGGCGGGGATCGTGCTGGTGAACCCGCCCGGGGCGGCGGACGAGCGGGTTGGGAAGCTGGAAGGGCTGGGGTTCGGCGGGCGGCAGCAGAAAGTGCCGGTGGTGATGATGTCGCAGGGGGCGGCGGACGCGTTTGTGCGCGCGGCGGACGGGGAGGGCCGCTCGCTGATGGACCTGCGGAGGCTGGCGGACAAGCAGGGCGGGGTGGTGGAGTTCCGGCCCGAAGTTCCGCTGACGCTGACGGCGCAGATCGAGAAGCGTGAGTTCATGACGGACAACGTCGGCGCGGTGCTGCGCGGGCAGGGGAAGCTGGCGGACGAGTACATCGTGATCGGGGCGCACTACGACCACGTGGGGTACGGGTGGTTCGGGTCTCGGAACAACGACCGCGGCAAGCTGCACCCGGGGGCGGACGACAACGCGTCGGGCACGTCGGGGATGCTGCTGGTGGCGCGGAAGTTGGCGGAGGAGTATGCGCAGCTGCCCCCGGACGAGGAGGCGAGGTCGGTGCTGTTCATCGGGTTCTGCGCGGAGGAGTCGGGGCTGATCGGCTCGCGGTTCTACACGAAGAACATGATCGCGCCCAAGGACAAGCACTACCTGATGATCAACATGGACATGATCGGGCGGCTGCGGGACGACAGCGAGGGGCGCGGCAAGCTGGAGGTGGGCGGGGTGAACACGGCTGGGGGCCTGAAGAAGTGGCTCAGCCCGTACTGGGAGGCGTCGGGGCTGAACGTGAAGCAGAGCAACGTGGGGGCTCCCAACTCGGACCACTTCAGCTTCTACAGCACGAAGATCCCGTCGCTGTTCTTCTTCACGAACCTGCACGCGGAGTACCACTCGCCGGCGGACACGGTGGACACGATCAACCTGGAGGGCGGGGCGCGGGTGGCGGACCTGGCGTTCCGCGTGGCGATGGACGCGGCGCAGCGGGGCGAGCCGCTGGTGTTCCAGAGCGGCACGCAGCGCGAGGGCGGCGAGGAGGCCGATGAAGCTCCCAAGGCGGACCCGCACGCGGGGGTCGCGGCGGGCGATGCGGCCGATCCTGCTCAGCGGCCGGCGCGGCGCGTGCGGTTCGGGATCATGCCCGGGGACTACAGCGACGAGAAGCCGGGCGTGCTCGTGGGCGATGTGATCGACGGGCTGCCCGCCAAGAAGGCGGGGCTGCGGGCGGGCGACCGGCTGACGAAGTGGGGCGAGACGCCGCTGAAGGACGTGATGTCGCTCCAGGAGTGCATGGAGAAGTCCAAGCCCGGGGAGACCGTGACGATCACGTTCGTGCGTGACGGCAAGGAAGAGACGGTGGACGTGCCGCTGGTGGGCTCGGCCAACCCGGTCCGCTGATTCGCGCGGGCTTGAGGGGTGTCGTCGTGGGGTGGCCGTGCTGCAGTATGTGATTCCCGGCCTGCTGCTGTTCGCGTTGATCGCGGCGGTGGTTCGGCTGCGCCAGTACCGGGCGAAGTTTGAGGGGCGGGGGCTCGTGTGGCGCTGGCCGATCAGGAAGGTGGCGGCGGGCGAGGTGGACCCGGTGCTCGCGCCGGGGGAGCTTGGGCCGAAGGTTGAGGCGGAGACGATCTTTCTGCCGGCGATCAACGTGCTGGGGGGGATCAGCGACCGGGAGACGTGGGTGCTGTGCGCGGTCGCGGGGAAGTCGAGCCTGATCTTTGAGTTCGGGACGTGCACCGGGAAGACGACGTACCTGCTGGCGCGGAACGCGCCGGCGGGCGCGCGGGTCGTGACGCTGACGCTCGCGCCCGAGCAGGCGCCGGCGTACGCGGGCGTTGCGGGGGACTCGGGGCGGGACCGGCGGGCGGCGCTGGAAGAGTCGGCGTTCACGGAGTTTTTCTACACGGGCACGCCGGTGGAGGGGCGGATCACGCAGCTCTTCGGGGACAGCAAGGCGTTTGATGAGGGCGAGTACGCCGGGCAGTGCGACATGATCTTCGTTGATGGCTCGCACGCGGCGTCGTACGTTGAGAGCGACAGCCGCAAGGCGCTGCGGATGGTGAAGCCCGGGGGCCTGATCTTCTGGCACGACTACCGCGGGCCGGGGCGGGCGCCGGGGGTGTTCAGGACGCTCAACAGGCTGGCGAAGGAGCTGCCGCTGCGGCATATCGAGGGCACGACGCTGGTGTGCTACCGCGCGCCCCTGAAGTAAGCGTTGACTACTGCGGGCTGTAGAACCAGCGCAGCTTCCAGTTGCCCTGCTCCATGACCATGTCGATGCCGGTCCACGCCAGGTCGCGGGCGGCGAGGCCCTGGAGCATGACGCGCTGCTCCTTGCGGCCCAGGGGCTTGGTGATGGCGCCGGGGGTGTACTCGGCGGCGGGCATGGCGTTGAAGAGGGCGATGATGTCGTCGTGCCGGCTCTTGAGCTCTTCGAAGGTTTCGCCGGGGTCTACGCCGCGGGCGTGGCACTCGGCCTTGGTCTGGGAGGAGAGGACTTCGCGGACGAAGGTGTCCTTGTCGTTGTCCTTGAGCGTGTTGTAGATGTGGATCATGAGGTGACGGCCGCTCTTGGCGGTGAGCGTCTTTTTTTTGGTGACGGGGTCTTCTACGACGAGCTTGTCCTCGGGGACGGCGGTGGGGTCGATGTAGCCGCGGTCGCCGCGGACGATGGGCGTTCCGGACTCGACGTTGGGGAGGCCGCCGAGCATGGGGTTGTAGCGGACGACGCGCTTCTCGCAGGCGGCGCACGCGAGGAGGAGCGCGAGGGCGGCGGTCAGGAGTGCGTGGGTGCGGGGCACTGTGGCTCTCCGGGGATCTCGCAGACCTCGACGGTGGGTCGGGCGCGGCGCCAGCAGTCTCGGACGGCCAGCTCGGGGCGGGGCGCGGGGAAGTCGGCGCGGGCGTGGCAGCCGCGGCTTTCCTCACGCCACGCGGCGGAGCGGGCGACGAGGGCGCCGACGAGGAGAAGGTTCTGCGTCTCCCAGCCGGCGGGGTCGTCGAAGATCTTGTCGAGGGTGTAGCGGGCCCAGAAGTCGATCATGTCGATGACGCCCGAGAGCTTTGGCTCGGCGCGCTCGATGCCGACGTTGCGCCACATCGCGGAGCGGAGGGAGCTCTTGACGTCGGTGAGGTCGAGCTCGCCGCGGTCGCTGGGGCGGATGTCGCTGATGATGGGGACGGGGGCGAAGCGCGTGGAGGAGCCGGCCCAGCCGGCGGGGCGGCCGTCGGTGGAAGAGCCGGGGGTGCGCATTTCGGCGGCGGTGCGGCCGGCGATCTCGCCGAACACGAGGCCCTCGAGGATGGAGTTGCTGGCGAGGCGGTTGGCGCCGTGGAGGCCGGTGCTGGCGCACTCGCCCGCGGCGTAGAGGCCGGGGACGTCGGTGCGGCCGGCGCGGTCGGTGCGGATGCCGCCGACCATGTAGTGCGCCGCGGGGTGGACGGGGATGAGGTCGGTGGCGGGGTCGAGGTCGAACTTGCGCAGCAGGGTGGTGATGCCCGGGAAGCGGGCGCTGAAGTTTTCGATGTGGCGGCAGTCGAGGAGGACGTGCTCGCCGCCCTGCTTGGCGATCTGGCGGACGATGGCGCGGCTGACGATGTCGCGCGGGGCGAGCTCCGCCAAGGGGTGGACATCGCGCATGAATCGCTGGCCGGCGGCGTCGAGAAGGTGGGCGCCGGCGCCGCGGATGGCCTCGGTGATGAGGGCGCGGCTGGCGCCGGCGAGGTAGAGGGTCGTGGGGTGGAACTGGACGTAGGCCATGTCGGCGAGCGTGGCGCCCGCGCGGTAGGCCATGGCGAGGCCGTCGGCGGTGGCGACGGGCGGGTTGGTGGTCTCGCGGTAAAGCATCCCCGCGCCGCCGGTGGCGAGGATCGTGGACCTGGCCCAGATCATCTGGAGGCCGTACTTGGGGTGGTGGGTGATCGCGCCCATGACCGGCGAGCCGGGCTCGTGGTGGGGCGTGATGAGGTCGAGGGCGAAGCACTTCTGGAAGATGCGGACGCTCGCGATCGAGCGGACCTTCTCGAGGAGCACGCGCTGGAGCTCTTCGCCCGTGGCGTCGCCGTTGGCGTGGATGATGCGGCTGTGGCTGTGGCCCCCCTCGCGCCCCAGCGACGGACGCTGCGAGGGGTCGCGGTCGATGTTCATGCCCCAGCCGATCAGCTCGTCGATGAGGCCCGGGCCGCGCTCGGTGACGAGCTTGACGATGCCCGGGTCGCAGACGCCCGCGCCCGCGGCGAGGGTGTCGTCGATGTGGGACTGGACGCTGTCGTCCTCGGCCATGACGCCGGCGATGCCGCCCTGGGCCCAGGCGGTGTTGGTGGTCTTGAGGTCGCCCTTGGCGAGGACGATGACCTCGCCGTGGGCGGAGGCGGAAATGGCGGCGCGGAGGCCGGCAACGCCGGAGCCGATCACAAGGGTGTCGGTGAAGATCTGTGGCAGCAGGCTGGACCTGAAGGGGATCAGGTAGCGGCGTTGGTCGAATAAGCCGTCCATGTGCTGTGGGGAGTGTAGGGTCAGCCGCCCAGCAGGCGTGCGTAGAGAGAGCGGGCGACCTCCGGGCGGGTGGTGCCTCGGATGATGGCCCGGGCGTCGCGGAAGATGGTGATTTCGAGCCCCTCGGGCAGGGTGCAGCGGACGTGAAGGCGTCCGGCGGTGGTCGGGCCGTGGGCGGCGAGCGTGCCGGCGAGGCGGGCGAGGTCCAGGTCGGCTGGGGTGGGCGGGGAGACCTGCACGGCGTTCTGGCCGCACAGGGCGACGGGGTCGGAGGCGTGGCTCGAGAGGAAGTCGAAACGCCGCTGGACGCAGCAGGGGCACGCGGGGTTCTTGGTGAGGGTGAGGGTGCGGGTGGAGCCCTGCCAGAGGTCGAGCGAGGTGAGGGTTGGCGGCGCGGCGTCGTCGGGATTGATGAGGCGGCGGATGACAGCGGCGGCCTGGAACGCCCCCACGGCCGCGACGACGGGGCCCAGAACGCCGGCGGTGTCGCAGGTGGGCGTGCTGCCGGGGGCGGCGGGGTCTTCGAAGATGCATCGCAGGCAGGGGCCGGGCGGGGCGAAGAGGGCGGCCATGCCGTGGGTGCCCACGACGCCGGCGTAGGCGTACGGGATCGCGTGCTTCACGGAGAGGTCGTTGAGCAGGTAGCGGGTCTCGAAGTTGTCGGTGCCATCGATGAGGACGTCGGGGCGGGTTTCATCGAGGGTCTGTGCCGCGTTGGCGGGGGTGAGGTCGCGGACCAGCGGCGTGATGGCGATCTGGGAGTTGACCCGGCAGAGGCGGGTGGCGGCGGCTTCGGCCTTGGGTGTCGCGGCGGCGGCGTCATGCTCGTCGAAGAGGGTCTGGCGTTGAAGGTTGGTCAGTTCGACGAGGTCGCGGTCGAGGAGATGGATGGTGCCGACGCCGCCGCGGGCGAGGAGGTCGGCGGAGGCGCAGCCCAGGGCGCCGACGCCGACGATCAAGACGCGTGCGGCGGCGAGGCGCTGCTGGCCCTGCTCTCCCAGCTGAGGGAGGAGCTGCTGGCGGTGGTAGCGGCTGGGGGAGGGCATGGGTCCTATGGGTCTTATAGGTCGGATGGGTCTGCCGCGGAAAAGAAACAGGGCCCGGCCTTGCGACCGAGCCCTGCGGTGATCGGGAGAAACCCAGACTCAGGCGAAGTGGGCGAAGGCGCGGTTGGCCTCGGCCATGCGGTGGGTCTGGTCGCGGGTCTGCATGGCCTTGCCCTCGCCCTTGGCGGCGGCGTAGAGCTCATCCGCGAGGCGCTCGGCGTAGGGGCGGCCCTTCTCGGCGCGGGTGGCGTCGATGATCCAGCGGAACGCGAGGCTCTGCTGGCGCTTGCGGTTGACCTGCATGGGCACCTGGTAGTTGGCGCCACCGATTCGCTTGGAGCGGACTTCGACGAACGGCTTGACGTTTTCGATCGCCCGCTGGAAGACCTCGAGGGCCTCCTTGGGGGCCTCGGGCACCGTCTCCTTGGCCAAGCGGCCCTGGATGATGTCCATGGCGTCGTAGATGCAGCGCTGGGCCACGGCCTTCTTGCCGTCGTACATGATGCAGTTGATGAATCGGGCGAGGACCCGGTCGCCGAAGCGGGGGTCGGGACGGAGCTGCTTTTCCGCGGCGGTGAACGACTTGCTGCCCATCTGAAAACTCCTTTGGCTGGGGACTCGGGGGGAGTCCTGCACTGTTCACCCCGGCGGCCGGGCGGGCCACGCGGGATTACTGCCGGGCCCGGGAACATCCCGAGCCCACTGATTTACTTGCCCTTCTTGGCGCCGTACTTGGAGCGGCCCTGCTTGCGGCCCTCGACGCCGAGGCAGTCCAGGGCGCCGCGGACGACGTGGTAGCGCACACCGGGGAGGTCGCGGACGCGGCCGCCGCGGACCAGGACGATGCTGTGCTCCTGGAGGTTGTGGCCCTCACCACCGATGTAGGCGGTGACTTCCTTGCCGTTGGAGAGGCGGACGCGGGCGATCTTGCGGAGCGCCGAGTTGGGCTTCTTGGGGGTGGTCGTGCGGACGATGAGGCACACGCCACGCTTCTGGGGCGAGCCAACCAGGTCCTTGACCTTGGACTTGGTCACAACGGGGCGGCGGGGCTTGCGGACCAACTGGTTAATCGTCGGCATAGGGTCGTCCGGGGAACTCGCGGCGGGAGGTCAAAAAGGACCGTCTCCGGAGACTGTCCGGAGCGCGGGAGGGAAGTGTAGCGGGGCGGGGCGGGCGGGCAAGTGGGTTGGGAAGGCGTTCAGACCCCTTTGTCGGGGTTTGGAGGGGCTTCCCGGGGGAGGATGTCGGCGAGGCGGTCGGCGACGCCGAGCCGGGCCGCCCACAAGTCGAGGTAGTCGCGGTCGATGTTCGTGGAGATCATCAGGATTTCGTCGATGTCGGCGAGGTCTTTCCGGCGGCCGGCGATGAGCTTGAGGAGGACAATGTCCTCGGGGGCCATGACGCGAACCGTGACCCCTCCAATGACCGCTCGGCGCGCCCTCGAAACGGCGGACTCAAGGAAGCTATCCCCGACTATAAAGAGGTCGGTGCTCCAAACGAACCCTTCGTAGAACCGACTGACCTTGGCCTTCTGGAAGGGGCCGAGCTTGTCCAGAAATCCGGTTGAGTGCTCAGACGGAACGTCGAAGCCTTCCGCTTCGAGGCTGCTCAGCAACGCGGCCCACTGCTCGCCATTGACAACGACAGCTACATCCGCGTCGAACGTCGGTCGGGGGATGCCCCATGCGCGAACGGCAAACCCCCCCATCACGGCGTATGAGATTCCCTGTTGGTCAATGACAGCGACGCATTCAAGGAGCACACGCTGCGCCGGGAGGTCGGTCACGAAACTCTCCGAAGGTGCTCCAGCATGTTTCGGTCCGACTCGTCGTGCAATCTCTGGTCGATCGCAAGGCGCCTGCGCGCCTCCTCTGGGGGCAGCTGCTTCAGAAAGTTCCAGGCGTCATCCATCAGGATCTCGACGAGGCGCCAACGCTCCGATTGGGGCATTCGTCGGTAGGCTTCGATCTGCTCTTTGCCCTGCATCGACAAATCCTAATCGGGTAGTCCTCGGGATGCCACTGGGCCCCCGGAGCCCGGCCCTATCCTCCCGCATGATCACCTTTTCCGGCTTCCAGCAGCTCATTCGGGACCGCTACTACGCCACCGACTCTGCCCGCGGCACGCCGGGGACGTTCATGTGGCTGATCGAGGAAGTGGGCGAGCTGGCCACCGCCCTGCAGGACAACGCGCCGGGCAAGTCCCCCACTGCCGAGCAGCGGGCCAACCTGGAAGAGGAGTTCGCGGACGTGATCGCGTGGCTCACCACGCTGGCGAACATCCACGGCGTGGACCTGGAGAAGGCGCTCACGAAGTACACCGACCCTACACGGGTTGAGGGCGTGAAGGGGTAGCGGCGCCGATCCGGGTGGGCATGTCGGTGCGGATGCCGATGGGGCGGAAGACCTCGATCACGAGCGTGTCGTCGTTGGGCGGGCCCTTGCGGTGGGCCTCGACCGCGCGGATCATCTCCATGGGCCAGCCGCCGGGCCGGACCTGGTGCTTGGAGGCGACCATCCGCTGCATGCCGCGGAGGCCGATCATGCGGCCTTCAGCGTTGCGGGCTTCGAGGGCGCCGTCGGTGTAGGCGATGACGGAGTCTCCCTCCTGGAAGGGGATGGTGGCCTGCGCGGGATCGAACTCCTGGGATGGGCTGACGCCGAGCATGAGGGCGGTGGAGGGCAGCTCATGGATGGTGCCGTCCACGGCGCGGAGGTAGGCGGTGGGGTGCCCGCCGCTGGCGTACTCGACGGTGTCGGCGGAGGGGTTGAACCGCAGGCAGAGGGCGGTGATGAACACGGCGTGGTCCGCGAGGGTGAGGTAGACGTACTTGTTGAGCGCGGAGAGCACCTGCCCGGGCGTGATGTCGGGGTTCTCTGCGAAAAGACGCTGGAGCTCGCCGTGGAGGCGGTTGACGGTGAGGGCGGCGGGGATGCCGTGGCCGGTGACGTCCATGAGGACGATATTGACGGGCTTGCCGGGGGCGGCGCAGGCGGCGTAGAGGTAGTCGCCGCCGATCTGGTGCATGGGCTCGTAGAAGTACGAGAACTGCACGGGGCCGTCCTGGATGGGGACGGGGAAGAGGGCCTCGTGGATTTTTCGGGCGTCGAAGAGCTCGCGCCGGACCTGGCCGTAGCGGCGCTGGAAGAAGGCGAGCTTGAACTCCTCCATGCGGCGGGAGTGGCGGATCCAGCAGATCAGCACGCCGGGCAGGGCGATCACGCCGGTGAAGAGCAGGCGGAAGATGACCCCCGCGGCGGAGATGTCCTTGGTCAGGATGAGCGCGAGGACCAGGTGCAGGCTGAGCACGGGGACGATGGGCCGGAGCGCCTGCGCGGCCGTCCAGGGGAGGAAGGAGCAGGCGACGATGTGCGAGATCATCACGGCGAGCAGGCCGGGCGAGCCGGGGGCCCGGGCCCAGTCCATGCTGACCTGGAGCAGGCCGTCGGCCATGACGAGCAGGTAGCTGGTGGTGAGGATGCGGTCGGCGCGGATCTTGTTGAGCTTGGCGAGGAAGAAGCAGGAGGCGTAGGCCCCGCAGAGCGTGAGGATGAACGACCAGGTGAGGATCGACTGCCAGGGGGTGCTGAGATTCTTCGAGATGGCCTGGACCGGGCCGGACATCGCGGGGTCGGTCAGCAGGGCCGCGAGGCCGGCCAGGAGCATGACCAGCAGCACCAGCGAGCAGAAGACGGCCATGGTCCCGGAGAACCAGATGAACCGCTCACGGAGCAGGGCCTGGGTGTGGGCGTTGAACTCTTCGCTGAGGTCGGAGGTGACCAGGGGTTGGGCGGGGCCGCGGCTCACGGCCCCATCCTACCGCGCCGCGGCCCGGTCACGGTAGCTCAGGGTTCGGGCGACTGGTCGGGCGATTGAGCCGGCGTTTGATCGCCAGCGGGGGCGGGGTCCACCTGCACGGCGTCGGGGTCGGCGTAGGCCGTCCGGGGGACCGTCGTCACGAGGCGGAGCTTGGCCCAGATGAGCAGGGCGACCGAGCCTGTGAGCACGAGGCCCCAGGTGATCGATCGGACGGTCGTGCTGCACGCCTTGGTTCCACACGCCATGACGCCGGACTCCTATCGCGGGTGCGAGGTGACGCTCACCTTCCCGGTGTACGCCTCAATATTGACACGGAAACGCTGGGTTGAGTCGACAATGTCGATCGAACCTTCGGGCGCTGGGGTGGGATCATCCGGCGCCATGACCGGCCCGCCCAGCTCATCGATCACGATCATGTTCAAGGGCAGGTTGATGTTCTCAAACGTGGCAAAGCCGAACTGCTCGCCGCCGAGCCTCTGCTCGCTGATCTTGTCCACCGCGAGGTCCAGGGTCGCGCCGTTGACCTCGCAGACGACGTAGCGCGGGCCGGGTGGATCGTTGAAGAACACGATGGCGCGGCCCTTCTGGTAGGCGATCGCGTCGGACTGGGCGATGGCGATGTCGGCGACGAGCGTGCGGATGGCACCCTGGACGCGGAGCACGCTGGCCTGGGACATGCTGGGGATGACCATCGCCGCGGCGATGCCGAGCACGGTGACCACGACCAGCACCTCGATGAGGGTGTAGGCGCGGCTCGGGCTGCGGGTCTGGCGGGGTCGCATGAAGTCTCCTCCCCCCACCGTTACCTGGACTTGCGGGTGTCGCGCGAGTCGCGTGATTCGCGCGATTCGCGGGCGTCGGACATCTGGCTGGGGTCCGCGAGGCGGACGGCGGGCATGTCGGTGACCTTGACGTTCACGCCGCGGGCGATGGTGGTCTCGAGGCGCTCGATGCGGCTGCTGAGGTTGCGCAGCTCGGCGATCATGACCTTGCGCTGCTCGGCGGCGCTGACGAGGCCGTCCTCGCCGCTCTGGGCGTGGGCGGCGCTGGGGGCAAGCAGGTCGGAGTTGCTCAGGGCGTTGAGGCCGAGCAGTGCGGCGATGACGGTGAGGGCCGCGTTGGTGTAGCGGCGCTGGTTGCGGCGGGCGGTGTGCATGGGAGGCTCCTCGTGGCTACGTGTGCATCGGCGAAAAACGAGGGGCCGATGAGGCCCGCCGGTAGGAATCAGGGGCGGGGCAGGGGGACGTCGTCGTCGTCACAGCTCCCGGCCCAGACCTGGCCGGTGGCGGGGTTGAAGATCCAGCCGTGGGTGGTCTGGTACGCGGCGTCGGGACCGGTGCCGTGGATGATGACGGTGGCGTTGGGCCCGCCGACCCAGGGGTTGGCGGGCGGGGTGCGCATGTAGGAGGTGCCGGGGCCGATCTCACCCCAACTGGTGGCGCCGGGCCCGGGGACGATGTTGGGATACACGTTGCCACTGCGGACGTAGTAGATGGCGATGGCCTTGCGGACCTTGTTGACCTGGTCCTGCACGGCGGACCGCTGCGCATCACTGGTGGCGCTGCTGAACTGGGGCACCACGATCGCGGCGAGGATGCCCAGGATCACGACCACGATCAGGATTTCGACGAGGGTAAAGCCCGTGCTGCGCCGGCGGGGGGAAGGTTCGTGCATAGGTGTGGACCTCATCGCGTTGGGGAAGCGCGGCTGGGGCGTGTTTCAGCCCCACCCGCGTGATTGGTGATCAGATCAAGTTAGGGCTGGCCCGGGGTGAGCTCGTCCAGGGCCTCGTCGTAGTACGTCGCACCGAGCGTGCCGGTGTTGACGTCGTAGTGCCAGCCGCAGGTCGCGGCAGCGGCCGCGGCGACGACTTCCTGGACCGCCGCGGGGGCCGCGGGGTTCTTGGGCGCCTTCTTGATGTAGCCATCGTCGAAGATGCCGTCGCCGTTGGGGTCAATGAGCTGATCCCAGCCGTTGGCCACGAGGTCCGGGTACGAGTTGGTGCGAGCCTTGAAGAGCTCGATCTGGTTCTGCAGGCTCTTGATCTGAGCGCGCAGGTTGCCGGTCTGAGCGTCCTGGGTCGCGTTCGTGAACTGGGGGACGACGATCGCCGCCAGGATGCCCAGGATCACGACCACGATCAGGATTTCGACCAGCGTAAAGGCCTTCTTGCTACGGTTCCGCATGCGGTAACTCCTTCCAAACACAACACACACACTGCGAGGGGGACGTCCTCCCCCGCATTTCACCACGTCGCACGGCGGGAACCGTCCCGCCGGCGCCCGCGCGTGCCGCGGACTTGCCGTGGCGAGCGTGGACGACTTCACCATCGACCTTCACATTCAGCACGTTCATGCACAACCGCGCAACGCGATGGCACGGGTCCGCCTGTGCCGACTTGAACGGCCTCCCGGGCGCGGCGGTGCGGGGCAACGCGGTTATGGGCGGGGCGGGAAAGAAAAAAGCCCCCGCTCGGGCGGGGGCCGGTGTGGTCGGTATGGGACGGGCGTTTACTTCTTCTGGGCGATCAGGCCGACGAGCTCGGCGTTGGGCAGGTTGAGGGCGCCCATGAGGGCCGCGGCGGCGGTGGCCTCTTCGTCGTTGCCCTTGGCGGCGAGATCGACGGCCCAGGCGACGGCGCGGACCTCGAGGAGGTTGCCGTGGCGCTTGGCGGAATCGGCCACCATGCCCAGGAACGAGACACGGTCCTTGCCGGTGGCGGCCATGGCGGCCTCCATGATGGCCCGCTGGGCGCGCTCCTGGGGGATGTAGGAGAGGATCTCGGCGACCTGCGGGCGGCTGGCGAAGTTGGTGTCGTTCAGCGTGGCGATGAGCGGGATCGCGGCGTCGGAGATGCTCAGCACGGTGTTATTGGACACGGCGAGGTCGCGGAGCGCGGCCAGCGACCGGTTGGCGTAGCTCCGGGCTTCCTGCTCGGTCACGGGGCCGCCGGTGGAGGCGGTGAGGAGGTCCTGGATGGTGCGGGTCAGGGCGTCATCGGGGATGCCGACCTGACGCACGGCGATGGAGGCCTCGCTCACGTAGCGGTGGCGGAGCGTGGAGTAGGACTCGGCGTTGGTGAGGGCGAGCACGGGGGTGGCGGCGGTCTTGTTGCCGGCGCGGACCTCGCTGATCACCGCGGGCACGCGCTCGCCGTTGAGGCCCATGGTCACAATCAGGTCGATCGCGGGGGCCTCGGCGATGGGCTGGGCGAGTTCGGACAGGGTGCGGCCCTGGGGCAGGACGGTGTAGCCCATGTTCGTGAGCGTGCGGCGCATGCCCTGGTAGGTCTCGGCGTCGGGCGTCAGAACGACGGCGAACTGGGAGGTGGCGCCGCGGATGCTGGAAGCCAGCACGGGCACGACGCGGTCGGAGCCCGCGAAGGCGTTCTGGGGCTGGGCCTTGGCGAGGGCGAGGGCGGCCTCGTACTGCACGCGCCGGCTGGGGTAGGTCAGGGCCTCCAGCAGGGGCATGCGGCCGCCGCTGTTCCAGAGGTTGTGGCCGCCGGCAGTTTCTTCGACCGCGGCGAGGGCCTGGCGGGCGAGCGGTGTGTCGCGGTCGTCCAGGGCGCGGGCCAGGACCCGCTGTGAGACCTCGGCGCCGGAGGCGACGGCGAAGTACATGGCCGGGCGGCGGCCCGCGGCGTAGGCGGGGTTGGCGTAGTCCTTGGGCGCGTCGATCTCGCGGGAGAAGTTGGAGGCGATCCAGAGGGCGAGGGTGTCGGGGTTGGGAGGGCCGGCCATGGCCTCCAGGGCCAGGCCCCGCTCGAGGAGGGCCATGGACATGGCCTCGTGGTAGACGGGGGTGCGGATGGCGGTCATGGTGAGGCCGCCGCTGGGGTCGTAGGTCCAGAGGAGCTGGTGGTCTTCGCCGGGGAAGCTGGTGAGCTCGCTCTTCTCGTCGTAGTAGGACTCGGCGAGGCTGCGGTAGAGGTCGGCGGTGTTGCCCATGGCGCCGCCGAGGTTCTCGACGGCGCGGTTCGCCGCGGAACGGACGGCGTCAACATTGGTGGTGGAGGCGAGGTCGGCGAGGAAGGGGATGCTGGTGCGGTACTGCATGAGGCCCAGCAGGTCGGCGATGCGCTCCTGCTCGTTGGGGCCGACCTTCATCATGGCCGTGACGAGCGGGACGATCGCCTGGCGGCCCATCTCGCGGAAGACCTGCTGGAGGCGGGGGTGGACGGCGGCCTGGTTGCGGTCGAGGTAGGCGTCCAGGAGCTGGGGCATCGCGTACTCACCGGCCTCGATGAGGCGGGCGCGGGCGAGCATCTGGGCCCGGGCGGGGCCGGTCAGGTCCTTGATGTTCTGGGTGATCTGGTCGGCGTTGCGGGCCCGCTCGAGCTGGCCCTTCTCGAAGGCGGTCTGGAGGCCCGCGGCGGCGGGGCGGGAGACGGGGTTCTGGATGGCGACCTGAACCGCCTCGTCGAACTGGCGGCGGGTCGCGGCGTCCTTCTCCACGAGCTTGACGATCGCGGCGTTGCCGAGGTTGCGGTCGAGCAGCTCCTGGGCGGCGTTGGCGGTCGCCTCGTAGTTGCGGACCTTGGTGAAGTGGATGAAGTCCTCGAGGAGGGCGGCGTCGGAGCGCTTGCGGGCCCCGGTCGTTTCCTGGGGCTCGGTGGCGGCCTGGGCGTAAGCCCCGGTTCCGGCGGTGGAACCCACCACGCTCACGAGGCACAGGATGGTCAACGCCGGCAGGCCCAGGAAGCCCCGGCCTTTGGTGGCAGCGACAGCGCAGCGATTGGTCACAAGCGGCTCCTCAACCAACGAACAAAGCGGCCCAACCCCTCGGCGTGGAGTCCATCCCCACGCCGTACCGGGCCCCGCCCAAGCCCCGCACTCTACTGGAACGTGGCAAAGGGCGTCAACTTGGTTCGCGGACGGCGGGGCCGGTGTTGCGGTGACCCGGGAAGTTAGGGAAACAGCAGGTCCGCTGGCCCGGGGGTGGGCTGGGTGGGTGTGGGTGCTTCCCATAACCGGTATCTCGCTCCAGAAACACCCCTACGGCTGAATCAGCCCTCCCATCCGCCCGATCCCTCACACGACGAGGGTCCGGCGGAGGAGCCGGGCCCGGACCCCTGAGTGTGTTACCCCCGAGGTGAGATATGGCGTTTGACAAGGAAGTTCTGACCACCGGCGAGGTCGCGAAGATTTGCAACGTCGCCCCCCGGACGGTCTCCAAGTGGTTCGACTCGGGCTCCCTCAAGGGGTACCGCATCCCCGGCTCGCGCGACCGGCGGATCCCCAGCGCGGAGCTGATGAAGTTCATGCGGGCCCACGGCATCCCGCTGGAGGGGCTGACCTCCGGCCGCACGCGCGTCCTGATCGTGGACGGCGAGAAGGAGGTCGTGGAGACCCTGGAGAAGATCCTGACCGAGCAGACGTCGTACGAGATCCACACCGCGACCTCGGCGTTTAGTGCGGGGATGGTGTGCGAGCGTTTCAAGCCGCACGTGGTGCTGCTGGACATCCACCTGGGTGAGGCGGACGCGAAGGCGTTCGCGGACAGCGTGCGGAAGAACGAGCAGCTCCAGTTCACGAAGCTGGTGGGCATGAGCAGCAAGCTGACCGACGGCCAGGCGCAGGCCCTGCGGCTGGCCGGGTACGACAGCTTCCTCAAGAAGCCCTTCCAGGTGCGGCAGGTGGTCGAGGCCATCGAGGCAGCGACGAACCTGGTGCACTGAGCAGCCCTGAACCTCTGACAGATTCCATGCGACCACCGGGCGAACTCGCCCGGGGGTTGTGCTTTTGTGCCGCGGTGGTTCACTGACCCTTCAGCCACCCCTCACCGCTCGCTGTCAACCTCAAGGTCTAACCCCTTACCGAGAGGACCCTCCCATGGAGTTTGACAGCATTGAATCCCTGCTTGAGCAGCAGCTCCGCGACCTGTACAGCGCCGAGGGCCAGCTCCTCAAGGCCCTGCCCAAGATGGCCCGCGCGTCCAGCTCGCCCTCGCTTCAGGACGCGTTTGAGTCCCACGCCGAGGAGACCCGCACGCACGTCGAGCGGCTCCAGCAGATCGGCGAATCCATGGGCATCAAGCTGGGCGGGCACAAGTGCAAGGGGATGGAGGGGCTGATCGAAGAGGGCAGCGAGTTCCTGGAGGGCGACGGCGAGGAGGGCGTGATCGATGCGGGTCTCATCGCCGCGGCGCAGCGGATCGAGCATTACGAGATTTCCGGCTACGGCACGGCCCGGACGCTGGCGGAGCGGTGCGGGGAGTCGGAGGTTGTGGACCTGCTCCAGCAGACGCTTGATGAGGAGTCCGCGACGGACGAGAAGCTGACGCAGATCAGCGAGGGCGAGCTGCTGCCCAACGCACCGACCCGCTCGGGCGGGGACGATGACGAGTATGGGAACGGCTTTGGCTCTCAGGGCGGCGGCTCGCGGAGGGCCGAGGGAGGCCGGTCCAAGCGCGCGGGCGGCTCGTCGTCTCGGGCGGGGTCGTCGAACCGTGCGATGGCGGGCAGCCGGGCGAACGGCTCGCGCGGAGGCTCGGGGCGCGGGTCCGGCGCCAAGTCCGGGTCCGGCAAGTCGGGCGGGCGCAGCCGCGCGGCGCGGCGGTAGCGGCTCGCTCTCTGGGAAGCTTCAGTGCCCCGGGCGGGGCTGATCGGCCGTCGGCGGCTCCTCCGGCGTGGCGGGCGGCTGTGACTCAGTCCCTGCCACGGCGACGGCCACCGCGGCGTCGCCGGTCACGTTGACGACGGTGCGGCACATATCCAGCACGCGGTCCACGGCGAGAATCATGGCGATGCCTTCGCCCGGGACGCCCACGGAGCGGAGGACGACCACGAGCATGACCATCCCGCCCGAGGGGATGCCGGGCGAGCCGATGGCGGCGAAGACCGCCGTGAAAACGAGCGAGGCCTGCTGCATGAGCGAGAGCTCGATCGAGTAGAACTGCGCGAGGAAGACGGTGGCGATCGCCTGCATGAGGGCGGTGCCGTCCATGTTGATCTTGGCGCCCATCGCGCAGACAAAGCTGGCGATATCCCGCTGCACGCCCAGCTTGGTGCGGACGGCCTCCATGGTGACGGGGAGCGTCGCGGCGGAGCTGCTGCTGCTGAAGGCGACCATCTGGACGTGGGCGATGCCGCGGAAGAAGGTGCGGAGCGGCACACGCGAGAAGAGCCGGACCACGGTTGGGTATAGGATGAACTGGATGAATGCAAGGCCGAGCAGCACCGTCACGCAGTAGGCGCCCAGCGAGACGAGCACGTCGAAGCCAAGGTTGGCGACGATGGGCACGATGAGGCAGAAGACGCCGACGGGGGCGACCCGCATGATGGCGCGGACGATGGAGATGAACGCCTCGTTGAGGCCCTCGACCACGGCGATGACCGGGCGGGAGCGCTCCTTGGGGAGCAGGCTGAGGGCGACGCCCAGCATCAGGGCGAGGACGACGACCTGGAGCATGTCGCCGCGGGAGAGGGCGTCGAAGGGGTTGGTGGGCATGACCTCGCGGACGAGGTCCCAGATGCGGGTGGACTTGGAGGCGGTGATGACGCGTTCGGCGGTGCCGGTCTGCGTTGAGGCGAGCAGGGCGGCGCGGGATTCATCGCTGATGAAGCGCGAGCCGCCGGGCTGGATGATGTTCACGAGCGCGAGGCCCACGGTGACGCTGATGAACGCCGTGACCATGAACAGGCCAATGGTCTTGGAGCCCAGTCGCCCCAGGGTGCGCAGGTCGCCCAGCGAGCCCACGGCGAGGATCATGGCGAACAGGATGATCGGGACGGCGATGAACTGGAGCGACCGTTTGAAGAGGTCGCCGAGGACGAGGTTGAGGTTGACGATGAAGTCGATGGCGCCTGTGGCGAGGGTCGGGGCGCCGTCGGGACCTGCCGCGGCGGCGCGGATGGAGCCGCCGAAGGTGTTGAGGACCAGGCCGATGGTGATGCCCAGGGCCAGGCCGATGAGGATTTTCCAGTGGAGCGCGAGCTTCATGCGGGCATGATCCTAACCAAAACCCCGCGTCGGCTCGCGCGGGGCTCAGGTGGTCATGTCCACGTCGTCCCAGTCCACATCGGGCTGCACCAGCCAGCCCAGGGCGCGGGACCGCTCGTAGACGATGGACCCGTCCACGCCCGGGACCTTGCCCCGCACGACCGCGCCCAGCAGGACATAGTGGAGGTCGGCCTGGTCGAGCAGGTCGGAGGTTGGCCTGCGCTTGAGGGGTGAGCCGGCGAGCACCCGTTCCACGGACGGCTCGAGCGCACCGGGGTCGCAGGGCTGGTCTGGCCAGGGGAGGTCGCGGGTGAGGCCCGAGGCCCAGAGGAGCGTGGCGACCCCCTCGATCGCCCACGCGGCGTTCGCGACCTCGTCAGGGCCGGGCGAGGGGTCGTCGATGAAGGCGCGATGGGATTCGGCGAGGGCGGGTTCCGCGGCGTCGCGGACGGGCTCCATGGCGCGGAGGAAGTCGGCGTGGGGCATGGCTCGGCTGGCGTAGACAGCGCGGAGCCAGAAGAGCGCGTTGGCGAGGACCTGGGCGCGGAGCTCATCGTCGGTCCGGCCGCCGGCGTCCGCCTCGGACTCCAGCAACGGCAGGCCGGAGGGGACCGTGACGGCGCGCGACCGGGCCTGGGCGAGGGATTCATCGCGGCGCTGCTGCGGGGTCTTGGGGGGCCGGGGCATCGGCTGAATGTACGCGCTGCGGGAGGGGCGAGCCGTGCTAGGCTGCGGCCATGGTTCACAGTCTGTACGCGGCGGTCGGCGTGCTCGGCCTGGCGGCGGGGGCGGTGGGGCAGACGGCCCAGCCCGCCCCACTGCTGCCCTCGGGGTTTGATGCGCGGGATGAGGTGCTGTACCAGATCATGCCGATCGCGTGGCGGCACGGCGAGGCCAAGGCCTCGGTGCCGGCGGTTGCGGGCGAGCACCGCTTCGGCAACTTCGCGGGGATGAAGGACTCGCTGGCGTACCTGGACGAACTCGGGATCACGGGCGTGTGGATGACGCCGATCTTCCCATCGCCGGCCTACCACGGCTACCAGCACGGGCCTGCGGACGGTGTGAACCCGTGGTTCGGGGAGGAGGCGGAGTTCTGGGCGTTTGTGGAGGCGGCGCGGGAGCGGGGGATCAGGGTCTACATCGACTTCGTGGTGTACGGGCTCAACCAGGACACGCCGATGTTTGAATCCGCGCGCACGGATGAGAAGAGCCCGTTCCGAGACTTCTTCGCGTTCAGCGATGCGGCGCGGGAGAAGCCGTTTGGGTACAGCTTCAAGACGTGGACGGGCGGCACGGTGCGGTTCGTCAACTGGGACCTGCGCCGGCCCGGGCCGCGGGCGGTGGTGCAGGACTGGGCCCGCCGCTGGCTCGACCCCAACGGGGATGGGGACGCTTCGGACGGCGTGGCGGGGTTCCGACTGGACCACGTGTGGAGCACGTACGCACCGCAGGGGAAGGTCGCCCCGGGCGGCTGGGGGTACAACACCGAGTTCTGGGTGGAGTGGAAGCGCGGGCTGCTGGCCGTCAAGCCGGATGTGCTGACGTTCGCGGAGCAGGCGAAGTGGGAGACGTGGGGCACGGACCTGCTGGCGGCGCACGACGCGGCGTTCACAAAGCCCTTTGAATTCGCCGCGAGGGATGCGCTGCGGGAGGAGCGCGCGGAGAAGTTGTACACGTCGATGGCGGCGGGGCTCAAGGCGGTGCCGGAAGGCCGCACCCTGCTGGCGATCATCGGGGACCATGATGTGGACCGGGTCGCGTCGGAGGTGCGTGCGGACGAGCCGGGGAAGGCCGGGCGGGCGAAGGCCGCGGCGGCGGTGCTGCTGCTCCAGCCCTTCCCGCCGGTGATCTATTACGGCGACGAGATCGGGATGCTGGGCAGGGCGGGCAAGTTCGGGTCTGACTCCAACGACATCCCACGGCGCGAGCCCATGAAGTGGCTCACGGAGGAGGGTGCGCCGATGACGCGGTACCACTCGCTGGACCCACGCACGGTCGCCGCGCAGTACAGCCGCGACCGGGACGGGCGCAGCGTGGAGGAGCAGCAGGGCGTGGAGGGCTCGCTGCTGGAGGCGTACCGGGCGCTGATCGCGCTGCGGCGCGAGAACATCGCGCTGCGGCGCGGAAGGTACGAGCCGCTGGAGAGCGGGCACCCGGGGGTGTGGCGGTTCCGGCGCGTGCATGAGGAGCAGGCGCTCGAGGTGGCGGTCAACCTGACGGGGGGCGAGGTCGGCGCGGGGGCCGGCCTGGCGTACAGCGTGCCCGCGTACGGCTACGTGGTGACGCCCGTCGAGCCTTAGCAGGCGCCTCCGGCGAGCACGCGGAAGAAGGCCTCGATGTCCGCGTCGGTGCCCACATCGCCGTCGCCGTTGAAGTCGGCCCCGGCGGGGAGGCACGTGGCGCAGCAGTTGCCGGCGAGGCAGGCGAAGAACGCCTCGATGTCGGCGTCGGTGCCCACATCGCCGTCGCCGTCAAAGTCGGCGGTGCCGCAGTTGCTGGCGAGGAAGGTGTGGGTGGTGGCCACGCCGCGTCCGCTCTCCTCGAAGACGCACATGAGCACGGTGTTCTCGCCGGGCTGGATGCCGGTGAGCGTCCGCGACCAGTCGAAGCGGTCGTCCTGCGCCGCTAGATTGGACGTGTTCGCAAGCGAGAGAGGGTTGGGGCTGGAGAGGGGGTTGAGGATAAGGTGGACGCGCGTGACGGTGCGGTCGTTGGCCCGGGCGAGGAACTGCCACTGGGAGACCTCGGGGATCTGGCCGGGGTTCATGAAGGTGGCGGTGGGGTCGAGCCGGTCGATGTAGACGGCCTGGCGGAACTCGCGGAACAGCGGCGGGTCGCCCGCGTTGCGCTTGCGGAAGGCGGCGACGGTGATGTAGTTCATGCCCTCTTCAAGGAGGCCGGCATCGATGGTCTGCGCGTACTGGCCGTTGGTGTTCGCGGTGCCGGCCATGGGCTGGCGGACCGTCAAAAACTCCTCGAAACCGGGGACGACGGCGTTGGTGTGCGGGATGTCGGTGATGCCGTTGCCATTGAAGTCGCGGAAGCCCTGGTTGATGCGGAACAGGGCGTTGTCGTCGGCGTTGGCGTTGCTGCCGGCGCCGGGGTCGCCGTTGACGGTGGTGAGCTGGATCTGGAACGAGGACGCGCTGATCACCGGCACGGGCGTGACCCGTCGCCGCCACGGCGGGACGGCGGCGTTGCCGAGCTGGCTGGGGAGCATCGAGGAGACGTTGGTCAACTCGAGCGTGCCGCCGGGGATGGCGGGCGCGTAGACCACGTAGCCCTTGTTGTGCTCACCGGCGCTGCTCGCGTTCCGCGGCACGCGGATCGTCACCGACCCGCCCGCGCCGACGGTCACCACGTCGAAGATGTCGTTGCTGGGGTCCACCGTGCTGTTGGTCGCGTTGCCCGTCAGCTCCACGAGGCGCGTCCCCTGTGGGAAGCTGGTGCTGACGGTGCGCGAGTCAAAGCCGGACGAATAGCTGTCGTTGAGCCCGACGAGACAGTTGGAGACATACGTGCCGCCGCCCACGTTGGTGCGGCGCTCGAAGATGAGCACGTCGTTGTCCTGCCAGCGCGGGGTGTACTCGCCGCGGGCGAGGCCGTTGCTGAGCTGAACGAGGGTGGTGATGGCGGGCTCGAGGGCGTTGGTGGCGTTGTTGGCGCCGAGGGAGACGGGGACGCCCTGGCGGGGGTAGAAGCCGCTGCCGGTGCGGACCACGCCGCGGGAGTTGTAGTAGACCTCGCTCTGGCCGGGGCGGAAGAGCATGTAGGCGTGGGCGTACCAGCCCTGCTGGCGGTTGGTGGGCATGGGCGGGGCGCTGCCGCCGTCGCCGGCCGAGCCGTTGTCGTGACTGAAGATGTGCGTAACGCCGATGGAGCCGTTGTTGAAGCCGTCATCCACGTTGTCCAGGTGTGAGGCGGTGACGGTGTTCCAGCTGCCGGTGCCGCCGGCGCCGATGAGGTTGCGGATCTGGCCGGCGCCGTTGAGGTCGAGGGCGTCGCGGTTGCCGAAGGCGTCGCCCGCGGCGGATCGGCCGCTGGTGCGTCCGTTGGGCTTGCGGATGTAGCGGTCGAAGGTGAAGTCGTTGCCCTCGACGCACTCGCCGAAGCTGTAGGCGGTGACCATGCGGCCGTCGGGCGTGCGGCGGCGGTTGTGGACGACCGAGTCGTAGTAGGTGTCCCAGAACCAGCTGGGGGTGTGCTTGATGGCGTCAATGCGGAAGCCGTCGACCTTCTGAACGTCCATCATCCATTGCGTCCAGCGGAGCAGGTAGGCGGTGGCGTTCTCGGGGATGGGGTCGCCGGCCATCGGGTTGGCGGTGTTGAAGCGGCCGAAGCTCAGGTTGTTCGCTGGCTCGTTGCGTGCGGGCACATCGCAGGGCGGGGCGAAGATCCCGGTGTTGAGCGGCCCGGCGAAGAACATGCCCGGGTTGTTGACCACGTCGGTCCCCAGGGCCTGGTCGGGGTAGAAGCGGGCGTTGTTGGCGTCGATGCGGTTGAAGTAGGTGCCGCCGGGGATGTTCTGGGCGTGCGGCGCGACGGGCTGGCGGATGAACCAGTTGTTGGAGGTCTGGTCGATGTCCACCAGCGCGACAAGGTCGCCCCGCAGCAGGCAGTAGTTGGAGCCGCTGGGGTTCTCGCTCTGGAGGTAGCCGCTGGCGTTGCCGGCGTGGAAGTCACCCCAGTTGCTCGTGGGAGTCTTGTTCGTGATCGGGGAGGTCGGGGCCATCCAGAAGCCGGGGTAGCCGCCCTCCTGCTGAAACTGCACGCCGGTCTGGCGTCCGGCGTTGTGGTTGAGCACTGCGTCCACGAACACCTGGCCGTTGGCCCGGTGGAACTCCGCGACGACGGCGCCGAACGAGGCCTCGGTGCCGTAGGCGGTGTTCGCGCCGGGCCGGCCCAGGTCGAAGCGGTCGAAAACGTCGAAGCCCGCGGAGCTGCTGTTCTGGTTCGGGTTGGTCGGGGGCATGTAGCCCCGCGAGGGCGGGGGCAGCCAGGCGGACCCGTAGCCCGCGGCGAAGAAGTCGCTCATGCGGTGCTCCATGTCCTGCCAGCGGCACTCGAACCACTGGAGCATGGGCTCGGGGTTCTCATCCCAGTTCTGGGCGAGGGCGGAGGGGGCGGCCCCGGCGAGCAGGATGAAGAGCAGGGCAGAGCGGCAAGGCTTGGTCATGAGAAGATCCCTGGCGGCGCGCAGGGGCACCGTTCCATCATTCGTGGGTCAGCGGGCGAGTATCGCATGGCCGCGGGCCAATGCAACGAAAACCGTGTTTGATCCCCGGGCGCCCGCCCGGGGGAACCCGGTGACCGGCGGTCCGCTACTCTCTCGTGCTCACGATGGAGGCGATGATGATCGGACCTTGTTCACGCGCGTGGATGGTGCTGGGGCGGCTGGCTCTCGCGGCGGGGGTGTTCCTGGCGGGGCCCGCCCTGGGGCAGATCGTCAGCGAGAGTCTGGCCACCAACGCGGTGCGGTTCTATGAGAGCGAGCAGGCCCGCCGGGAAGCGCTGCCCTCGTACGCACTCCTGGAGACCGTCGCCCCGACGCCGCACCCCCCGCGGACGGCGGTCAATCTGGGCTTCGCCGCGTTCGACGACGGCACGCACGCGGCCACGGTGCAGATCGAGGAGGGCACCTCGCTCTACGGCACGGGCGAGGTGGCGGGGCCGCTGCTGCGCAACGGGCGGAAGGTCGTCACCTGGAACACCGACGCCTACGGCTACACGGAGAAGAACGAGTCGCTGTACCAGTCGCACCCGTGGGTGCTGGCGGTGCGGCCGGACGGGACCGCGTTCGGCGTGCTGGCGGACACGACGTACCGCTGCACGATCGACACGGGCGCGACACGGTCGGACCAGATCGTGTTCCGCGCGGCGGGGCCGTCCTTCCCGGTGGTCGTGATCGATGCGCCCACCCCGCAGGAGGTGGTGACGACGCTGGCGGACCTCACGGGGCGGATGCCGATGCCGCCCAAGTGGGCGGTCGGCTATCACCAGTGCAGGTACTCCTACTTCCCCGAGGCGCGGGTGCGGGAGATCGCGGCCAACTTCCGCCTGCGCAAAATCCCGTGCGACGTGATCTGGTACGACATCGACTACATGGACGCGTTCCGGGTGTTCACCTTTGACCGGCAGCACTTCCCCGACCCCAAGAAGCTGAACACCGACCTGCTCGCGCAGGGGTTTCACAACGTCTGGATGATCGACCCGGGCGTGAAGGCGGAGGCCAGGCCGGGGATCACGGCGATCTACGACACCGGCACGGAGCAGGGCGTGTGGGTGCGCAACGCCAAGGGGGAGACGTACCAGGGCGAGGTGTGGCCCGGCTGGTGCGTGTTCCCGGACTACACCGACCCGCGCGTGCGAGACTGGTGGGGCGGCTTCTACAAGGACTTCATGGCGCAGGGCATCACCGGCGTCTGGAACGACATGAACGAGCCCGCGGTGTTCAACGTCAAGAGCAAAACGATGCCCGAGGACAACCTGCACCGCGGCGAGCCGGTCATGCGCACGCCCGCGGGCACGCCCCAGGGCGACAGGGCCGCCGGCACGCACGCGCGCTACCACAATGTCTACGGCATGCTGATGGTGCGGGGGACGCGCGAAGGGATCGAGAAGGCCGTGCCCGACAAGCGGCCCTTTGTGCTGAGCCGGGCGAACTTCATCGGCGGCCAGCGGTACGCCGCGGCGTGGACAGGGGACAACAACGCCGACTGGCCGCACGTGGACATGTCGATCCCGATGGTGCTCAACATGGGCCTCTCGGGTCAGCCCTTCACGGGGCCGGACATCGGCGGCTTCAACGGGGACGGCGACGGCGAGATGTTCGCGCGGTGGATGGGGTTCGGCGCGCTGCTGCCCTTCGCGCGGGGGCACACCGGCAAGGACAACCGGGACAAGGAGCCGTGGTCGTTCGGGCCGCAGGTGGAGCTGAGCTGCCGCGAGGCGCTGATGCGGCGGTACACGCTGCTGCCGTACTTCTACACGGTGTTCCGCGAGGCGAATGTCACCGGGCTGCCAGTGGCGCGCCCGCTGTTCTTTGCAGACCCAAAGGACCCTGCCCTCAGGGCGGAGGACGATGCGTTCCTGATCGGGGCCGATGTGCTGGTGGTGGCCCAGGTCACCCCCGAGGCCGACCGAACCCCGGCGATGCCCCGGGGCAAGTGGAGAGAGTTCCTCCGGCCGCGGTCGCCCCACAACCCGCGCCTGTTCGTGCGGCCGGGGGCGATCGTCGCGGCGGGGCCCGATATCCAGTTCGTTGACGAGAAGCCGCTCGACCCCGTGACGCTGTTCGTCAACCTGGACGAGAATGGCAAGGCCACCGGGAAGCTGTACGAGGACGCGGGCGACGGCTTTGGCTACACCCGGGGCGAGTTTCTGCTCACAACCTATGAGGCGACCCGGAACGCCGACGGCGTGGTCACCGTCAGCGTGGCCAAGTTTGAGGGCGACCTGAGGCGGCCGGCCCGCGGGGTCGTCGTGCATGTGCTCACGGATGGGGGCAGCACCGTCGCGGAGGGACGCGACGGGCTGCCGATCGCGACTAAGTAGCGGTCGCGGGCTCCTCGCGGGTGGCGAGCCGGAGGATGTTGGACTGTGTCATGGCGGGGCCCTCAAGCTCACCGGTGACGCGGCCGCCGGCCATGACCAGCACGCGGTGCGAGAGCGCGAGCAGCTCGGGCATCTCGCTCGAGACCAGCAGCACGGCGGCGCCGGCGTCCGCGGCCTTGCGCACGAGCCTGTAGATCTCCGACTTGGTGCCCACGTCGATGCCGCGGGTGGGCTCGTCCAGGAGCAGGACCCGGGTCCTGGGACCCATCCATCGGGCGATGAGCAGCTTCTGCTGGTTGCCGCCGGAGAGCTCGCCGGGCAGTGAGGATCGCGAGGCGGTCTTGACGCGGAACTCGCCCAGGCGGCCCTGCACAACCTCGTGCTCGCGCGGCGCGGACCTCAGGCCCAGGGCCCGGGCGAGGCGCGACATGAAGGGCATCAGGATGTTCTCGTCCACGCCGAGCTGGAAGAAGAGCCCCTGGTTGCGGCGGTCCTCGGGGACGTACCCGACGCCGGCGCGGATGGGGCCGGAGGGGTTGGCGATGGAGACTACGCCACCATCGACCAGGACCGTTCCGCGGGCGGTGGGGTCGAGGCCGAAGATGGCGTTGAGGAGCTCTGACCGCCCGCACCCGACCAGGCCGCCGACGCCCACGATCTCGCCCGCCCTCACGTGAAAGCTGGCGTCTCGGACCTTGCTGCTGCGGAGGCCGCGGACTTCCAGCAATGGCCGGCCCGGGGTCGCGGTGGCCGCGCCGCCGGCGAGCTGCTCCACCGCGGCGTCTTCCGACTGCCCTTCGCGCCCTGGCGCAGCCGGCGCTTCGAGCCGCCGGCCGATCATCTGCTCCACGAGCGCCGGCTCGTCCAGGTCGCGGATGTTGCTCGTCGCGACGAAGCGCCCATCGCGCAGCACGGTCACCCGGTCGCACACGGCGAAGATCTCGCCCATACGGTGGCTGACGTAGAGCACGGTGATGCCCGCCGCGGCCAGCCCCCGCGTAATTTCCAGCAGGCGGTCGGCCTCGCCGACGGAGAGGGAGCTGGTGGGCTCATCGAGCACGATGACGCGGGCGGAGGTGACGCCGGCCCGCTCCTCCAGCGCCGCGGCGATCTGACAGATCTGCCGCCTGCCGGGGGAGAGCTGCCCCAGCGGCGCCTCGACGTCGATCGAGGGGTCGAGCTTGTGGACGAGCGCAGCGGCCCGCCGCCGCATCTCGCCGTAATCGACGATGCCCATCCTCCGAGGCAGGTCGTGGAGGCAGAGGTTCTCCGCCACGGACAGGTTGGGGCACTGGGCGAGTTCCTGATGGACGAGCCGGATGCCCGCGGCGGCGGCGTCGTGGAGCGACCCGGGCTTGAGCACCCGTCCGTCAAGGGTGACGGTGCCGGCGTCGGGCCGGTGGAGACCGGCGATCACCTTGCCCAGCGTGCTCTTGCCGGCGCCGTTCTCACCCATCAGGGCGTGGACCTCTCCCCGCCGGAACGAGACGGTCACGTTGTCGAGCGCTTGCGTGACGCCGAACCGCTTGGAGATGCCCTGGGCGACGAGGAAGTTGTCGGCCTGCTCGTCCATTGGGGGTCTCGACGTCGGTGCGGGGTCAGGCCGCGGCGGTCCGCCTTACTTCTTCCCGAGCCACTTGTCCCACAGGCCCTCGTACTCGGCCACGTTCTGCGGGGTCACCACCGAGAGCTCGAAGTTGTTGATGACCTTCTCGGGCGTCTTGCCCTCGACCAGCTTCTCGACGAGCATCCGGACCGACTCGTAGCCCCAGCCGTAGCAGTCCTGGCCGATGAGGGCCTGCACCTTGCCGCTCTTGACGTACTCGAGCTCCTCGGGGAGCGTGTCCACCGAGACGACCTTGGCGGGCACGTTGTCGAGGGCGTTCTTGGTGAAGAGGGGCCAGCCCCCCACCATCGCCCAGCCGGCGATGTCGGGGTTGGAGGTCTGGACCTGCTGCACAAAGTTCGCGGCGTCGTTGGCGGTTTCCTTGGTGTAGTAGACCTGCTTGAGGGTGAAGCCCTTGTCCTTGAGGGCCTCGAGCTCCTGCTTGACGCCGTCGATGCGGGCGTTGAGGTTGGGTGCGGTCTGGCTGCCCGAGAGGATCGCGACGACGCCGCCGCTGCCCATGGCCTTGGCGAGCTCGCGCATCACGGCCTTGCCGCACTCCACGTCGTTGATGCCGTAGTAGGCCATCCGCTGGCTGCCGGGCGAGTCGGAGTCGAAGGTGACCACGGTCACGCCCGCCTCGACGGCGGCGTTGATGGGGCCTTCCAGCACCGTCCCGTCGGTGCAGGAGATGGAGATGCCGTGCACGCCCTGAGCGACGAGCTGCTCGACGGTCTGGGCCTGCTTCTGGGCGTCCTCACTGACGGGCGTCTGCCAGTTACAGACGATCTCGATGTTGTACTTCTTGGACAGGTCGCGGCAGGCGTCCATGGCCCCCGTGTGCGCCGCGATGAACACCGGGTTGGTGCTGCTCTTGGCGATGACGCCGATGGTCATCTTGCGGCTGCCCGTGCGCGGGCTGGCCTTGGGCTCCCCCGCGCTGGTCGTCGCCGCGGGCTTCTTTTCCTCGCAGCCGCCGAGGCTCGCCGTTGTGATCAGGCCGACCAGGGCCACCAGGCCCGCCGCGACGGAACACACCCACGCGCTCTTCATGCTCAAGCTCCTGTGCACTTACCTGGCGCCCGGGACCAGGCGCGACTTGGCCTGGTCCAGGACCACCGCTACCACGATAGCGGCTCCCATGACGATGTTGGTGTAGTTGGTGTCGATGTCCAGAATGATCATCGCGTTGTTGATGAGCTGGATGAGGATCGCCCCCAGCACCGCCCCCACCGCCGACCCGCGACCGCCCGAGAGCGAGGCCCCGCCGATGACCGCCGCGGCGATGACGCTCAACTCGTACCCCTGCCCCGCGTCCGAGGACCCCGCACCCAGGTACCCCAGGTACACGCACGCGGACAGGCCCGCGAGCATCCCCATCAGCGCGTACATCACGACCTTGACGCGCCCGACGGGGATCCCGGCGTAGCGTGCCGCGGTCTCGTTGCCCCCGATGGCGTACACGTGCCGCCCCAGCACCGTGCGGGCGAGCACGAAGGCCCCCACCGCCGCGACGACGAGCATGACCAGGACCGGGACCGGGTAAACGCTGCCGACCTGGGCCTTGAAGAAGCCCTTGGTGAAAGAGTCAGGGAAGCCGCTGACGGGCAGGCCGCGGGTCAGGACGAACGAGAGGCCGCGCAGCACCGCCATCATGCCGAGGGTGATGATGAACGGGTGGACATTCAGCCCCACGATGAGCGAGCCGTTGATGAGGCCGCACAGCGCGCCGACCAGGCAGCACACACCAACTCCCACGAGCAGCGAGGCGGCCAGGGGCGTCTCCGGCGGGGTGCTGGCGGCATCCCGCACGGTGACGATGTAGGCCCCGAGCACCCACATCACGGCACCCCCCGCCAGCAGGGCAAGGAAAATGCCCCCCGCGCGCGTTGGTCCTGCGCCCGAAGCACGGGATTCGGCGCGTCTGAACAGGCCGCGGGAGCCCAAGGCAAGCACCGCAGCGCCCGCGAGCAGGGCCCAGTCCACGCCGCCGCTCCCCCCCACCGACAATCCCGGTGGCCCCTGGGCCCAGTTGTAC
>JAEYTB010000125.1 GCA_023434205.1 Planctomycetota bacterium | reverse complement strand
CCACCCCCACCGTCCACACCACGCTCGACAGCGTCCCGCGGCTCTTCAAGCTCCACTGCAAGCCCACCATCACGCAGAACGCCATGAACGGGATCACCACGATCGTCGCCAATACCCCCGCCTCCGGCAGCACGCCCGGAAGCGTCGCCCCGCCCTGCACCGTCACGTCCGTCCGCCCCGACAGCGCATAAAGCCCCGCCACCAGCAGCGTCCCCAGCGGCACCGCCAGCAGCGGCAGCAGGTACGTCACCAGCCCGCGCAGCTTGCCCGTCAGGTACGCCCCCGCCGTGATCGGCGTCGTCAGCAGCAGGTCCAGCGTCCCGTCCTCGCGCTCCTTGCTGATCGCCGTCGCCGCGGTGTTGATCCCCACCAGCGCGATCACCGCCAGCTCGCCCCACACCGTCGCCAGCAGCACAAACTGGTACCGCGTCACGCTCTCGATCCACTCAAAGTGGAACGCCGCCGTGATCCCCAGCCCGAACGCCATGCCCGCCGCCAGGAACGCCCACCGCAGCGCGATCTTCGCCGGCGTCGAGTTGCGGCTCGCCGCCTCCCGCCACGCGATCGGGTTCACCCACACCGCCCGCGGCGCCCGGTGAAGGTCCCCCTTCGCCTTCAACCCCAGCATCTTCCGCCACCACGGCACGCCCGAGCTATCCACCCCCAGCGTCGTCAGCCCGCCCAGCCGCACCGTCAGCGTCGACGCCGCCATGAACACCAGGCTCAGCACCGCACTCCCGATGCAGAACGTCTGCACCGGCGACTCCAGCAGCCACGCCATCGGCCCCACCTGGCTCCCCTCCGTCGCCTTCGGGTACGTCGAGGGGTTCAGCAGAGCCGACAGGCACAGGAACGGGTTGAGCGCCGTCATCGGCGTCACCCCCTGCCCGAACGGCCCCGCCCCCATGTTCGCCTGCCGCAGCCCCACATCAATCGCCAGCGTGATGCCCAGGTATGAGATGATCGCCACATAGAACACGAAGAACGCCCGCTTGCCGACCAGGCGCGACACGCTCAGCGAGATCGCCAGCGCCCCCACCATCAACGCCGTACACCCCGCGATCAGGTAGCTCGCCAGAATCGCCGACCCCGGCACCCCTCCGAAGTACTGCGTCAGCGCGAACAGCGGCATCGAGCACGTCAGCAGCGCCAGCACAAAGAACAGCCGCCCCAGCAGGTTGCCCAGCACGATCTCCGCCGCCGTCATCGGCGTCGTCAGCAGCACCTCCCACGTCCGCGGGTTCGCCTCCTGCGCGATCGCGCCCCCCATGAACACCGGGCTCAGCACGCAGATCAAAAAGATCTGCAGGTATGCAACCTTCGTGAACGCCTCCGCGGCGTTGCTCGCCAGCTGCCGCACCGACAGCGCCCCGCCCCCCGCGCTCAGCGCCAGAATCAGCCACAGCAGCACCACGATCAGCACCGCCAGGTACACCCCGCGGATGTAGAGGTGGCGCGTGCGGCGTGAGCCGTTCTGAACCAGCCTCACGGCAATGGGGTTCGTCGGCCCCAACCGCAGCAGCCATCGGAGGAAAATCGGCATGGGCGGGAATGGTACCGGTATCCCGTAACGCGGGATGCACCCCCACTCCTCCCCCCAGCTCCGCGCCTTCACTCCTCGCCCGGCTCCGCGGAGGAGGTGCCGAGGCTCTGCGAGGCGGAGGGGGTGCTCCACTCCTCCCCCGGCTCCGCGGGGGGGGTGCCGAGGCTCTGCGAGGCGGAGGGGGTCTTCACGGCGGCCCCGCCCCACACTCCGGGCACTTGCTCCCCGCCGCGATCCACTTGCGGTCATACCCGCACCCGTGGCAGCTCTGCGTCATCCGGGCATAGTTCCGCCGCCAGGCCCGCCCCACCGCCCCGCCCCCCAGGTGCAGCAGCCACGCCCCCGCCGCGAACACCAGCCCGTTCACCGCGATCCCCCCGTACAACGGCGCCGCCGGCATCGTCATCCCACGGAGCGACAGCACCCCCCGCTCCGACCGCACCAGCCGCGTCCGCAGGCACTTCACCCGCTCCATCTCCAGGCACCGCACCGGCCACCCCACGCTCTCATACTCCGCATAGAGATCGCGCACCACGTTCACCAGCTGATCCGGGTACCGCTCCCACACCCGCGGCGTGCGCTCATCGAGCTCGGTCGTCACCACCTCGACCGGCACCCGCGCCCGCATGTCCGCCGCGTTCAGCGGAGGCAGGTACACCGCCGTGATCCGATCGCTCACGCCGTTCCACCCGTGCCTGACCACCCACGTATCCAGGCCCGCCTCAACAAACGTGACCCGCTCGTGCGTCCAATCCCCAGTGTTGCTCCACACCGCGACCGCGAACGTGACCACGACCCCCACCGTGCCGTGCAGCGGCAGCCACCGCGCCTTCACCACATCTGCCAGCCTTGACAGCCCACCACGTCTCACCCCCGCAGTCTACCCGCGCCTTCAACCGGCTTTGTGCGCACAGACCGTGACGCTCCGATGGGGACCCCCACGTTTTCACAACTTTTTTTCGCACCGGGAATCACAGCCCCAAACGCACCACCCCGCGCCGTAAGTCGCGTCCTGCGCGCACAAACCCGGTGCGCCGCACCTTGGGTAGAGAGCCCATGCCAGACCTCCCCGCACATCTCTCCGAACGCGAGCTCGACGCTCTCGCCGAGGCCATCCACCGCGGCGAGCACCCGCCCGGCCTCACCCGCTGCCAGCTCGCCGCCCTCATCTGCACCCCGGAAGTCGCCCGCCGCCTCGACGCCCTCGACAAGCTCCAGGCCGTCCTCAACCGGGTCTGCCACCACACCCTCTTCCGCGACGCCCTCAACACCCTCCGCCGCCACCTGTCCAACCCCGACAAATCCTCGCTCACCGCCGCGGTCACGATCCTCCGCGCCCTCGACCGCGCCCGCGCCGCCGAGCGATCCCCCAGACCGCGGCCAACACCGCCGAACCCGCCGCCGCAGTACCCTTCCCCGTGCTCTGCCCCCGCTGCCGCTACTCACTCCAAGGCCTCGACCTCGGTGCCCCCTGCCCCGAGTGCGGCGCAACCGGCCCAGACCGGGCCAGACTCAGCAAGCGCAGGCCCGGACGGCTCTACGCAATCGCCATCTTCGCGCTCGCCCTCGTTCTCTCCGTCATCCTCCTCGGGCTCGTCACCACCATCGGCGACGGATCGGCCTCTTCCTCGCTCCCCCTCTACCTCTTTATCGCCGGTCTCCACGCCATCCCTTTCGCCGCGGCGTTCGGTCTCCTCGAGCTATTCATCCAACCCCGTAGCCCCGCGGAAGCCGCCGCCGCCGCAATCCCCGCGGCAGCAGTCACACTCGCCGCATTCGCCTTTATCTACATCACCGAGTTCTCCGGCCCTCCAGACGCACTCTCCGGACTCGTCATCATCGGGTCCCCGCTCTTCTCCGTCCCGTCCGCCGCCGTTGGCGCCGCGATCGGCTGGGCAATCACCCGCGCTGTGCGCAACCGCACCTGACACCCCCCGCCGCATTCCCTCGCCCCGCGGCCCCCCACTCCTCCACTCCCCCCCTGTCGCACCGTCGCTC
>JAEYTB010000287.1 GCA_023434205.1 Planctomycetota bacterium | reverse complement strand
GTGGGGGAGTGTCTGGAGCTGCTCGCGGGGGCGGCGCGGGGGGTGGAGCCAGGCCGGTGGGTGCTCGCGTCGGGGGCGCGCGTCGAGGGGTGGGAGGAGCGGCGGTGGCCGACGATGGCTGAAATGGACCGCGCGTGCGGGGGCCGGGCCTGCGTGGTGATGTCGTTCGATCATCACGCGGTGGCGGTGAGCACACGGGCGCTGGAGTTGTCGCGCGTGATTGGGGATGAGCCGGCGGGCGGGGTAGTCTGCCGCGGGAGCGATGGGGAGCCGACGGGCGTGCTGCTGGAAGCGGCGGCGTACCAGGCGTGGAACGCGGCGCCGGAGCCGACGCGGGCGCAGTGGCGGGCGATGCTGCCGGCGGCCGTGCAGGACCTTGCGCGGCATGGGTTTACGGAGGTTCACGACCTGTTCGCGCCGGCCTGGCTGGGGCCGATGCTGGCGGAGATGGAGCGCGCGGGCGAGCTGACGGTGTCGGTGCGGCTCTTCGCGCCGTTGGAGGCGATCGAGGCGGAGGTCGGGCGGGCGGGCGCGTACACCTCGGGACGGGTGAGGCTGGAGGGGGCGAAGCTGTTCGCGGATGGGACGCTCAACAGCCGGACGGCGTGGATGCTGCACCCGTACGCGGACCCGATGCCGGAGTACCCGCAGGGGAAGGTGATCGCAGATGCCGCGGCGGTGCGGGCGGCGGTGGAGCGCACCGCGCACCTGGGCGTGGGGCTGGCGGTTCACGCGATCGGGGATGGGGCGGTGCGCGCGGTGCTCGATGGCGTGGAGGCGGCGCAGCGCGGAGGTGTGCGCGGGGCGCGGGTGCGGGCCGAGCACTGCGAGCTGGTTGATGCGGCTGATGTGGCGCGGTTCGCGCGGCTGGGGGTCGTGGCGAGCGTTCAGCCGTGCCACCTCCTGGCAGATATCGAGGCGCTCAAACGCCACGTGCCCCATCGCCTTGAGCGGGTGCTGCCGCTGCGGGAGCTGATCGACTCGGGGTTGAGGCCCGGTGAGGGGTTGTTGTTCGGGTCGGATGCGCCGGTGGTGCGGCCCGACCCCGGGGACAGCGTGCAGGCGGCGGTCCACCGGCGGAGGCCCGGTGACGGGGAGGCGGCGCAGATCGCGCCCGGGCAGGCGGTTACGGAAGCGGAAGCGTGGGCGTGCTTCGGGCGGGCCTCCGCGTAGGCGCGGGCCCGGGTGGCGGTGGTGCGCACGGCTGTATCTATAATGAAGGGGTTGGCAGGTCGCCCCCAGGAGGTTCGGCATGCGTCAGGACATCCGGTACAACAACATCATCGACGGAGTGGAGGCTCGGGAGGCGCAGGCCGCGGCGGACCGGGCGCCGGAGATGCCCGCGTCGGAGATCGACGCGGACAAGTTCTACATCACGCAGCAGTACCACCTGTACACGCGAGAGAACCACGATGTGTGGCGGGACCTGTTCGACCGGCGGTGGACGGTGCTGGAGAAGCAGGTCTCGCGGATTTTCATCGACGGCATGAAGATCCTCAAGCTGAGCCGCGACCGGCTGCCGCTGCTGGATGACCTGGTGCTGGACCGCGACATCGAGATCGCAGGGGGCGTGAAGGTCGCGAAGGGCACACGGCTGGACGGGATCAACAAGTTCCTGAAGGCGCAGTCGAAGTGGGCGAGCTATGGCGTGCCGGGGTACCTGCCGGCCAAGGCGTTCTTCGCGTGCCTGGCGCAGCGGGAGTTCCCGACGACGGTGCTGATCCGGCCGCGGGAGGTGATGGACTACCTGCCGGAGCCGGACATTTTCCACGATGTGTTCGGGCACGTGCCGCTGCACACGCTGGAGGTGTTCGCGGACTTCCTGCAGACGTACGGGCAGGCGGCGCTGGAGTGCGAGGACGAGCACCACATCGAGCGGCTGGGGCGGCTGTTCTGGTTCACGGTGGAGTTCGGGCTGATCCGTGAGAACGGGGAGGTCAAGCTGTACGGGAGCGGGCTGGTCTCGTCGCACTCGGAGGCGGAGTACGCGCTGCGGGGCCAGTGGGAGAAGAAGGGGGCGGGCACGCCGGACTGCACGGTGCGGGAAGTGGCGGAGTGGCGGCCGTTCGACCTGGAGCGGATCTGCCGGACCAACTTTGAGATCGACCACTTCCAGCCGATTTACTACGTGCTGGAGAGCTTCGAGCAGCTCCGCGACGCGATGAACAAGTACGCGGAGCAGGTGCTGGGGCACCGGCCGGTGCTGGCGGGGGCGCGGTAAGCGGAAGAGGAACACGGAGGGGACGGAGGGAGGGACAGAGGGCACGGAGAGGGTTGTGAGGGTGAGTGACTCGCAACTCCTGATTCGGTTCTCACCTTCATTCCGTGCTCTGTGGTCTCAGACGCCGCTGGCGTGCGATGAAGCGGGAGCGTTGGTGCGGTTGACGCGCTCCATGTACCGGCGCGGGTCTTCGAGGTAGCCGAAGCCGAACTGCTCGTACAGCCGCTGGGCGTCCCACGTGAGCAGGGCCCACCGGCGCAGGCCCTGGAGCTGGGGGTGAGAGAGAATGTGACCGATGAGGGCCTTGGAGAGGCCCCGGCCCCGGAATCCCTCGAGGATGAACACATCGGACAGGTAGGCGTATGTTGCCTGGTCGGTGATGACGCGGGCATAGCCCACCTGGGCCGCATCCCCGGTGCGGTAGACGCCGAAGACCATGCTGTTCGCCGCGGCCTTTTCGACGGTGGCCCGGGGCACACCGGGTGACCAGTAGGATCGGGTGAGGAACGCGTGGACGGCGTCGAGGTCGATGCGTTCGCGGGCGTCGGAGATCAGGAAGCCGTCCAGCAGCAGCTCGTGTGGCATGTGGTAGGGTAGAACTCGCATGTTCAGGTTGATTCTGATCGCCATCCTCGTCGCGGACGTCCTGTGGTGGTGGCGGGCGGACGTGCTCGCGCGCCGGTCGGGTCGGCCGTGGCTGCGCGCGGGGGTCGCGGCGTTCATGGCGGTCCAGCTCGGGCTGATCCTGTGGATCTTTGTGAGCCGGTGGGTGGGGGCGGCGTTCCCCAGCCCGCCCGCGCTGGTGATGACGGCGGTGTACGCGTGGCACCTGCTGGTGCTGCCGGTGCTGGTCGTGACGGTGCTGCCTTGGAACCTGGGGCGGGGTGTGTGGCAGGGCGCGGTGGGCGTGCGGGCGTGGATGAGGCGGCGCCGGACGGGCACGGCCGAGGAGCGGGTTGCGGAAGACCCGCGCCGGCTCTCACGCCGGGACTTTCTCGCCACGGCAGCGGTCGCCGCGCCTCCGCTGGCGACGCTCGCCATCACCGGCTATTCGCGCGGGCACCTGCAGGACCTGCGGGTGCGGCGGATCGAGGTGCCGGTGGCGGGGCTGGCGCCGGAGCTGGACGGGCTGCGGATCGCGCACGTGTCGGACCTGCACGTGGGGACGTTCACCGACGGCGCGCTGCTGAAGCGGATCGTGGAGACGACGAGCGCGCTGGACGCGGACCTGGTGGTGCTGCCGGGCGACCTGATCAACAACCGGCTGAGCGACCTGACCGCCGCGCTCGACGCGGTGCGGAACATGCAGGCGCGGCACGCGACGCTGCTGTGCCTGGGCAACCACGACCTGATCGAGAACGGTTACGAGTTCGTGCGGCGGGCCCGGGAGCGGGTGGACCTGCTCGTCCACGAGTCGCGGTCGGTGATGGTGCGCGGGCGCGAGGTGCAGGTGCTCGGGCTGGACTGGTCCCGGGGCGAGTCGCAGACCGCCTCCGCGGTCGAGGACATCGCGCGGCAGGTGCGGCCGGGGGCCTTCCCCGTGCTGCTGGCGCACCACCCCCACGCGTTCGACGCCGCGGCGGAGGCGGGGATTCCGCTGACGCTCTCGGGGCACACCCACGGCGGGCAGCTCATGGTGAGCGAGGACGTGGGGTTCGGCCCGGCGATGTTCCGGTACTGGTCGGGCCTGTACCGGAAGGACAACGGCTCGGCGCTGGTGGTGTCCAACGGCGCGGGGCACTGGTACCCGGTGCGCATCGCGGCGCCCGCGGAGATCGTCGAGGTCGTGGTCCGGCGGGCGTGACGGCGGGTTACTTGGGCGCCGGGGCGTCAGGCGTGGCGGGGGGCGTGGCGGGGGTTGCCGGCGCCGCGGGAGCCTCGGGCGCGGGGCTGGTCGTGCCGATTTCCTTCGCGCGGTTGGTCGCGTCGAGGACGTCCTTGGCGGGCAGGATCATCTGCCCGAGGAAGCCCTTCATCGCGGACTGCATGTCGCGGCCCAGCTCCTCTCGGTCGGGGAGGACGACGGTGGTCAGGCCGACCACCTTGCCCGAGGCGTCGAAGATCGGCAGGCTGCCCTCGCCGGCGCCGACGACGATCCCGATGCTGGGCATGATGAGCGGGCGCGGCTTGCTGACGACGGCGGTGACGTAGCCCTCGCTGAGCATGGGGGCGCGGTCGAAGAACCGGCCCATGAGCGACACGGCGAAGAGTCGGTCGCCGACCTTGGGCTCTGCGCCCTGGGAGAAGTCGATGAAGGCGTAGGGCTCGGGCGGGGCGGTCTCGATCTGGAGCCACGCCAGGCCCAGCTCGGTGTCGCGCGCGACGAAGCGGGCCTTGACGCCCTGCGTGTCGTCGCCGATGAGGATTTTGATGTCGGTGGGCGCGGGGGCGGTGCGGCCGCGGAAGGCGGCCATGCCGCCGAAGGGCATGTTGGAGCAGATGACCAGTCCGGCGCCGTCGATCATGGCGCCCGCGGTCTCTTCCTCGGACTCGCCGTCCTCGTCCTTCAGGATGAACTTGACGCTGACGAGCGCGGGGGAGCGGGCGGCGATGAGCGCCGGCGCCGGGTTGTCGGGCTGGGCGGGGGGCGTGGCGGCGGGGGCCGCGGCGAGCGTCGATCCGGCGAGGATGAGGACCAGGGCGGCGGGCAGGAGGGTTCGCACGTGGGAAGGCTCCGGGGGTGGTGGTGAACGGCTATCGGCCCGCATCGGCGGGCGGGTTGTCCTTGGCTTGATCGCCGGTGACGATGGGCTTCCACTCCGGCTCGGCGAAGACGAAGTAGGTGCGGTTGCCGCGGAGGACGCCGAAGGTGACCCGCTCGGGCTGGTCCTTGGCAATCTCGGTCATGGCGCGGCGGAAGGCGTGGATGTCGGTGATCTCGTGCTGGTTGATGCGCTGGATGAGGTCGCCGTAGTTGATGCCAGCCAGGCCGGCCCAGCCGGCGCGCTCGACGTTCTCGACGATGACGCCGGTGGTGGACTCGTCCAGGCGGGCGTCGTCGCGGTCAAAGAAGGTTAGCTCGCGGACGGAGAGCTCGAAGTCCTTGTTGGTTTCCTTGAGCGCCTCGTCGGGGCCGATGCGGGTGCGCTCGAGGGGGACGGCGACTTCCGTCACGGCCCCGTTGCGGAGCACGGACAGTGTCGCGGGGTCGGAGCCGGAGAGCTGGCGGACGCGGCGCTGGAACATGCCCGCGTCCTGCATCGACCGGGGCGCCATCTTCTCGCCGTTGATACTCAGGATCACGTCGCCCACCTGGAGACCGCTGGTGTAAGCCAGGGTGTTGGGGTAGACGCGGGTCACGCGGAAGCCGAGCTGGCCCTCGTGCCCCAGCTCGCGTGCGAGCTGCTGGAGCACGGGCTGCGTCGCCACGCCGATCCACGACTTGGGGACCTCGCGCGGCGGGTCTTCGGTGCGCTCGGGGCGCGGCTTGATCAGGGTCACCTGGTGCTTGCCTGCGCGCTCGAAGCCGATGAGCACGTACTCGGGGATGGGGTCGCGGGCCATGATGCCCTTGTAGAGCTCCACGGCGTCGGCGAGCTTCTCGACCGGCTTGCCGTCGATGGTGCGGATGATGTCCGCCCCGCCGATGGAGGGCTCGGCCTGCACCGCCGGGCCGCCCTGGCGGAGGCCGGTGACGATGGCGCCGCGGGTGCTGTCCAGGCGGCGGTCCTTGGCGATCTTGGCGGTGATCTCGGAGAGCGACACGCCCCACGAGCGGAGCGCGACCTGCTCGCCGCGTTCCTTGAGGAGTTTTTCGGTGGTGACGGTGGCGGTGGCTTTCTCGCCGTTGCGGCTGTACTCGATGGCGAGCGGGGTGCCGACGGGGCGCGACGCGATCGAGCGGATGAAGGCGGGGACCTCTTCGGCGAAGCGCACGGTGACGGGCTGCCCGTCGATGGCGGTGATGAGGTCGCCGGCCTTGAGCCCGGCCTTGCCGGCGGGGGAGTCCTTGGCGACAGAGTTGACGAACACGCCCTCCCTGAACTCGGAGCGTTTGATGGGCTTCACGGCGATGCCGATGTCGGAGCGGATGACCTCGGCGTGGGCGATGAGCTGGCGGGAGACATCTCGCGCCAGCGAGACGGGGATCGCGAAGCCGATGTTGTTGCCGCCCAGGGCGTTGACGCCGACGATCTCGCCCTTGAGGTTGACCAGGGGGCCGCCGGAGTTGCCGTGGTTGATGAGGGCGTCGTGCTGGATCCAGGAGGTGAACAGGCCGGTGCGGCCGGCGTCGAACTCCATTTCCTCGATCTCGTCGCCGCCCATGCCGCTGGTGAAGACGCGCTCGGTGTTGGAGACGATGCCCAGCGTGACGGACCGCGAGAGGGCCAGGGGCGAGCCCATGGCCATGACGTAGTCCCCCACCACGAGCTGGTCGGAACCGCCGAAGGAGGCGTAGGGCAGCGCGCCCTCGACCGAGCCGGGGTCGATTTTGAGCACGGCGAGGTCGGTGAGGGGGTCCTCGCCCACGAGCGTGGCGGGCAGCTCGCGCCGGTCGGCGAGCGTGACGCGGAACTTGCGGCCATTGTCGGTGACGTGCTGGTTGGTCAGGATGTACCCGTCGGGCGAGATGATGGTGCCCGAGCCCACCGAGCCGCCCTTGGTCTCCTTGCCGCCGTAGTAGCTGACGGTGATGACGGAGATGTTGACCAGCGCGGGGAAGACGCGGTCGCGCGCGGTGGTGACCAAAGCCCGCATTTCCTCACGGAGGTGCTCGGCACGGTCGGCGGCCTCCGGCGGCTCCGGGGCAAGAACGGCGTGGGGGGCGGTGTGCGTGGTCTGGGTGCATCCGGCGAGCAGGATGAGGGCGAGCACGGGAAGGGTCGGGCGGGGCATCAAGCACTCCTGGAGGGCGGCGCGGTGGGGCGCGGCACAGGGATATCGGTTGGTACCCCCGCCGGGCAGAAAGGTTCACCCTCAACGGAGGGAAACAGGGCTTGGGCCGGCACTTCCGCGGCGATCCAGCCCCCGCCAAGACCCCCACGGGGCGGCTTGCCCCGCGGGCAGTGCGGGGTACGATTGGGCTGCCTTGGGGATTGGTGTAACGGTAGCACGACTGACTCTGACTCAGTTAGTCTAGGTTCAAATCCTAGATCCCCAGTTT
>JAEYTB010000258.1 GCA_023434205.1 Planctomycetota bacterium | reverse complement strand
CCCCAACACGCCCCGCCACCCTCGGCGCGCTCCGCGCCAGCGGCTGGGTCAGCCGGCCCGTGAAGGTCGAGCTTGAGGCCAACCTCATCAAGGCCCTCCGCGCCGGCGACGACCTCTTCCCCGGCATCGTCGGCTACGAGAGCACCGTGATCCCCGAGGTCGTCAACGCCATTCTCGCCGGCCACGACATGCTCTTCCTGGGCGAGAAGGGCCAGGCCAAGAGCCGCCTGATGCGTTCGCTCGTCCGCTTCCTCGACGAGGCCATCCCCTACCTCGACATACCCGGCTGCGCCGTCCACGAGGATCCTTACCACCCCATCACCACCGCCGGCAAACGCTTTCTCGCCGAGCACGGCGACAACGCGAAGATCGCCTGGTGGCCCCGCGAGGAGCGCTACGCCGAACGGCTCGCCCCCGGCACCAAGTTCGCCGACATCATCGGCGAGATCGACCCCGCCAAGCTCGTCAGCGGCACCAGCATGTCCGCCGAGGAGGCCCTCCACTTCGGCCTCATCCCCCGCATGCACCGCGGCATCTTCGCCATGAACGAGCTCCCCGACCTGGACGACCTCGTGCAGGTCGGCCTCTTCAACATCCTCGAGGAGCGCGACGTCCAGATCCGCGGCTACCCCATCAACTTCGACATCGACGTCCTCGTGCTCTTCTCCGCCAACCCCAGCACCTACAACCGCTCCGGCAAGGTCATCCCCCAGCTCAAGGACCGCATCGGCGCCACGATCCAGACCCACTACCCCAAAGCCCGCGACCTGGGCATCGAGATCATGGAAGCGGAGGCGAACGTCGACCTCTCCGGCGAGTACCCCGTGCTCGTCCCCCGCTTCATGAAGGAGGTCGTCGAGCAGATGGCCATCGCCGCCAGGAAGAGCAAGTACATCGACCAGGCCTCGGGCGTCTCGGCCCGCTTCTCCATCGCCAACTACCGCACCATGATCGCCAGCGCCCGCCAGCGCTCCATCCGCCTCAACGAGAAGCCCGCCGTCCCCCGCATCTCCGACCTCTCCCACTTCCACGCCTCCGCCATCGGCAAGCTCGAGCTCGACCTCATGGGCAGCCACCAGATGAGCGAGCGGCAGACCCTCGACGCCATCCTCGCCGAGGCCGTCAAGGCCGTCTTCGAGGAGTACGTGGACAAGCTCGGCCTCTCCGAGATCGGCGAGGTCTTCGCCAAGGGCGTCAAGATCGAGGTGGGCGACATGCTCCCCAGCGCCCACTACGAGCAGGTCGTCAGGCGCATCCCCAAGGTCTGGGACAAGGCCTTCGAGGTCAACGCCAGCACCGACCCCGCCGTCCGGGCCTCCTGCGCCGAGTTCGTCCTCGCCGGCCTCTGGGCCGCCGACGTCATCTCCCGCGCCGAGCGCCACGGCAGGCTCCACTACGAAGTCTGACCCCGCGCAGCACAAGGCCCCGGCGGCGCCGCCGGGGCCTGGATCATCAGGGCCTCCGTGCCCGCGGACAGCCCCGGTCACCGGGGCGGGTTGTTCAGGTCGTCGCGCTCCTTCTGGCGCTCGGCCTCTTCCTCGGCCTGACGCTTGCGCTCCTCAGCCTCGCGCTCGGCCCGCTCCTTCTCGGCCTCCAGGCGGCGCTTCTCGGCCTCGGCCGCGTCGTCTACCTGCTCCTGCTTCTGGTCGATGCGCTCCTGCGTCTGGTCCTTGCGGAACTCGGCCGCCTCCTGCTTCTGGTCCTTGCGGAACTCCGCGGCCTTGTCGTTGGGGCTACGCTCGCACCCGATCAGGCCGCCCGCCGCCACCAGAAGGCCCGCCGCCACCGTCATCAGCGTGTTGCTGCTCATATCAAGACTCCTTTCTAGGGAACGCACTGCTGCATCCACCCCGACTCTCCGCCCCGGCGTTGAGTCGGGCGTGAACACCGGGTGATCCGTGGCTGGGGGCCCGCTCCACCCGGCCCCGCACCCCGCCACGCCGGGTGGGACGCCGACGCCGCCGACCCCGCTACACTTGCCCCCATGCACTTTGACGCACACCAGCCCATCATCAACGACCTTGAGGCGCGGATCTTGACCATCCGCGACTCTCTTTAACTACGAGCACAAGCTCAAGAACCTCCGCGAGCTCGAGGCGGAGATGGCCGGCGAGGCCTTCTGGAACCAGCAGGACCGCGCCCGCAAGATCGTCTCCCAGGTCAAGTCCCTCAAGGCCCAGCTCGACCCCTTGACGGGGGTCATGAAGGACTTCGCGGACGCCCGGCTCGCCTACGAGATGGGCAAGGAGACCAACGACAAGGACCTCATCGCCGAGGCCGACGAGACGCTCTTCACGCTCGGCCCCCGCATGGAGAAGGTCGAGCTCCAGTCGCTCCTCGCCGGCAAGCACGACGCCAGCAACGCTTTCCTCAGCATCTCCGCCGGCCAGGGCGGCACCGAGGCCAACGACTGGGCCGACATGCTCTTCCGCATGTACATCTACTACTGCGAGAAGATGGGCTGGCAGATCGAGGAGGTCGAACGCGGCTTCGGCTCCGAGGTCGGCATCGACTCCGTCACCCTCCACGTCAAGGGCCCCTACGCCTTCGGCTACCTCAACTGCGAACGCGGCACCCACCGCCTTGCCCGCGTCAGCCCCTTCAACGCCCAGGGCAAGCGCCAGACCTCCTTCGCCACCGTCGACGTCGTCCCCGAGATCGAGGAGGTCGAGCTCAAGGTCCCCGAGAAGGACCTCGAGGTCGTGCCCTTCGTCCGCGCCTCCGGCCCCGGCGGCCAGAACGTCAACAAGGTCGCCAGCGCCATCCGCATCACCCACCTCCCCACCGGCATCCAGGTCGTCGCCAACAGCTTCCGCGACCAGCCCCAGAACAAGGCCCAGGCCATGGCCGTGCTCATGGCCAAGCTCCAGGCCATGGAGGATGAACGCCGCGAGAAGGAGCTCGCCGCCGCCACCGGCGGCGCCATGGAACGCGGCTGGGGAACCCAGATCCGCTCCTACGTCTTCTACGACAACCGCGTCAAGGACCACCGCACCAACCACGAGTCCACCGACTACGAGGCCGTCCTCCGCGGCGAGATCGCCGACTTCATCGACGCCGAGCTCAAGCGCCGCCGCGCCGAGAAGGAAGACAAGGCCAGGGCCGCGGCCAAGGGATGAACCACGGCGACGCCAAAGCCCCCGCCATCCGCCGCCCCGCGCTCCTCGACGAGGCCCTGATCGGCCAGCTCGCCGACCTGCTCATCGACTGCGTCGAGGGCGGCGCCTCCGTCGGCTTCATGCTCCCGCTCCCCCGCGAGCGTGCCCTCGCCTTCTGGCGGCGCGTCGCGGAGGGCGTCGCCGCGGGCCGCCGCACCGTGCTCATCGCCGAAGATGCCCACGGCGTCTGCGGCACCGTGCAGCTCATCCACGACCTGCCCGACAACCAGCCCCACCGCGCCGACCTCGCCAAGATGCTCGTCCACCGCCGCGCCCGCCGCCGCGGCCTGGGCGGGTCCCTGATGCGCGCCGCGGAGCAGGCCGCCCGCGACCTCGGCAAGACCCTCCTTGTCCTCGACGCCGTCACCGACGGCGACGCCGCCCGCCTCTACGCGCGACTCGGCTGGGTCCGCGTCGGCGACATCCCCAACTTCGCCCTCTACCCCCGCGGCGGGCCCTGCTCCACTACCTACTTCTACCGCGACCTGACGACCCCCGCCGGTCACCAGGCCCCCAACGCCGGGCCCGCCTGACGCCGACTTCGCCGCGGATTCACCCTTCCCCCTCATCCAAACCACTGTTTCACACGACTCCATCAGGCGTGCATTGCCGCACGCTCACAAGGAGTCTGCCATGAAGGGTGTCTTTGTCGCCGCGCTCGTGCTCGTCATCGTCGGGGCCCTCAACTGGGGCCTGGTGGGGGCCTTCAACTTCGACCTGGTCGCCGCCCTCTTCGGCGAGGGCTCCGGCCTGTCCCGCACCGTCTACACCCTGGTGGGCATCGCCGCGGTGGTGCTGGCCATCACGGCGGCGCCGATCGTGAAGGCCGCCCCCCTCGCGAGGGCCTGACCGGGCGGGTTCAAGGCCGAACACAGAGGGAACGGAGAAGGGACAGAGAGGCACGGAGTGGAATCGGGTTTGAAGCCCGGCTTCCCCTCTGTCTTCCTCTTTTCCCCCTCTGTTTCCTCCGTGTTCGGCTTGAAATCCAGGCGGGTGCGGAATTCTGACAGCCCCGCGCCCCGTTCTCCGCATGCAGGTGCGGCCCCCGGCAGTGCCGGGAAGAGGCCGATGCAACCACCCACCTTGCGGAGAACCGTCATGCTCAAGACCGCCCTCGCCTGCCTCGCCGTCCTGGTCTCCTCCATCTCCCTCGCCCCCACGGCGTACGCCTCGGGCTCGGGCTCGTCCAGCGCCTCGCGCGCCGAGGTCCGGCTCGAGGCCCGCATGCGCTCGGGCCGCACCGAGGCCAAGGTCGCGTGGCGCTCCGACCGCGGACGCACCAAGCTCCAGGCCGAGATCTACCGCGCCAAGCCCAGCACGACCTACATCGTGACCCACATGGGCAAAAAGGTCGCCACCATCAAGACCGACTCGCTGGGCAACGGCCGCTACGAGATCGAGCGGGGCGCGCCGGTCATGAAGAAGGGCGACACCGTCGCCGTGGGCGCGATCAAGGGCACGCTTGTGCAGGTTCGGTAAACACAGCCCCGAGCCCACCACAGAAATCCCCAAGGGCCGGCGGAGCGAGCAGCGCACCGCCGGCCCTGTGCACGCGCCAGCGGCGTGTTGTCTGGGGATTCGATCCGAACACAGAGGACACAGAGGAAAGACACAAAGGGATGGGGGGGAACCGGGCATCGAGCCCTGCTTCCCCTCTGTGTTCCTCCGTCCCCCCTCTGTCCCCTCCGTGTTCGGCCTTCCTCCCCGCCCGCTCTACCATGTGGGCCTGATGCCCACGCCCCCGCGAACGCTGTACATCATCGACGGCTACGCCCAGTTCTTCCGCGCGTACCACGCCATCCGCACGCCGATGACGTCCCCGGTGACGAAGGAGCCGACGAACATGACGTTCGGCTTCATCGGGATGCTCTTCAAGCTGCTCAGGGCCGAGGGCCCCAACATTAGCAAGGCGGGCAAGCCCGACCTCATCGTGCTCGCGCTCGACGTCGGGGGCGACAAGGAAACGTTCCGCTCCGAGCTCTACCCCGAGTACAAGGCCACCCGCAAGGAGCCGCCGGACGACCTGAAGCCCCAGGTCAACCGCTGCCTCGCGATGCTGCAGGAGATCGGCGTGCCCATCGTGGGCGCGCCCGGCTTCGAGGCCGACGACGTCATCGGCGCGATGGTGTGCCAGTACCGGGAGAAGTTCCCCGACCTCAGGATCAGGATCATCGCCAAGGACAAGGACCTCAAGCAGCTCCTCGACATCGCACCCCCGGGCGGGGAGCCGATGGTCGAGATGTTCGATGTCCACACCGACACCCCCTTCGACGCCGCCAAGCTGATGGAAGAGACCGGCCTGCGCCCCGACCAGGTCGTCGACATGCTCACGCTCATGGGCGACACCGTGGACAACATCCCCGGCGTCGAGGGAGTGGGCGAGAAGACCGCGGCGCAGCTCATCAAGGAGTACGGCACGCTCGACAACCTGCTCGCCCGCTCCGCCGAGATCAAGGGCAAACGCGGCGAGAAGCTCCGCGAGGCCGCGCCCACCCTGCCGCTCACCAAGACGCTCGTGACGCTGCGCTGCGACATCCCCATCGACCTCGACCTCGACGAGGCCCGCGTCGAGAAGCTGCGCCTGGAGAAGATGCTCCCCATCCTCAAGGAACTCGGCTTCAACCGCTACCAGGACGACCTGAAGGCGATCATCGGCAAGGGGTCACCAACCGACGCCGGGACTGAGGAGTCCTCGACGAAGTCCCGGGTTGGTGAGCCCGACGACGCCTCCGCGCGCGCAAAGCCCGAGTCCGTGCTCTTCATGCCCGGCCCCAACACCCCCGCCCCGCAGCGCAGGCCCCGCCCCGCCGACAGCGACCCCCTCCAGGGCGGCCTCTTCGCCCCCACCGCCCCCGCGGAACTCAAGCAGGCCCAGAGCGGCGAGTACCGCTGCATCCGCACCAAGGGCGAGCTCGACGCGCTCGTCGCGCAGCTCAAGGACGCCCCCATCATCTCCCTCGACACCGAGACCACCAGCCTCTGCCCGCACGACTGCAAGCTCTGCGGCGTCTCCATCTCCACGCAGCCCGGCACCGGCGTCTACATCCCCACCCGCTCGCCCACCAGCAGCGAGCACCTCGACGCCGACACCGTCCTCGCCGCCCTCAGGCCCATCCTCGAAGACCCGCGCATCCCCAAGACCGGCCACAATCTCAAGTTCGACCTCCAGGTCCTCCGCGCCCACGGCGTGCGCCTCGCGGGCATCACGTTCGACTCCATGGTCGCCAGCTACCTCATCGACGCCTCCCGCTCCTCCCACGGCCTGGATTCCCTCGCCCTTGCCCTCCTCGGCCGCACCAACATCTCGCTCTCCGACCTCATCGGCAGCGGCAAGGCCATGCGCTGCTTCGACACCGTCCCCATCGACCAGGCCACCTGCTACGCCGCGGAGGACGCCGACGTCGCGCTCCAGCTTCGCGCCATCATGCTCCCGCAGCTCGAGGAGAAGGGCCTGCTCCCCCTCTTCGACGGCGTCGAGATGCCCCTGGTCGAGGTCCTCGCCGAGCTCGAGTGGAACGGCATCCTCGTCGACCCCGCCGAGCTGGACCGCCAGCGCACCCGCCTCCAGGGCCAGATCGAGCTGCTCCTCAAGCAGATCAAGGACGAGAGCATGCGCACCATCGGGCGCACCTTCGATCCCGACTCCCCCCGCCAGCTCGCGGGCGCGCTCTTCAACAAGCCCGCCGACGAGCCCCCCGGCATGGGCCTCAAGTCGGTGCGTAAGACCAAGACCGGTCACTCCACCGACGTCGAAGTCCTCGAGAAGCTCGCGCTCGAGGAGGAGACCAGCTCCGCCATCCCCCGCCTCATCCTCGAGTACCGCCAGCTCACCAAGCTCGTCTCCACGTACCTCGTCGCCCTCAAGGACGCCATCCACCCGGACACCAAGCGCATCCACACCAGCTTCAACCAGACCGTCGCCGCCACGGGCCGCCTCGCCAGCAGCGACCCCAACCTCCAGAACATCCCCATCCGCACCGAGGTCGGCCGCGAGATCCGCAAGGCCTTCATCGCCCCGCCGGGCAAGGTCCTGGTCACCGCCGACTACTCGCAGATCGAGCTGCGGCTCCTCGCCCACCTCTCCCGCGACCCCGCGCTGATCGACGCCTTCCACCACGGCGCCGACATCCACACCGCCGTCGCCGCGCAGATCCACAACACCACCCCCGACAAGGTCACCAAGGACCAGCGCAACGGCGCCAAGATGGTCAACTTCGGCATCGTCTACGGCATCACCGCCTTCGGCCTCGCCCGCCGCCTCAAGGTCTCCGAGAAGGAAGCCGCGGCGATCATCGACGGCTACAAACGCCGCTTCTCCGGCATCACCACCTTCCTCCAGGAATGCATCGACCAGGCCCGCTCCCACGGCTACGTAGAGACCATGCTCAAGCGCCGCCGCCCCATCCCCGATGTGGACAGCAACCAGCCCGCGAGACGCGCCCTCGCCGAACGCCTCGCCATCAACTCCGTCGTGCAGGGCTCCGCCGCCGACCTCATCAAGCTCGCGATGGTCAACATCCACAAAGAACTGCGCGACGCCGGGACTGAGGAGTCCTCGACGAAGTCCCGGGTATCGACCGCGGCCACCCTCGCCTCCGCCCCAACCTCCCCCGAAGTCAAAATGCTCCTCCAGATCCACGACGAACTCGTCTTCGAGTCCCCCGAACCCATCGCCAACGAGGTCAAGGCCTTCGTCACCACCCGCATGGAGCAGGCCATGCAGCTCAGCGTCCCCCTCAAGGCCGACGCCTCCATCGCCCGCAACTGGTTCGAGGGCAAGTAGCCCCCCGCCTACCGTGCCGGCAGCGTAAAGAAAAACGTGCTCCCCACGCCCGGCTCGCTCTCGATCCACATCGTCCCCCCGTGCCGCTCCACGATTTTCCGCGCGATCGCCAGCCCCGCGCCCGCCCCGCCGCCGAACTCGTCCCGCCCGTGCAACCGCCGGAACATCTTGAACACCACCGCCGCCTGCTCGCGGCTGATCCCGATCCCGTTGTCCTTCACGAACACCGTCACCATCGGCGCGGCGTCCGATGCCGGCGGGCACGACCCCCCGCCCGCGCCGTTCGCCCCTGCGCCCCCGCCCGCCCCGCCCCGCGGCCGCGCGGAACCCCCGGCCACCACCCCGACCCGCACCCGCTTCACCGCCGACTGGTTGTACTTCAGCCCGTTCCCGATCAGGTTCGCCAGCACCTGCGCCACCCGCTGCTGGTCGCACCGCACGCACGCCGTCATCGCCTCTTCGTCCACCTCGACCTGCGCCCCCTCCTGCGCCACCCGCCCCGACAGCAGCGCCATCGCCGCACGGATCGGCTCCGCCAGCGTCGTGGTGTGCGGCCGGATCGGCTCGCTCGTCAGCCGCGCCGACTCCAGCAGCGAGTCCATCAGCGTCTGCATCCGCCCGCACAGCGCCTGCAGCTTCTGAAGCCGCTGCCGGTTCTCCCCGCTCAGCACCGGCCCGGCATCCTCCTCAATAAAACTCGCCAGCAGCCGAAGCCCCCGCAGCGGCTCCTTCAGGTCATGGGCCGCGACGTAGGCAAACTCCTCCAGGTCCGCGTTGCTCCGCGCCAGCGCCCGCGCGTGCTCCACCAGCGCCTCCTCCGCCTCGTGCCGCGCCGTGCGGTCCTCCACCCACCCCACCCACTCGCGGATCACCCCCGCGCTGTCGCGCACCGGCGCGGACGTGTCCTCCATGTGCCGCCACTCACCCGCCCCCGGAACCCCCGGCGAGAACGGCAGCCCCGGCACCCCCTTCCACAGCCGGTACCGCGCCTCGAACACGCCCCCCTCGCACGCCGCCCCCAC
>JAEYTB010000221.1 GCA_023434205.1 Planctomycetota bacterium | reverse complement strand
GGCACCGACGCGGACATCGAAGCGTTCTTCAGGGTGCTGGCGGGCGGGGCCTGCTGAGCGATTGCCTCCACTCGGCCGCGGCAGGGTGGGCGGCCGCTCTGCCGCGGTCTACTTTCACCGGCGACTTGCCAGCGCCCGGGATGCGCGTTAGACCAGCGGTCATGAGCGATGCCGTGAACCGCCTCCAACGCCGGGTTGCCCGCTATCGCCGGGCGGGTGGGCCCGGATGAACAAGCTGATGCTGATCGGCGCGGGCGGGGCGGTGGGGTCGGTGCTGCGGTACCTGCTGGGGCAGTGGGTCGGACATGGGCACGGGTTCCCCGTTGCGACGCTGCTGGTGAATGTCACCGGGTGCCTGGCGATCGGGCTCGCGGCGGGGGCGTGGAGGCCGGGCGGGGCGTGGCCGCTGCGGGAGGAGTTCCAGCTGGCGCTGATGGTCGGGGTGCTGGGGGGCTACACCACGTTCTCGACCTTCGGGCGCGAGACGCTAGGGCTGATCGAAGCGGGGCGGTGGGGCCTCGCTGCGGGGTACGTGGCGGCGAGCAACGTGCTGGGCGTGGGCGCGGTGTGGGTGGGGTGGACGGTGACGCGACCAACGCCCGCGGCGTGAACACTGCGCTGGTTGAGCCCTCAGCGTGGCGCCGTGCGCTGCCCGCCGCGGAGGTCCTCGGGGAGCGTGTCCTGGCGGGGTTGGGGCTGGGTCGCTCCCGCGGGCCCGGGTGCCGCGGGGCCTGAGGCGGTGGTCTCGAATGCGCCGGCACCAGCATCGGTGGCGCTGACGGGTGGAAGCCCCGAGGGAACAAAGATGGCCCGGTAGGCGAGGTATCCGCCGACCACGAGCGCGGCGACCGCGACCCCGGCCAGCACCTTCTGCTTGGTCGAAAGGTTCTCAGGGATGAACGACATGAGGGCGGGTGCTCCAGCGGCTCAGGGGATGCGGAGGTCGGGGAAGATGAACGTGTAGTACTCGTTCTGGTAGGACTTGGGCTGGCGGCCGGGGAAGAGGGGCAGGTATGCCGCGTGACCATCCATGAAGCCCATGATGGAGCGGTTCATGTCGCCGTAGCCGTTACGGACGGTGAAGGTGGAGCTGGGGTTGTAAACGCAGATATCGGCGTACTGGTCGTGGATCCAGGCGAAGCGTGAGGGGCTGAAGGAGTCAGCAACCTTGAGGCGTTTGAGGCCGCCGTAGAACGCCCGCTGCCAGGCGCTCGCGCCGCCGAGGGTCGCCGCGAGCTGCTCGTGCCACTTGAGGTTGGCGTGGTAGCTGGAGCCGACATCGTCGTAGGAGTTGATGGGGTAACCGGCCTCGTTGGTCGAGACGATCGAGGGCCAGTGCGGGTTTGGGGTCTGCGTCTGGTTCCACTTCTGCTGGTAGGAAGCCTTGTCGCTGGGGTCGCGGTAGACGGGCATCTGGAGGTTGCGCCGCTCGTCAGAGGTCGGCGGCAGCATGCTGTTGTCCCGCGGCTCGGGCGCGATGCTGGGGTAGAGGTACGAGTTGAGCGGCCGGTCCGCGGCCTCGTGATCGAACAGACCCGGATAGACGGTGGTAGCCCACTTGCCGTTGTTGTTCTTGCCGCCGAAGCCCCAACTGCAGATCGCGTTGAGGGACGCCATCTGCGACTCGGGGATCTGGCCGCGGCCGCTGGGGCGGTTGGGCACGACGGGCATGAAGCCCTTGTAGCTGTCCTGGTACGTCGCCGCGGCCTGGCAGATCGAGCGGATGTTCGCGTGCGACACGACGTGCCACGCGGAGAGGCGCGACTTGGCGATGGCCGGCAGCAGCAGGCCGATCAGCAACGCGATGATCGCGATCACAACGAGCAGCTCGATGAGCGTAAAAGCGTGACGTCGCATGGATCACCCCTTGACTTGGTTGTCCTGAAACCTGACCGCACCATCGAACGAGGGCGGTTGAGCGTACCCGAAACCGGCTGAATATGCACGCGGAACGTGGAAAGAGTTCCGGAGCGGGTTGCCGGGGAGGGAAGAGCTTGAAGGCCCCGGCTCGACCGGGGCTTGCCGTCGCCGGCTCAACCGCCTGGGAAGTGCCCACGGGCGGGCCCGCGGGGCTTCTGGGGCGCCTCGGGGGTTGGCGTCGCGTCGGCGGCGGGGGCGGCCGCCGCCCCCGGGTTGGTTGGCGCCGGCGTGCGGAGGTTGAAGAAGATAAGGACGCCCGCGAGAACGAGGACGACCGCGGCGACAGCGAGCTTGATCTTGTCGGACTGTGACATGATGGAATGGGTTCGGATTTAGTTCCGGATGTCCATGAAAATGACGGTGTAGAACTGGTTATTGAACGCGGGGACCAGGTCCCACCGGTTGTTGACCACGGCCTCGGTGCCGCCCTGGATGGCGGTGAGGTACGCCGCGTGCCCGTCCATGAAGCCCATGACCGACTTGTTGAAGTCGCCGTACCCGTTCCGGACCGGGAGGTCGTTCGTGTTCAGGTTCATGACGATGTCGGCCCACTCGTCGTAGAGCCACACCATGCGCGAGGGCTGGAACGAATCGGCCACCTTGAAGCGGCGGGCACCGAGCTCGAACTTCTTCTCGAACGTCAGGGGCAGCACGTCGACCTGGTCCCACCACTTCGACTGCCACTGGTAGCTGGTGCCCACGTCGTCGTAGCAGCTGATCGCGGGGGCGGTGTTGTTGTTGGGCCAGTTCTGCTGGTGTCCGATCTGGTCGCTGGGGTCGCGGGCGACGGGGAGCTGGAAGTTGCGCCGCTCCTCCGTGTTGCCCATGCTCGCCGGTGCGGCGATTCCCGGGATGGGGGTGTCGGTCAGGTAGGGGTTGAGGGGGCGGTCGGTCGCTTCGACGTCGAACGCCTGGCCCGTCCACCGCTGCCCGTTGTTGTACTTGCCCCAGGCGCTCCAGGTACACCAGCCGCGGAGCGAACCGCTGAACGGGCCCGGGGCGATGCCGCGGGTGTAGGTGAGGGTGAGGGGCATGAAGCCCTTCTGGTCCTGCTGGTAGGTCGCTCCGGCGGTCGCGATGGACTTCACGTTGGCGAGGGAGATCGCCTGACGGCCGGACTTGCGGGCCTTGCCCAAGGCCGGCAGCAGGATGCCGATGAGCAGGGCGATGATGGCGATGACGACCAGCAGCTCGATCAACGTAAAAGCGCGATGCCGCATGAACTACCCCTTCAATAAACTCGTCGAACCGGACCACGACCTCGAGTGAGGGTGCGGGATACTACCGGAACCCGGTTGGCCCTGCACACAGAACTTTCGCGGGAGGGTCGGCCCCTGTTCCCCGAATCGCGTGGGTGGGTCCGGGAACGCGGCACGGGCATGGTGGTCGTTGAATGTTCGGTAAACCCCAAGGCCGTCACCGGTGGTGATGGTTCAGGTGGGGCGGGGTGTGGTGGTGGGAGTGGAAGAGGGGGGCGACGTAGGACTCTTTCCAGAAGGGCGTGTAGCCGTAGTGGCGGATCAGGGAGGTCAGGATCTCCGGGTTCAGGGCCTTGGGGTCCTGCTCAACTTTGGGGGCGGCGTCCACCTGCTGGCGGGTCCGCTCCAGGTACACGGCGTCGGCCTCGACCCTCCCGATGGCGTCCACGGGGATGGGCGAGAGATGGCGGTGCAGGCCCAGGAAGCCGGTGCGGGTCCAGACCTCCAGAAAGCGGACATGGTGGTGCTCATTGTCGAGGATGAGCCGCTCGACACTGCCCAAGGCGTGGCCCTTGGCGTCGAAGACTTTTCGGCCGCGGATGTCCTCCCGCGGGTCGGCGAAGTAGGTCTTGCTGTCGGAGAAACGGACGAGCTCGCCTGGGTGGGCGTCGCGCTCGCGGGCGGCGCGGGGGTCCACCATCCTGCCGGTCGTGGTCATCGGAGCCTCCTTGAGGAAGGTCCCCAGCTCTCCACCGAGATGTCGGCAACGTATCGTCGCGGCGAGTGCCGCGGTTAAAGACTAGACCCGGTCCCTGAGCCCGCCCACCCCCTGGGCCGAAGCG
>JAEYTB010000143.1 GCA_023434205.1 Planctomycetota bacterium | reverse complement strand
GCGGATGTCCATCGCGAACATGACGACGGAATGGGGGGCGCTGGCGGGGGTGTTCCCGTTCGATGAGGTGCTGCGGGAGTACCTGCTGGAGCGGGCGGCGTTCTTTGCGAAGGGGCGGCGGCCGGGTGTGCGGCGGGAGGGGTCGCTGGGGGGGTACACGCGGGAAGATGTGGAAGGGTGGTGGGCGCAGCGGGGGTCACTCGCTCCCGATGCGGGCGCGGCGTACGCGGTAGAGCTGGTCATCGACCTCGCCTCGATTGTCCCGCACGTCTCCGGCCCCAACGATGTGAAGACCATGCACGCGCTGCCGGAGATCGAGGCGCGTCGAGTCGCGATCAACAAGGCATGGCTGATGTCCTGCGTCAACGCGCGGTACGAGGACCTGCACGCCGCCGCGGGCGTGGTCCGCGGGAAGAAGGTCGCGCCCGGCGTTGAGCTGTACCTCGCCGCCGCGAGTGCCGAGACGCAGGCGAAGGCCGAAGCCAGCGGCGACTGGGGGGCGTTGCTCGAGGCCGGCGCGATCCCGCTGCCGCCGGGGTGCGGCACGTGCATCGGTCTGGGCGCGGGCACGATCAAGAAGGGCGAGGTGGGGATCTCGGCCACCAACCGCAACTTCGAGGGCCGGATGGGCGACCGCGAGGGGCTGGTCTACCTGGGGAGCCCCGCGGTGGTCGCGGCGAGCGCGGTGGCGGGGTTCATCTGCGCGCCCGAGCGGTACGACGCGGCGGTGATTCGCGCGGAGAAGCGGGACAGCGGCCCGTTGAAGGCGGACAGCGGACCAAAGGCCGCCGTCCAGATCATCGAGGGCTTCCCTGCGACCGTACGCGGCCGGCTGCTCTGGCTGGACAAGGACAACCTCAACACCGACGGCATCTACGCGGGCAAGCACACCTACAACGACGTCCTGACCCCCGAGCAGATGAAGGACCTGATCTTCGAGAACTACGACCCCGCTCTACGGAGCATCGCGCGGGCCGGGGACATCGTCGTCTGCGGGCTCAACTTCGGGACCGGCTCCAGCCGCGAGCAGGCCGCCACGGCCCTCAAGCACTTCGGGATTCCCTGCGTGATCGCGGCGAGCTTCAGCGAGACCTACAAGCGCAACGCCTTCAACAACGGCTTTGTCGTCTTTGAGTGCCCGGGACTGGTGGCGTGGCTGCGCAGCACGCAGCAGGGCGGCGGGAAGACCATGGTGGCAGGGGAGGTTGAGGTGGATTACGCGGCGTCGCGTGTCCGCGTTTGGGCGGGTGGCCAGCAGGCGGAGTTCGCGTTCCCGCCCCTGTCGCCCGTGGCGCAGGAGCTGGTGGTGGCGGGCGGGGCGGAGGAGGTGGTGCGGAGGAGGCTCGCCCACGCGCGACCCTGATTCACGCCGGCCCCGGGTTCAGCCGAGCACGGCGTCGGGGGGGAAGCGGAGGTAGAACGTCGAGCCCTGCCCGGGTGCGGACTCGACCCGGACCGAGCCGCCGTGGGCCTCGACCACGCGCTTGACCAGGGCGAGGCCCAGGCCCGAACCGCGGGGGGTTGAGCGCGCTGGCTCGGGGGCGTCGAGGCGGACAAAGACGCCGAAGATGCGCTCGTGCTGGGCGGGGTCGATGCCGTCGCCATTGTCGCGGACGAAGAGCTCGCCGTCCCGGAAGCCGATGCGGACGGCCTTGGTGGGTGCGTTGTTGTACTTCAGGGCGTTGTTGATGAGGTTGGCGAGGGCGCGCTCGAGAAGGACGCAGTCGGCGCGGACGCGCGGGAGGTCGGCGTCGATGTCGACCCTGGCGTGCTCAAGGCGGACAGACTCGCGGAGCTTGTCGAGGGCGCTGGTCGCGATGGCGCGGAGGTCGCAGGGCTCGATGTTGAGGCGGCCGCCGGCGCGGGCGTACTCCAGGAGGCCGTCGATCATGGCGGAGAGCTGGCGCGAGAGGTCGTGGATGCGGTTGAGCCGTTCGCGTGACTTCGGGCCCAGCGAGGCCTCGTCATCCAGGACGAAGGACGTCAGCGAGTTGATGCCCCGCAGAGGTTCCTTGAGGTCGTGGCTGGCGAAGGAGGCGAAGCGGTCGAGTTCGGCGTTGCTGCGGCGCAGGGCCCGCTCGGCCTCGCGCCGGGCGGTGATGTCTTCCACCATGTGGATGCTGCGGTCGGGCCGGCCCGAGGGGTCCAGCACGAGTGCGGCGTTCACGCGCACCCACACCGTCCGGCCGTCGGGGCGGAGGTAACGCTTCTCGGCGGAATAGGTGCGGGCGTCGCCCCTGAAGTAGGAGAGCAGAGGGGGACGGAACTCGGGCAGGTCAGCGGGGTGGATCACATCCCACAGCGAGAGCGCGAGCAGCTCTTCGCGGCTGCGGCCCGTGATCTCGCCGTAGGCGTCGTTGACCATGAGGAACCGCCCTGTCGCGGGGTCGAGCTGCGTCTGGCCGACGTGCGCAAGCTCGAACGAAGCGCGGTACCGGTCGCTGGTCTCGCGGAGCTGGGCCTCCAGCCGGCGCTTCTCCGTCAGGTCGTAGAAGTAGCAGGCCACGCCGAAGCGGCCGTCCGGAAGCATGACCCGCTCGATCCGCCAGTCGTAGGACTCGGTCTCTTCGATGTCCCCGCGGCGCTCGACCGACTCGGCGCGGTAGGGCTCCCCGGTGTCGAGGGTGTGGCGGAAGAGGTCCAGGGCCTGCGTCGCGAAGGGCTCGGGCCACACCGTCCGCAGCGCCGCGTTGAAGTCGTGCCCGATCAGCGGCCGGACGTTTTCGAACACCCGCTGCGCCCCCGCGCTGGCCTGCACGATCCGGAAGTCCGCGTCGATCACGTAGACCCCAAACGGCGAGTTCTGGATCAGGCTGTAGAACGTCTCGAGGTTGCGGCGGAGCTGGCTCTGGCCGGCGCGCAGGGCCAGGGCCTCGCCCGCGGCACGGTCGCGCTCCCCGTCGGCGCGCTCGCGGTCCAGGATCAGCCCCGCGGAGCTGGCGAGCAGCTCCAAAAAGTCCAGGTCGCCCGGCGCGGGCTCGCGTGCGGTCTCAAAGTACACCGCCAGGGTGCCCAGCGGGCCCCGGTGCAGCGCGGTCCCCGGCGGCCGCACCGGGAACGACCAGACAGCCCCGATGCGGTGCTGCGCCGCGAGCTCCAGGTACGGCTTCCACAGCGGGTCGCGCGCGAGGTCGCAGTCCAGCGAGCGCAGCCCGGAGTGCATGACGCTGAGGCAGGACGGCTGGTCCTTCCCGATGTCCAGGGCTTCGACGGCGGTGATGTACGCCGGGTCCAGCCGGACCCCCACGCGGCAGCGCAGGCACTGGCCCGCCGGCGTGGTTCCCCCCGTGCGCTCGTGGTGGACGAACAGGGCGGCGCGGTTCGAATCCGGGAAGTGCGCGCACGCGACCTCCAGGACCTGGCGGAGCACCTCATCCACCGGCGCGCCGCTGAGGCACAGGTCAAACGCGCCGCGCAGGTCCGCGAGCCGCCGCGGGGCGCCGGCCGCTTCCGGCGCCGAAACCTCCACCGGCGTGGCCGGCAGGCGTGGGCCCTGGTGCGCGTGCGTGGAGGACATCGCGGCAACCCCCTTGCCGGGCAGCATACCGCCAAAGGCGACCCCTGTGTGTGAAAAGTACAGAAGCGGCTCAGCCGCAAGGCGTTAGCAGTCCTGCCCCGCCAGCACCCGGAAGAACGCCTCGATATCCGCGTCCGTCGCCGCATCCCCATCGGCGTTGAAGTCCGCCCCCAGGTGCCAGCACGTCGGGCAGCACGTCCCCGCCAGGCAGGCGAAGAAGGCCTCGATGTCCGCATCCGTGGCCGAGTCGCCGTCGCCGTCAAAGTCCGCCGTGCCGCAGGGGTTCGCATCGCCCAGCCGCAGCACGAAGCCCCGCGGCACGCCGTTGAGCGTCGCGTGCCCCACGATCACGCGGCCGTCGGCGCTCACGCCGTTGGCCGAGCGCAGGTCCCAGCCGGTCATGTCCAGGCCGATGGACGCGGCGTAGACGTTGAGGTCCACCATCTCCTGCCCATCGCGCCACAGGAACGCGGTGTCGGGGTACACCCCCAGCGTCGCGGGGGCGCGCCTGGCGGTGCCCACGACCACCGTCCCGTCCGCGTTCACGGCGTGCGCCGTCGAGCGCCGCAGCGAGTAGTCATCCCCCGGCACCGTGCCCAGGTCGAGCGCCGCGGGCGGGTCGAAGGGCGCGGTAAACGTCCAGCGGTGCGCCCGCCCCACGCCCCCCGGCACCGTCACGTGCCCAACCACAACCGACCCATCCGGCGTGATCCCGTAGCTGGCCCCGTGCAGGTGGAACATGTGCGCCGCCCCGCCGCCGCCGCCGCTATCCAGCCCCGTCCACCGCGTCGCGTACGTCACGCTGGTCTGCAAAAGCCCGCCCGCGACGACCGAGCCGTCCGCGCTCACCGCCCGGGCCGTGCCGCCGGTGTCCCCGCCCTGCAGCACCACCGTCCCCGTCGCCGCCGTCCAGCGGTAGGGCTTGGTGGGCGAGTTGAGCGAGTGGCCCACCACCGCCGAGCCGTCCGCGCTGATCCCCAGCGCGATCCCCATCGTCGTCCCCGGCACCGTGGGCAGCGAGAGCAGCCCGCCGGCGTTCCACCGGTAAATGTTGTTCTGCCCCAGCCGCCCCGCGGCGTGCGTGCCGTCCCCGTTGATCGCGTACGCGTACCCGATGGGGCTGGGCTGCCCCGCGCTCCCGGGCACAACCCGCGTGCCATCCGCCAGCGACCACAAAATCGGCACCGGGTTCGTCGGCGCGAGCGTCGAGGTCGAGAACCCGCAGTCCCCCGCGACCGTCAGCCCGTCCCCGCTCACCGCGTGCGCCCGCGTCTGCTCATACCCCGGCAGCACGGGGATGGCGGTGAGGCTGGGCTGCCCAAACGCCGCCGCGGCGGCCATCGGGAGAGTGAACGCAAGCAGGGTGTTACGCATGCCCCCAGCATCCCACGAAGCACGGGTCTCTGCAAGGCATTTCACCGTAGAGCACGCACCGCAGGCAGGTAGCCCGACCGTTAGGGAGCGGCTTTTCTTAACGCGAAGGGCAACGAAGGAGGAGCGAAGCTACGAAGCGGAAAGGCCTTTACCGCGGAGTTGCGCGGAGTGGGCGGAGGTGCGCGGAGAAGGAGTTGGAAATGAAAGAGGGGAGCCCATGCCTGGACTCCCCTCCGCGAAACTCTGCTGACTCCGCGTGACTCCGCGTTGAAGTCCCGCCCTTACGCCGCGACCTTGGCGTTCTGGCCCTCGAAGGCGACGCTGAAGCCGCCGCTGTTGTCGATGTCGAAGGTGATGGGCGTGGTCCAGCCGCTGTGCAGCGCGCCGCGCTGGGCGCGGAGCTGGTAGCTGACGTTGCCCGCGGCGACGTTGGCCGAGGGGTCCAGGAACGCCTTCTCCTGCGTGGCCCCGATCACGGTCCAGCCCGCCTCGCCCTGGCGCTTGCGCTGCACCATGAAGATGATGCCGCTGGAGGGCCCGCTGGGCGTCGCCTCCCACGAGACCGTGACGACGCCGGTGGGCGAGACGCTGCCCGTCACCGACGCGGGGACCGCCGGCGCGCTCGCGGGGGTCGGGGGCGCGGGCGGATCGATGGACGCCAGGGTGTAGACGCTGGGGTTGCTGGTGGTCTCGGCGTAGGCCTTGATGGCGGCGATGTAGGCGCGGCCGGGGTCGCGCATCTTGTTGCTGGCGATGTGCCAGTTGCCGGTCGCGTCCTTGGAGGCGTTGCGCGCCACCTGCGCGGCGTCGTACGCGGCGCGGGCGTCGCTGATCGTGCCCGCCAGCGACGTGACCTGGCCCGCGGTGAGCCCGATCAGGGTTGCGTTCGTGGTCCAGTCACTGATGCGCGACTCAAACCACTCGAGCTGACCGATCCGTGAGGTAGGCAGGTTTCCCATAACAGTTCTCCTGATGCTGCGCATCGGGCGGGGCGGGGGAGGTGCCCTGCTTGGCGGCGGCCTCCGCGGCCCTGCCCGACGTGGGTGCGCCGGGCCCGTTCGTTGCGAGCGGGTCGCTCCCGGCGGCTTGCTGTCGCTCGCTCCGCCCCCAGGAGAAGTTCCCGGGGAAGTTCGGACGGGCGTACCCATGACTTCGGCGGTCCTCAGGCGTCACTTTCGTCACACGCGGAAAATCCGGAAAAGTCGCTGCGCCCGGACCCCAACCCGCGTTCCTGCCGCAGAAACCGTGTTTGAGCGCACGCCCTGCGCCCACGCCGACGACAAAACCGGCCGTGTCGAGAACAAAACCGGCCGCGCCGACGACAAAACCGGTCGTGTCGAGAGCAAAACCGGCCGCGCCGACGACAAAACTGGTCACGTCGAGAGCAAAACCGGCCGCGCCGACGACCGACGCGGCCGCGCCGACAACAAAACTGGCCGCGCCGACGACAAAGCTGGTCACGCCGAGAGCAAAACCGGCCGCGCCGACGACCGGCGTGGCAGCGCCGACAGCAAAACCGGCCGCGTCGACGATCGGCGCAAGGCCCGAGCGCGGCGCTGGTCGAGCGCTGCGATCCGAGAGGGGCTGAGGCCGCCCCTCTGGGGCTCTCCCGGCCCTTCGTCAACCCGGCGCCCCGCACCCGCCGTCACCTACGATGCGGGTATGGCTGACATCGGCAGCGCGCCCTGCACCGGCTGCGGGTACGACCTCGGCGGCATCGATGCGCAACGGTGCCCCGAGTGCGGCATCGACAGGGCGGAACCGCCGCGAGTGCGCCGCGGGACCGCTTTGCTGGGGCTGATTGCAGGGGGGCTGACGACTGTGCCTGCCGTGCTCGCGGCGATGATCGCGGTCGGACCATGTGGAGGGAGTTCAACGGTTCCAAAGGCCATTTTGCCGCTGCCAATGATTCTGGCGGGGCTGGTGGACGACATCTCAATGTGGCCGATGTTGCTGCTCGCGGTTGTGCAGTTCTCACTCTATGGGCTTGCGGCGGGCGTCGCCGTGTCACTCTGGGGCAAGCGTCAGCGAATGTACGCCGCGCTGCTCGTGGCGCTCATACCGGCGGTGCATGCGGTCGCGACCCTCGTGTGCTTCTCCCTCAACTGAACCTGATGTGTGTTGCCCCGCACTCCGGGCACGCCGCGCCCTCCGCGAGCCCCGCGCGGTCGTAGCCGCACGAGGGGCAGCGGCCCTTCCCCCGCCGCACCCGCCGCCGCGCGAACGCGACGCACTCCACCACCCCCAGCAGCACGGCGGCGTAGAAGAGGGTGTTGAGGGCGAAGCCGAGGGGGATAATGCGCGCGGGGACGGGCCCGGTCCATTCGATACCCGACGATGACGGCAATGGGACACGCACCGTCCAGTGCGTGCCCACGTCGGTGAGTACCCAAGTGACGGATCGTGCGGGAAGTCCGAAACTTTCAAGGAGCACCCATCGATCGTGGAGGGGGGCATTCGCAGGTTCGATTCGTCGGAAAAAGCGCGGGATTCCGTCTAGCTTCACTGGCTCCCACAACGTGCTGTCACGCCAAGCCGTTCGAAAAGTACGGAGGGAAGGCAGGCCCCAGGCTGCCGGCACCTCCACAGGCCACTCCTGCGCGGTTTGTCCCACCGTGCCCTCAAGGTGTCTGGGCACTCTTGTGCGAGCACACGCCCACGCCACCCCCCATGTGACCACCACGCCCGCGAGCAGCCACAGGGCGAGCTTGAGCGTCCAGCGCTTCGCGGATGTCGGGGAGGGACGCCGCACAAACAGAGCCTACCGCGCCGCTGCGACGTTGTGGACGAGCCCCGAACGCAGTGAGTGGGTTTCACGGCGCACCCTCAGCACCCGGCAGCACCCCGGACCCGTCACTGCGTGGGCGGACGCCGCGCGAAGACGCGTCCGGGCTCGTACCGGCGTCTGCCGTCCCGCTCGCCAACGGCCCCGGGAACTTGGGCACGGGGGAGGGGTGCGCGGCTCTGCCGCACCTCTCCCCAAGTGCCCAACCGGAGCCAAGGCTTGATGCCTTTTCCGCCGCTCTGATGTCCACTGTCCACTTTCCACTGTCCACTGTTCCGGCACGGCCCGAGGACGGGCCCGTGGCACCCGGCCTCCTGCCTCCCTGCTTTCGGCGAGGCGCCGAAAACGCTCCCTGACGGTCGCGGTTCCTATCCGCCCCTAAACTCCGCCCTATGACCACGTCCACTGCTTCTTCTGCAAGGCCGCGCATCTTGACCGGCGACACGCCCACCGGCCGCCTGCACCTGGGGCACTGGGTGGGGAGCGTCGAGCGGCGGGTGGCGTTGCAGGATTCCTATGACTGCTACTTCCTGCTCGCCAACATGCACGCCTTCACCACGCGCTGGGACAAGCCCGCGGAGATCCGCCAGGACACGATCGAGATCGTGAAGGACTGGCTCGCGGCGGGGATCGACCCCAGGAAGTCGACGATCGTGCTCCAGACCGAGGTGCCCGCGATCGCCGAGCTGACGTGGTTCTTCGCGATGCTGCTCATGTTCAACGACGTGATGGGCAACCCGACGCTGCGGCACGAGCTGGAGACCAAGGGGCTCAAGGACAGCTACTCGTTCGGCTTCCCGATGTACACGGTGGGGCAGTGCGCCGACATCCTGACGTTCCGGCCGACGCTGATCCCCGTGGGCGAGGACCAGGAGCCGCACATCGAGATGGCCCGCAAGGCCGCCCGCAAGTTCAACCAGACCTACTGCGGCGTGGGCGACCGCGTGCCCGATGCCGAGCACGACAAGGCGGG
>JAEYTB010000140.1 GCA_023434205.1 Planctomycetota bacterium | reverse complement strand
CGCCGAGGGGGACATCCTGCTGGGCGTGCGCTCGCTCGCGGATGACGCCGCGAAGCAGCGCATGCGGCGCGATGAGCACATGACGCTCTTTACCTTCGCCGATGTGCTGGGCGAGGGGTTCACCGCGGCCGCCTACCCGCGGACGGCGCGGCTGTTCAAGAAGATCGACAACGACATCTACGCGGCGGTCGTCCCCGCAAAACAAAGCTTCGACCGCCCCCGGCCCCCGACGCAGGACAGACGCGTCGAGCCCCTGATCCCCAACTCGGGAAGCGGCAGTTACCCCAGCGGGCACGCGACCACGGCGACGGTGTGGTCCCGCATCCTCGCCGACCTGGCGCCGGAACAGAAAGATGCGCTCCGCGAGCGCGCCCGCGTCGTGTGCGTGGACCGCATCATCGCCGGCGCGCACTACCCCAGCGATGTCGCGGCCGGCGTGGCCCTGGGCGAGGCGATCGCCGATGCGCTGCTGCGCAGCGACGCGTTCCTTCAAGAGCTGGACGCGGTGCGTGCCGCGGAGTGGGACTGAATGCCGCTGCACCTCTACAACACGCTGACGCGCCGGGCCGAGCCCTTCCGCCCCGCGGACCCCTCGCACGTGACGTTCTATTCGTGCGGGCCGACGGTCTACGACGACGCGCACATCGGCAACTTCAGGTCTTTCCTCGCCGCGGATGTGCTGCGGCGGTGGCTCGAGAGCCCGCTGTGCGAGGTCCTGGGTACACACGAATCAGTACACCGGGGCCCCCGCCGCGTCACCCACGTGATGAACATCACCGACGTCGGCCACATGACCGACGACGCGGAAGGGGGCGAGCAGGGCGAGGACCGCATGGCCGTCGCCGGCCGCCGCATCGAGGAGGCCAAGAAAAGCGGCAAACTGCCCGCGGGGGCGGACATCAACCCGCGGGACCCCTACCAGATCGCGCGGTTCTATGAAGCACGGTTCAGGGAGGACGCCCGCAAGCTGGGGCTGAAGGTGGCGATCGAGGCCGAGCAGGACCCCTCGCTCATGCCCCGCGCAACCGACAACGTGCAGGGCATGATCGCCGTGATCGCGCGGCTGATCGACCGCGGCTTTGCGTATGTGGTTGGCCACCCGGGCAGTCGCGTGGTGTACTTCGATGTGCAGAAGTTCGCGCCCTACGGCCGGCTCAGCGGCAACACGCTGGACCAGCTCCGCGCTGGCGCTGGCGGGCGGGTCGCCGAGAGCAACCAGGCCCAGAAGCGGCACCCGGCGGACTTCCTGCTCTGGAAGGAGGACGCCACCCACATCATGAAGTGGGACTCGCCCTGGGGGGCGGGCTACCCCGGCTGGCACATCGAGTGCACGGCGATGAGCGTGTCGCGGCTGCTGGGTAACCCGCCGCTCCGCGCCGGGTCTTCATCCCCCGCCCTCCTCTCCTCGCTGACCATCCCCGACGGCCTCCCCCTCATCGACCTGCACTCCGGCGGCGAGGACAACATCTTCCCCCACCACGAGTGCGAGATCGCCCAGAGCTGCGGCGCCTTCAACGCCGACCCCGCGGCGGGTAGCTTCTCCGCCCTGTGGTTCCACCCCCGCTTCCTGCTCGTCGAGGGGACCAAGATGAGCAAGAGCAAGGGCAACTTCTACACGCAGCGCGATCTCTTCGAGAAAGGGGTCGAGCCCGCAGCGCTGCGCCTGGAGCTGATCAAGACCCACTACCGCAGCAACGCGAACTTCACGTTCCAGGGCTTGCAGGACAGCCAGCGGACGGTTGAGCGCTGGCGGCGGGCGCTCCAGAGCGCCCCGCCCGCCGTGCCGGGCCCCTGGATGGACGCCGCCGGCATCGCGGACGCGGGCTCCCTGCTGGCGGACTTCGCCCGCGCCATGCACGACGACCTCAACGTCGCGGAGGCGATCGCGGGCATCAACAAGTGGCTCGCAACCTGGCCCGCCTCCCCCACCGCCGCGCACCGCGCTGTGCTGGACGGGCTTGCGGGTCAGACGCTCGGTATCCTCGAGCTCGAGGCCCCCGCCTCGACCACCAGCGACATCGGCCTCTTCGCTCCGGGCGTCGCCCCCGACCCCGCCGTGATCACCAAGCTCGAAGAGCGGCGGGCCGCACGGGCCGCCAAGGACTTCAAGAAGTCCGACCAGATCCGCGATGAGCTCGCGGCGATGGGCTACGCGATCAAGGACGTGGCGGGGGGCAAGGTCGAGGTCCGGCGGGCCTGAATCCACGGCGGCCGCAACTCCTGCCCTCGCTACCGGTACGCTCTGGCATGCGAACGCTGCTCATACTCACGGTGCTCATGCTCCCGGGCCTTGGTTCCTGCGCCGCCCCACCCGCGAGCCCGGGGCTGATGGGGCCGATGGAGCTCTCCGCATCGGCGCGGGCGGCCCTGATCAAGCGGATCGCGGCACGCCGCATGTCAACGCCCTTCATACGGGTCACCAAGCACCTCAAGCAGACCGGCGAGCCCGACCGCTCGGCGGTCGCGTACATGGGAGTGGACCGCCTGCGGTACGACCTATTCGAGGAGGGCAGGCTCATCGGGGCGGTGGCGACGTGGGAGCAGGGTGGGCAGCTCCGCGAGCAGGAGTACGCACCCAGCTACAAGGCCGGCGAGAACACGCTCGAGCACCCCGTGCTCGAGTACGACACGCCCGGCTGGGGGCACTCCTGGCCGCTGGCGATCAGCGGGAAAGTGATCTGCAACTTCGGCAACCTGAGCTGGCCTTGGCCGAGGGACTGCGAGGAGGCCGCAAGCTTCGAGGAGATCCTCGCGGAATCCGGCGTGCTTGAGGTGACGGACGGCGGGCGGGCGTGCTACCGCTTCACATCGGAGGCGGGCCACGACGACTTCCACGTGCGGCGTGAGTACTTCTTCGACGCCGCGACCCTGGACATGGTGGCCAACATCATGACGCAGACCAGCGCGGGGAAGGTCAGCGTCCGCGACTACACACAGACGACCGAGCACTTCGAGGCCGACCCGGGCTGGAGCTGGCGGCTGGACGCCGCGGAGCTCCGCAAGCGGGCGGCGAGCGGCACGCCCTGACGCCTACCGTCCCGCCATGCGAATCCTGCTGACCAACGACGACGGCATCCGCGCCCCCGGCATCGTCGCGATGTACGACGCCCTCGTCGACCCCGAGAACCGGCTGGGGGGCGCCCTGCTCGACAGCTCGCCCGGCGCGGTTACCCGTTCGCCCCGGTCCATCGTGTTCCCCGTCGCGCCGCTCACCGTGCAGTCCGCCACCGGGCACGGCGTGACGTTCCACCAGCCGCTCATGCGGAGCGAGGTGCAGGTCAACGAGCGCATGCACGGCGTCGCGGTAGATGCCCGGCCCGCCGACTGCGTCAAGGTCGCGGTCGCGAACATCTGGCCCGAGCACTTCGGCGAGGGGGCCCGGCCCGACCTGCTGATCAGCGGTATGAACGCGGGGGCCAACTGCGGCATCAACGTGATCTACTCCGGCACGGTCGCCGCGGCGCTCGAGGCCGCGTTCCTGGGCGTGCCCTCCATCGCGGTCAGCCTGCGGCTGGGCAGCGGCCGCCCGCGATACGACATCGCCGCGGCGTGGGCGCGGCGCACCATCAACCAGCTCCTCCGCCGCGGACTGCCCGGGCCGCACGAGTGCCTGAGCATCAATATTCCCGCGGTGGAAGAGCCGTGGGCCGAGGGGGAGAAGAAGCGCTCCAAGTATGACACCGCCTCGTACCAGGCCGGCGGCGGGGGCATCGCCGAGATGCCGCCCATCGTCGTCTGCCCCATGAACGTCCACGGGCTGGTGGACAAGTACGAGCGGCGCGTCAGTCCCTCGGGCGATGTCTACTACTGGGCCGCGGGCCACGGCCTGGACTTCCGCGGCACGGACCCGGGCTCCGACGTGGACGAGCTGATGAAGGGCAAGATCACCGTCACGCCCCTGAGCTTCGACCTTACCCAGCACGCGCGGATGGTGGAGTGGGCCAGCCGCCTGGCGTGACGGGCTTGCGGCCTCACTTCACCGCCAGCCCCACCCCCAGCGCCGCCAGCACCAGTGCCGTGATCAGCACATACAGCCAGTCGCGCTTCGCCGCGAACATGGCCAGCGAGAACAGCACGCGCACGATGGGCGTGAAGATGAGCAGCAGCACCGCGAACTGGAGCACCGCGCTGCTGTCCAGCGCGAAGGCGTGGGAGGCGATCTGCACGGGCTGGCGCAGGTGCTCGGCCTCGGGGGTGAAGGTGGAGAGGTCGGCGCGCACGCCGCGGTGCTCGAGGAGGTAGAGCACCAGGCCCGCGAGGCCAACGCCGGTGGCGAGCAGCACGCTGAAGGCCAGCACCCGAGAGAGGCGGGCCTCAAGGTCGCCCTTGGTGGGCGTCGCCTGAGGAGCGGGAGTCTGCGGGGAGCTGGGTGTGGGTGTGCTCATAGGCTGCCCGTCGCCCCCTTGTAGACCATCTGAGCGCCCGCCAGCAGCACCATGCCGGCGAAGATGATGCGCAGCCACTTGGACTTGATCTTGGAGAGCAGCCGCGCCCCCGTGAACGAGCCCGCCAAGGCGCCCAGGGCAACGGGGCCCGCCAAACCCGGGTTGATCTGGCCGCGGGACAGGTACACGCCCGCGCTCGCCGCGGCGGTGACGCCGATCATGAAGTTGCTCGTCGTGGTCGAAACCTTGAACGGCACCCGCATCAGGCGGTCCATCGCCAGCACCTTGATGACCCCCGAGCCGATGCCGAGCATCGCCGACAGCACGCCCGCGCCGAACATCAGCCCGAAACCCCAAGGCACACGGTGCACCGAATACGCCTGCGGTCCATCGCTCGTGGGGAACGTGCTCCCCAGCCGCAGACGGTTGCCGAGGGAGTCGGGGTTGGTGTCGACCGGGTGCGGCTTGACAGGGCGGAGCGAGTTCCACGCCGTCCACAGCAGGATCGTCCCCAGCATGATGGAGAGCGTGGCCGGCGCGGTGCGGGCCGCGAGCCACGCGCCGATCAGCGCCCCCACCGTCGTCGCGACCTCAAGCACCATGGCCA
>JAEYTB010000130.1 GCA_023434205.1 Planctomycetota bacterium | reverse complement strand
TGCGGGGGAGGTGCCGAGGCTCTGCGAGGCGGAGGGGGTGCTCCCACTCCTCCCCCGGCTCCGCGGCGAAGGTGCCGAGGCTCTGCGAGGCGGAGGGAGTGCTCCCACTTCTCCCCCGGCTCCGCGGCGAAGGTGCCGAGGCCCCACGAGGCGGAGGGGGTGCTCTTACTCCTCCCCCGGCTCTGCGGGGGAGGTGCCGAGGCTCTGCGAGGCGGAGGGGGTGCTCCCACTCCTCCCCCGGCTCCGCGGCGAAGGTGCCGAGGCTCTGCGAGGCGGAGGGGGTGCTCCCACTTCTCCCCCGGCTCTGCGGGGGAGGTCCGAGGCTCTGCGAGGCGGAGGGGGTGTTCACTCCCCTCGCGGCGAACCTGCCGGGTCTTCCAGGCGGAGGGGGCGCCCCTTCCCCTATCCTTCCCAACCAGGATTCCTCCGAACACCCCCCTCCCGGAGCCGATATAACCATCGTGAAGGCCACCTGGCTCAAGCTTGCCGCGTTGCTGTGCATCACCGCGCAGGTGGTTCTGGGCGGCGGCTCGCTCGCCCTGGCTCCCGACTCCCACAGCGACGAGTGCTGCACCGACTGCGGCCTTTGCGAGCCGGTCCCGGCCGAGGACCGCTGCTGCGGCCCCGCCGCCCCGCCCGCCCGCCCTTGTGCCTGTCCGCTGGCCATCCCGCGAACACCGGCTGTCCCCGCCGACCGAGTGGGCCAGCTCAAGCAAGTCTCTACCCCGGCCCCCACGCCGCTCGTGGCCTGGTGGCCCGCGCCCGACCGGCCGGCGCCACCCGCGCTTGAGCCGCAACTGCACGCCGGCCCCATCCGCGATTCCTGCGGCATCACCACCACCCGATTGCTCCTCTAGCAGGGCGCCCCAGCCGCACTGCGCGCCCACCGCGCCGTGCGTAGCCCTGTGCCGCGCCCATCCCGCGCGGCGGTCCTCCATCCGACCACCCTGGGAGTCAACCATTGAAACCCGCCGCGGCACTCGCCGCCGCGCTGACCAGCGCGGCGTGGCTGGCCGGGTGCGCCTCCTACCAGGCCCGCCCCGTCGATATCCCCGCGCACCGCGCCGCCTGGCTCGCGCGCAGCGTTGACTCGCCCGAACTGCTCGCCTCCATCGACCAGCTCCGTGCCGCCGACGCCGGCATCGCCTTCGACCCCGCCGACGGCATCTCCGCGCAGGAGGCCGAGGTCATCGCGCTGGTCTACAACGCCGACCTCCGCCTCGCCCGCCTCCGCGCAGGCGTCACGAGAGCCGGGGCCGACCACGCCGGCCGCTGGGAGGACCCGGTCCTTGGCGGCAACGTCGCCCGGTTCATCCAGAACGCGCCCCACCCCTGGATGCTCATGTCCACCGTCGGCCTCACGCTCCCCCTCTCCGGCCGCCTGCGCATCGAGCGCGAGCTGGCCGGCGCCGAGCACGCCGTGAGCCTCGCCCGCGTCTACCAGCAGGAGTGGGCCACGCTCAGCGGCCTGCGCCGCGCCTGGATCGACTGGTCCGCCTCCGCGTCCAAGCGGGCCGTCATGCGCGACTACCTCGCCCGTCTCGACAGCCTCGTCGGCATCGTCGATCGGCTGGAGAGGGCCGGCGAGATGGCCCCCATCGAGGCCCGCATGTTCCGCATCGAGCGCGCCATGCGGCGGAACGAACTCGTCCGCATGGAGTCCATGACACGAGAGGCAGAGCTCATGCTGCGGCAGCTCATGGGCATCGCCCCCTCGGCGCCGCTCGTGCTGGTCCCCGGCGCACCGGCCTATGAGCCGATCCACAACCCCGCGGCAGGCCTCGCGGAGCACAGCCCCATGCTCGCCACCGCCCTCGCCGAGTACGAGACCGCCGAGCACGCCCTCAGGCTCGAGGTCCGCCGCCAGTACCCCGACCTGATGGTCGGCCCCGGCTACGGCCGCGAAGAGGGCATGGACCAGGCCGTCGCCATGTTCAACCTGCCCATCCCGCTGTGGAACCGAAACCAGCAGGGCATCGCCCGCGCCCACGCCCAGCGCGAACTCGCCCGCGGAATGGTCGAGACCACCCTCGAGCAGCTCGAGTCCGAGCTCGCCCAGGCGCACGTCGCCCTCACCGCCGCGGCGCAGCAGCGAGAAACGCTCGAGCACGAGATCGTCCCGCTCGTCGACCGCCAGTACGCCGACGCCCGCACCACCGCCGAGCTTGGCGAGGTGAACACGCTCCTGCTGCTCGAGTCCCTTTCCAAGCAGCAGGAGGCACGCACCGCCCTCATCGAAGCCCTCCGCCAGGAACAGTCCGCCGCCGCGCGCCTCCGCGAGCTCGCCGGCCCACACACAGGAGACGCACCATGAACGCACCCGACCTGCTGGTGCTGTCCAAGGGGGCCTCCAACGCCCCCCAGATCAAGCCCCCGGCACGCCGCTGGCTGCTCCGCATCGGCATCCCCGCGGCGGTCTTCCTCGCCGTCATCGCGCTCCTCCTCTACACCGCCCGCGGCGCCCTCGTCCCCGCCACCGACGTCTGGGTCGCGCCCGTCGTCGTCCGCGCCGGCCCAACCCCCACCGGCGCCGCCGCCCAGCACGTGCTCGTCCAGGCCCCCGGCTGGGTCGAGGCCGACCCCTACGCCGTCAGCGTCCCCGCCCTCACGCAGGGCGTCGTGCGCGAGGTGCTCGTGCTCGAAGGTGAGCGCGTCGAGAAGGACCAGGTCATCGCGCACCTCGTGGACGACGACGCGAAGCTCGCTCAGCGTCGCTCCCGCGCCGAGCTGGAAGTCATGCAGGCCGAGTCCGACGCGGCGCGGGCCAACCACGCCGCCGCCGTCAGCCGTGTCGCGGAGCTGCGCGATGAGGTGGACCGCAAGCGCGGTCTCGTCGCCGCGGGCGGCATCTCCCAGGGCCAGTTCGCCCGCCTCGAGCTCCGCCTCAAGGCCATGGAGCAGGAGGTCGAGAGCGCCGCAGCCGCGACCTCCGCGGCGGAGGCCCGCGTCCGCCAGCATCAGGTCGTCTGCGAAGAAGCCGACCTCGCGCTGGAGCGGACCCAGGTCCGCGCCCCCGCCCCCGGCGTCGTGCTCGCGCGGCTGGTCGAGCCGGGCGCCCGCATCAGCATGGAGGGCGCGATGCCCGGCGCCGTCGTGCGGCTCTACGACCCCGCCAGGCTCCAGGTCCGCGTGGATGTCCCCATCGCCGACGCCGCGAAGGTCGGCGTCGGCACCCCCGCCGCGGTCGTCACCGAAGCCCTCCCCGACACCACCTTCAAGGGCGTCGTCACCCGCCTGGTGCACGAGGCCGACATCCAGCGCAACACCGTGCAGGTCAAGGTCGCCCTCGAGAACCCCGACGCCACGCTCAAGCCCGAGATGCTCACCCGCGTCCGCTTCATGGGCAGCCCCGCGCCCGGCGCACAGCCAAGGCAGGACCAGGCCCGCCGCTTCCTCATCCCCGCCGCGGCAGCCCTGCACGCCGATTCCAGCCAGGCCCACGTCATGATCGTGGACAACACCCCCCGCGCCGGCCCCGTCGCCGCGCTTCGCGCCGTCACCCTCACCCCGGCTCAGGACGGCTACCTGGAAGCGGTGGGGGACCTGCGCGAGGGCGACCGCGTCATCGTCGAACCCACCAACCTCCGCGAAGGCCAGCGCGTCCGCGTCATGGGCGAGAAGGGAGCCGCCAATGCCCCTCATTGAGTGCCGCAAGCTCACCAAGTCCTACAAGAAGGGCGACAGCCTCATCACGCCCCTGCACGAGCTCGACCTCGACGTGCAGCCCGGCGAGTTCCTCGCGCTCATGGGCCCCTCCGGCAGCGGCAAGACCACGCTGCTCAACCTCATCGCCGGCATCGACTCGCCCACCGCCGGCCGCCTCGCCGTCGGCGGGGTCGACATCGCCGCCCTCTCCCGCTCGCGGCTGGCCGACTGGCGCAGCGCCAACGTCGGCTACATCTTCCAGCTCTACAACCTCGTCCCCGTCCTCACCGCCTACGAGAACGTCGAGCTGCCCCTGCTCCTCCACCCGCTCTCCCGGCGCGAACGCCACGACCGTGTCGCCGCGGCCCTGGGCCTGGTCGGCATCGCCGACCGCCACGACCACTACCCGCGCCAGCTCAGCGGCGGTCAGGAGCAGCGGGTCGCCATCGCCCGCGCCATCGTCACCGACCCCCGCATCATCGTCGCCGACGAGCCCACCGGCGACCTCGACGCCGCCTCCGCCCGCTCCATCATGCAGCTCCTGACCCGCCT
>JAEYTB010000087.1 GCA_023434205.1 Planctomycetota bacterium | reverse complement strand
TGGGGCGTGCGGGCCATGCCCACGCCGCTGGGGGTGCCGGTGACGATGAGCGTGCCGGGCAGGAGGGTGTGGCCGCGGCTGATCTCGCTGATCAGAGTGGCGATGTCGAAGATCATGTCGGCGGTGTTGCTGTCCTGCATCTGCTGGCCGTTCACACGGCACTGGATGCGGAGCGCGTTGGGGTTGCCGACCTGCTCGGGCGTGGCGACGGCGGGGCCGATCGGGCAGAAGGTGTCGAAGGACTTGCCGCGGTAGAACTGGCCGCCGGAGCCCTCCTTCTGCCACCAGCGTGCGGAGACGTCGTTGGCGGCGACGTAGCCGAGGACGCACTTGAGGGCGCGGTCCTTGGGGACATCGCGGACGAACTGGCCGTTGCGCTGCGCCCCGATGATGACGCCCAGCTCGGCCTCGAAGTCGACCTGTGCGCGGTCCTGGCAGACTTTGGGGACGCGGATTGGGTCGCCGTTGAGCGAGGCGGCGAAGGGGTTTTTGGTGAAGAGGACGGGCCGCTCAGGGACGCCCTTGCCCTGCTCCAGGGCATGGGCGGCGTAGTTCATGCCGATGCCGATGATGTGGCGGATGGGGAGTTGCTCTCCTGAGGGCAGGCTGACAGCGACGCCGAACTCGGTGCGGGTGAGGTTCATCGCGGCAGAATAGCGGTTAGCAGGGATTTCCCGCCAGCACCCTGAAGAAGGCCTCGATGTCGGCATCGGTGCCCGTGTCGCCGTCGGCGTCGAAGTCGCCGGAGCCGCAGGTGGGGCAGCAGTCGCCGGCGAGGCAGCGGAAGAAGGCCTCGATGTCGGCGTCGGTGCCGGTGTCGCCGTCGCCGTCAAAGTCGCCGTTGCAGGGCCCCGGGCCGGTGTAGCCGCGGATGACGAAGGGGAACTCGACGTTGACATCCGCGGCGATGAAGGGTTTGCCGGAGTCGAGGGCGGGCTGCCAGCCGGCGGTGGAGTATTGGAGGGCGTTGGCGCCGGCGGGGGCGCGCTGGGCGGGGGTGATCACGGCGGGGGCGAAGGACTCAGCGCTGGGGCTGCTGGGGACGATCTGCCAGTCGAGCCAGTATTGCCCGGGGGAGAGGACGAGGCCGGGGGTTGCGACATTCAGCTGCCAGATGCGCTTGTTGGAGTCGGGCGCGGCCGGCGCGGGGGCCGCGGTGGAGTTGAAGATGCGGTAGAGGTTGGTGGCCGCGGCGCTGGTGAGGCGGTTGGTGGTGGTGTCGCCAAAGACGAGCGTGGAGCCGGCCTGGCCGGGCGGGCCGCTCCAGACGCGGAGGTTGACGGAGGCGAAGGGCTCGAGACTGACGCCGTTGCCGGGCGGGTAGGCGTAGAGAGAGAGGGCGTGGACCTGCCACGGGACGCCGGCGACGGTGAAGTCGTCAGCGAGGCGGAAGTGGGCGCTGCCGGAGGTCGGGTGGGCGGCCAGCCCCCCCACGGCGTTCGCGCCGGAGGCGTCGGACTGGAGTTCGCTCCAGAGGCCGCCCGCGGGCGCGGCGACACCGCTGAGGGACATCGCGCCGGTGGAGAGCGGAACGGCGTTGGGGTCCGTGCTCTGGTTGGAATAGATCGCCGGCTGGGCCAGGGCCGCGGCGGGGAGGGCGAGGACGGCGAGGGCGAGTGTGGTGTGCATGGGTGGGGTTCCTCGCGTCAGAGCAGCACGCCGCGGAAGGTGGGCGTGTAATCCGGGAACAGGAACGGGAGGTTGGTGTTGCCGAGTCGCTCGGCGGCGATCTCGGCGAGAACATCGCGGTAGTCGATGGTGACGGCAAGGTCGAGGTTCTGGTAGAGCTGGCCGGGGTTGAGGCCGGGCCACTGGGTGAGGACGCGCCCGCCATGGATCGCATTGCCCATGACGAGCATGACGTTGCCGTGGCCGTGGTCGGTGCCGTTGGAGCCGTTCTGTGCGGCGCGGCGGCCGAACTCGGACATGCAGACGAGGGAGTAGGTGGGGTTGATGCCGGTGGTGAGGTCGGTGTTGAAGGCGGCGAGGGCGGTGGAGAGGGTGGTCATGAGGTTGTGCATGACGCCGGCGGTGGTGCCCTGGGCGTCGTGGGTGTCCCAGCCGCCCAGGTCGATGGCGATGGCCTCGACACCGACCTGGGCCTTGATGAGGGCGGCGGAGGACTTCATGGCGGTGCCGAAGGCGTTGGCGGGGTAGGTTGCGCCGCCGGCGGGGGCGTAGCCGGCGAAGTTGATGGTGTTGAGCAGGTCGATGGTGCTCAGGGTGTTGAGCCCGACGCTGTGCAACGGCTCGGCGGTGGCCTCGTACATGTCGTGGATGGCGGCGGAGCGCTGCGGGATGGTGGAGGCGGTCGCGGTGAGGCCGAAGGTGTCGAGGTTGGGGACCGGGAGCGTGAGCGGGCCGCCCACGAGGGTGCGCTGCAATGAAGGGTTGATGCCCACGGCCCGGAGCAGCGACTCGGGGTCGGCGGGGGGCGTGGACATGAGGTGGCGGCCGAGCCAGCCGGAGATCAGGGAGATGTCGCGGGCCTTGCCCACCTCCATGAAGCGCTGGCCGTCGAAGTGCGAGCGGGTGGGGTCGTGGGAGCCCGCGGCGTGGACGAAGAGCAGATTGCCGGCCTGGAAGGCCGGCAGCAGCGCGAGCATCCCGGGGGGAAGGCCGAAGCCGGTAGGGCCGGTGGGGCCGTTGACGGCGACGCCCAGGTCCGTACACGCGCCGACCTGGCCGCTGTCGGGCTGGGGGACGGCGACCGTGGGCCGGAGGTTGTAGTAGTTGGGCTCGCTGAAGGGCACGCACATGGAGAGCCCGTCGGCGGCGCCGCGGAGGAAGATCGAGATCATCACATCGCGCTGCGAGCCGCGGTAGTCCCTGGCGAGCGAGACGCGGGGGAGCCAGGCGGGCGCGGCCATGGCGGCGAAGCTGACCGCGCCGGCGGCCCCGAGGAAGCCGCGGCGGCTGAGGGCGGCGTACTCATCGCAGCCTCTGCAACCAATGGTGTCGTTGGACATGGCGGGGTCCTTTGTGCTTAGTACCACTGGAAGCCGGGCGCGGCGATGGCGACGCCGATGGACTCGCGTTTCTTGGTGGAGGAGACGGTGCCCGCGCCCAGGAACGCGACGAGGGCGGCCTTGTCGGCCGGGTGCATCTCGCCCGCGAACAGGGTCTGGTCGAGCTTGTCGGCGTGCTGCTGGGCCGTGGTGAGGCCGGCGAAGAAGGTGTTGAAGTCGACGGAGACGCCGGTGATGGGCGAGGTGTGCATGAGGGAGGCGCCGAAGTTCCAGCGCGGGAGGATGAGGCCCTGCCAGTAGAGGAGCGAGTCGGGGTAGCCGTCTGGGGTGCCCCAGTAGAAGGGGCGGTGGCCGCAGTTGTTGAGCTGGGTGCGGAGGCCGCTGGTGGCGGTCACGGTGCAGGGCAGGGCGCGGAGCGCGGAGGCGACGAGATGGAAAGGACGCTTGTACTTCAGCGGAGCCGCGGCGAGGTTGTTGGGCCGGAGGATGACGCGGATCATCGACTTGATGTCGCCGTTGGTAGCGGTGTACGCGGCGGCGACGGCGTCGATGAGGGCTTCACTGGGGTCCTCGCGGAGGAGCCAGCGGGCCATCTTCATGCCCACGTAGCGGGCGGTGTTGGGGTGGGCGATGAGGGCGTTGAGGACGGTCTCGCCGTCCTGCTGCCC
>JAEYTB010000074.1 GCA_023434205.1 Planctomycetota bacterium | reverse complement strand
GTGCGAGGGTGGGGGCATGGCGAAGGGCGAGGCGACGGTGGGGAGAGCTTAAACAACAAACCCCGGGCGGGGGCGCCCGGGGTCTGCGATTTTTGAGCGATGCGCCTCGGCGGGCTCACCACACCTTGTTGCGGGCGGGGGAGGTCTGGCCGATGGTCTCCTTCAGGAACTTGGCCATGTACTCGCTGTGGTACAGGCGGTTGTTCAGCTTGGCGAAGCCGTGGCCCTCGTCGGGGGCGATGAAGAGGTGGGGGTTGATGCGGTGGTCGCCCTTGGCGGCCTTGTCCTTGAGGGCGGAGGCGAGCTGCATGGCCTCGCCGACGGGGACGCGGGGGTCGTTGAAGCCGTGGGCGATGTACATGGGGACGTTGATCTTGTCCACGAAGTTGATGGAGGAGATGGTCGCGAGGAAGTCGGGGTCGGAGAGGGGCCCGTACTCGACCTCGCGCAGCTTGCGGCGGTAGCCGGCGGTCTGCTCCAGGAAGGTCTTCATGTTGACGATGCCCACGACATTGATGCCGGCGCCGAAGAGTCGCTCCTTGCGGGTCCCGGCGTCGACGATGTTCTGGTCTTCCACCAGGCAGGCGACGGACATGAACCCGCCGTAGGAGCCGCCGTAGGTACACATTATGCCGGGGGCGGAGAGCTTGTTGTCGACGAGCCACTGCGCGGCGGCGACGCCGTCCTTGACCGAGTCCCAGCGCTTCTTGTAGTCGTCCATCATCAGGAACGCACGGCCGTAACCGGCGCTGCCGCGGACGTTGGGCTGGATGACGCCGAAGCCCTCGGACAGGAGGTACTGGACCGTGCGGTCAAAGCCCGGGCGGAACTGGCCCTCGGGCCCGCCGTGGTAGTTGACGACGAAGGGGATGGGCGTGCCCTTCTTGTGGTTCGACGGCAGGTACACGAAGGCGGGGACCTCCAGGCCGTCGAAGCTCTTGTACTTGATCAGCTCCGGCAGCGTGAAGGCGGAGAGGTCGATCCCCTGGTCGTCGGCGAAGGTCACCTGACGCGCGGCGGGCTTGCCCGCGGCCTGGGGCTTGGCGACATCCGCGGCGAAGGCCAGCCCCGGGGTGCGGGCGTTGTTGAGGGTGTAGAGGAGGTGGTTGCCCCGCAGGTTGTTGATGCCGATCACGCCCTTCTCGATCGTGGGGAGCGGGACGGCGGTGAAGTCGGGCAGGGTGTAGACGTGCAGGACGCCGTAACCGTCCTCGTTGGTGACGACGGCCAGCAGCGTCCGCTCGCGGTTCATGCCGGCCTGGTCGATCTCGAAGCCGTCGAGTTCGGAGATGGGCTTGCTGATCTGGCCCGTCTTGAGGTCCTTGAGGAACAGCTTCTTCATGCCGTTCTCGAGGTCGCTCTCAAAGAGGATCGCGGACTCGCCGGGCATGTAGCCGACGACGCCGACCGACGCGGTGGAGCCCTCGGGCTTGAGCGTGTGGTCCGTCAGCTTGCCGGTCTTGGCGTCGAGCTCGTAGATGGACGAGTCGGAGGAGGAGCGGTACTCGCCGATGAGGTAGCGGGAGGCGTCGTCGGTGACGTCCTGGGCCGACCAGGAGCCCGTCTTGGCCAGGAGCTTGGTCTTCTTGCCGTCCTTGAAGTCGTAGCGGTAGACGTGGAAGTCCGTGGGGCTGTCGTCGTTGGCGGTGTAGACAAAGCCCGAGTCGTCGCGGAGCCAGAGGTTGAGGCCGTGCTGAACCTTGGGATTGTGGACCAGCGGCTTGATCGAGCCGGACTTGGGGTCGAGGTAGGAGAGCTGGGTCTGCTCGTTGCCGCCGGTGGAGTGCAGCAGGATGATGCGCGAGCCGTCATCCGAGACCGAGTAGCCCGAAAGGCCGTCGGCAAAGTCGGTGAGCGCGGTCATCTTGGAGTCGGGGCGCGCTTCCTTGCCCTCGACGCGGTAGAGCTGCCAGATGCCGTTGGGCCAGTCGCGGACATAGAGCGTGCCGTCGCGGGTGATGTGCGGCGACGCGGGCGTGCGGATCTTCATGAAGCGGGCGAGGGTGGATTCCTCCGAGCCCGGCTGGGCGGCGGCCTTAGCCGGCGCGGCCGTGGGTTTGGCGGGCTGCGCCAGGGCGCAGGGGACCAGGCCGGCCGTGAGAAGGATCGCGAGAGCGGACAGTGAGCGGCGCATAAAGACCTCCAGAGTTCACCCCAGTACCGGAGAGTCTACGCGGTCAGAGGGCGGACCACAGGAGGCCGCCCAGGATGGCGGCCACGATGGCGACGCCGACCCAGATCGCCCACTTCGGGCCGCCGGAGTGGGCCAGCAGGGCGTGCCCGCACTTCCAGCAGATATCAACGTCGTCGTGAAGCTCGGTACGGCACTGCGGGCAGTGCTGGGTGGCGCCGCTGAACCGCTCGAGGTCCTCCGCACTGGGGCCTTCGTCGATCTCGGCTTCTTCGTCGTAGGGGCGGGGCATCCGGGGAGTTTACGGCGCACGGCGGTTCCTTACACTCCCCCGCGTGTCACGATCACCCCACCTCATCCAGCAGGCGGTCGAACTGCTCAACGCCGACCAGAACGAGCAGGCCAAGGCGCTGCTGCGCCGGATCGTCCAGAAGGACCCCCGGGACCCAGAGGCCCACAAGCTGCTGGGGATGCTCCACGCCGGGCTCGAGGAGAACGACCAGGCCCTGTTCTACCTCCAGCGGGCGGCGGCGCTCGCCCCCAAGGACGCCTACGCGCAGTTCGTCCTGGGCAACCTCCTCATGGTGCTGCGCAAGGACAAGGAAGCCGCCGCGGCGTACCGGGCGACAATCGCCCTGGCCCCCGCGCACTTCCAGGGCTACGACGGTCTGGCGCGGGTCCTGCTGCGGATGGGCAGGCACGCGGAGGGGGTGGACGCCTACGAGCACGGGATCGCCGCCGCGCCGGACGACCCCGCGGCGTACCGGATGTACGCGGCGTCGATGTCCACGCTCGGCCGCGTAGACGAAGCCCTCGCGGTGCTGGAGCGCGGGGTCGCGCGGCTGCCGGCCGACGCCGGGCTGCGCGAGAGCCTGTGCTACCAGCTGAACTTCTCCGAAGCCCCGCCCGACCGCGTCTTCGAGCAGCACCGCGCGCTCGGGGCGCTGTTGCACGAGCAGCGGGCGGGGCTGCCCTCGCCGACGCTCACGAACGTACCGGACCCGCGCCGGCGGCTGCGGCTAGGGGTCATCTCGGGGGACTTCTGCTCGCACGCGTGCGCCCTGTTCATGGAGGGCGCGCTGCGGGCCCTGGACCGGGAGAAGTTCGGGCTGTTCCTGTATTACACGCGGGCGGAGGTCGAACCGACGACAGCCCGCTTTGAGGCAATGGGTCAGTGGCGGCACTGCCACGCCATGAGCGACGAGACGCTTCGGGCGCAGGTGCTGGCCGACGGGGTTGACGTGTTGATCGACACGGCGGGATGGACCGAACTGCACAAGCTGCAGTGCTTTGTGCCGCGGGCGGCGCCGGTGCAGATGACCTGGCTGGGCTACCCCAACACGACGGGCCTGCCGACGATGGACTACCGAATTGTGGACGCGGTGACCGACCCCGCGGGCGCGGAGCGTTGGTGTACGGAGAAGCTGCTTAGGCTCGACCGCTGCTTCCTCAGCTTCCTGCCGCTGGCGACCTCGCCCGAGCCGCGGATGACGGCGGAGCTGGAGAGCGACGGGCCGATCACGTTCGGGTCGTTCAACCGGCTGAGCAAGGTGCGGGAGCGGACAGCGCGCGTGTGGGCCAGGGTGCTGGCCCGCGTGCCCGGCTCGCGGCTGTTCCTGAAGAGCTCGCTGGTGTCGGAGGATGTGAAGGGGCAGTACGAGCGGGTGTTCGCCGCGGAAGGGGTGGGCCCCGAGCGGCTGCTGTGGAGCAGCTTCGTGGCGGGGATGGAATCGCACCTGGCGGCGTACCACCGGGTAGACCTGGCGTTGGACTCCTTCCCGTACAACGGGACGACGACGACGTGCGAGGCGCTGTGGATGGGCGTCCCGGTGGTGGCGCTGCGAGGCGAGGTCCACAGGGCCCGCGTGGGGGCGTCGCTCCTGGGCGCGGTGGGCCTGGATGAACTGGTGGCCGCGACGGAGGACAAGTACGTGGACATCGCGGCAGGGCTGGCGCTGGACCGCGAGCGACTGCGCGGGCTGCACCGGGGGCTGCGCGCGAAGATGGCGGCGAGCGAACTGTGCGACGGAGCGGGGTTTGCCCGCGCGCTCGAGGGCGCGGTCCGGGGCGCGTGGGAGCGGTGGTGCGAGGGGAGGGGGGCGTGAGCGACGCACCCGGGAACCTGGCGCTGGCGTTGAAGCTCCAGCAGGCGCACGACCTGCTCGCCGCGAACAAGGCCGAGCAGGCGCTGGCC
>JAEYTB010000068.1 GCA_023434205.1 Planctomycetota bacterium | reverse complement strand
GGGGGCGCGGTTGATCATCGGGGAAGGCCCGAACCCGCGGGCCGCCTCGGCGTTGAACTGGCTGACCAAGGCGAGGGCCGTGGGCGGAACGGGCTTCTCGGCGGCCGGCTTGAAGGCGGTCGCCTCGACGGGCGCGGCCATGGCGGAGGCCGGGGGGCGTTTGATCGAACGCAGGCCGACGACGGCGACGAACGGCATCGCGGCGAGCGCCGCGGCGACGAGCGGCCACGCGAGCCGGGTGGAGCCGAGGGTGACTTTGTCGTAGTTCATTTCACGGGTTCCGGGGCGTCGGCGGCGCGTGCGGTCGGCGCGTCGGGGATGTTGGGGATGGCGATCTTCAGGTGCGTGGTCTCGACGATCGCCGTCAGGAGGGGCTCGCCATTGACGCTGGCGTTGCTGGACTGCGCGGCAATATGGAAACCGCCAACCTTGGAGACGCCCAGGCCCCGCTCGCAGGCATCGATGAACCGGCTGACGTTCTCGTACGTGCCGGCGACCTCGATGCTGTAGCCGGACACTTCCACGCCCTTGAGCGCGTTTTTGTCGGTCGGGGTCTGCAGGGCGGCGCGGCCGCGGGACCCGGCGGGCTCGACTCGGGCGAGCTTCACCCCGCAGGCCTTGGCGAGCTCGTGGATGCCGTCGTAGAGGCGGGTGGCATCGCTGCTCGTGAACGCGGCGCCGTTTGTGCGGCGTCCCTGGGCGATGAGGTCGGAGATGACGGCGTGGATCGGGGGTTCGGTGGCGACGAGCCGGTCGAAGGCGGCGAGCTGGGTCGTCAGAGCATCGAGCTCAGCGCGGCTGTCAACGAACTTCTGCTCGAGCGGGCGCAGCCCCAGGTACCAGCCGGCGCACGCGCCGACGCTGATGGCGACGGCGAACATGAACTGACGCTTGCCCGGGGGCGCAGCGGCGATGGCGGCGGCGGCGGCGTTGTCGGACTTGAGAGGGTTCTTCATGGCTTGTCCTCCACGCCGGCGATGAAGTCCGCCCGCTGGTCCAGGACGCCGGCGAAGCCGGTCTCGACGTCGGCCGCGCGGAGGTGGACGCTGACGATGAAGCTCTTGGCCTCGACCCCCGACACCTCGGTGGCCTGGGTGGAGACGATCTTGACGTTCGCGACGACCGGGTTCTTGGACACGCGAGAGACAAAGTCGGTGAGGGAGTCGGGCCCGTTGCGCCGGGGGTAGGCTGTCCCGCTGAGCGTGAGGACAGGGGTCTTGTCCGGCGCGTAGGAGCCGGCGATGTGGTTGAGCTCGACGCTCTCGCCGCAATCGCGCGAGACCAGGGCGAGCGCCGCGAACCACCGGGGCCGCTCGCCGATCAGGTCCTTGATCGTCTGGCCCGCGGCGGTGATGTCGGTAGAGAGCTTCTGGGCGCGCTTCACGTGCAGCTCGTGCTCGTCCATCGCATCGACGCGTGACTGGAGATTGTCGACCTGCTTGCGGAGCGCCGCGGTGCGGGCGTACGCCCACCCGCCCGAAGCGAGCATGACCAGCGCGAGCACGACGCCGCCGACACGGAGCGCGCCGTTGAGCCTGCCGTGCATGCGGCGGTCGGATTCGGAAGGGGGAAGGATGCCGGAGAAGGGCAGGCCGGCGACACACGCGAGCTCGCCGGACTCCATCGGCCCCAGCGGACCTTTGTCCTCGCTCGGGTGGGTCTGGATGCCGGCATCAAAGTTGTTCTCGAGGGCTTCGGCCAGGCCCGGGATCGTCGCGCCAGGGCCCGCGAGCAGGACCTTGAGCTTGGACTGCTCCGAGTCGGCGACGGTGAAGCGGAGGGTCTGGCGGGTCTCGATGATGAACCGCTGCAGGACGGGCTGCATGAGCGGCAGCACGCCCTCGAGGCTCACGCCCGTCGGGCCGGCCTCGGGTCCCTGGTGCCGCTGCGGGATGCCCGCGGCGAACAGGGTCTGGTACGCGAGTGTTGGATCAACGCCGCGGCGCTCGCCGGCCCGTCCGGCGCGGGCGATGGCCTCGGCGAGCTTGGCATAGCCAAAGTCCAGACCGCGCGCGAAGATGAGGTTGCCGCCACTGACACCCACGAACACCGTAACATGGTCCTCAACCCAGAGCATCGCGTGGGGCTCGCCGGACGCCAGGGTCTTGACGGCGGCGACGGCCCGTGCGATCGCCGCGGACCTGGCCGGGATGAGCGACTCAAGCGTGACGCCTGCGCGCTCGAGCCACTCTCCCAGGGTCTCCGTTGCCCGAGGGCTGTCGGCGACGCCGAGGATGTGGGTCTTGGGCGAAGCCGCCCCGCGGCTGTCGGCCGCAAGAGGTGTGAGTGAACTGGGCCAGTCGGCGCCGCGGTTGGGCAGCGACTCGGTCAGGGAGAACGCCGCGGCCTGGAGGGCGGCGGCGCCCCGGACGGGCACGCTGAAGATCTCGGCGGTCGCCGTGCTGCTGTAGTACACGACCCGCGCCGAGGCGCCCTTGCCGATGTCCAGCGCCTTGAGCGCCGCGGCAAGCTTGTCGTCGAGCGGGGCGAGGCCCTGCTCCCACGTTTTTTCCCACTCTCCCGGCTCCAGCGGGGTGCAGTTCACAGTGGATGGCCGTCCGCCCTTGCAGGCGGCGACGCGCAGGCAGGTGGGCGACAGGCCGATCAGGATCTGGTCGCGTCCGATCACAAAAGCCCCTTTGAAGAAGGACAAAGGACCACAACCCGTATCGGCAGAGGGCCGGGCCGACTTTGGCCAAAGTCGCGGCTAGAGGGGGGTCACGGAAATCCGGAGCCGCCGGGTCGTGTTGCCGTCGCCGCCGCGGATGACGGCGTCGCCGGTCTGGCCCGCGGCGGGCATGGACACGTAGGTGGCCGTGGCGGGGCCGAGGGAGAGAGTGGAACCCGCGGCGGGGAGGGTGAGGCCCTGGTTCGTACACTTGATGACCACGCGTCCCCCGCTCTCGGCGGCGTAGAAGGCGCGGGCCGTCTCGATGCGGAGAGCGCTGACGTGGGCCTCCGAGCCGGAGGCCGAGACGCTTCCGATGACCGCCATATTGATCGCGGCCAGCATCAGCACGATGGCGGCGATCCCGCATCCGCGTCGATGGTTGCGGCCTCTAAGGGCGAGAGGGGGTCGCATCATGGGTCCACCACCCTGACTCGGGCCAGCGCTGCGGAGCGGAGCTCAAAGCCGTTGCAGACGATCGTGATGTTGAACCGCTGGGTTGCGGCGGGCGATGCGGCGGTGTCCGTCACGCCGTCATCGCCGAGGTACTGGATCGTGAAGCCCGTGACCTCGTCGCAGAGCGGGGAGAGGGTTCCGTCGGTCGCGCGTTCATAGAGGGTCGTGCCGGAGAGCTCGAGGCCCCGACCGGAGCCGTAGCGGAACTGGGAGGGGTTGGCGATGGCGAGGTCCAGCGTGCCGCGGGCAGCGCCCTCGGGGGCGTCGCGAAGGAGACGGACGGTGCGCTCCATCGCATAGGCGGTCTTCTCGGCGGTGCGGCGGACGTTGGAGGCGTTGGCGTAGTTGTCGCCGGCCGAGAACACGAGGGGCACGACCGAGCCGGCGACGATGGCGAGGATGAGCACGGTCATCGTGACCTCAACGAGCGTGAAGGCGCGGGATGTGCGGCGCACGAGGCTCATAGTGAGGTGACCAGTGACTGCACGACGGCGGTGCGGGGCGTACCGTCGGCGCCCGTAAACGTGACGGTGACGGTGACGTTGCGGAAGAGGTCCTGGAGCGGTGACCCGGTGGCCACCCCGCTGCGGCTGACCAGCCCGCCGATGCTCACCGTGTACGTGACGCCCATTGTGGTGTACGGAGCCGTGATGGCCGCAAGACGAGCGGTCAGCCCGTCCGTCGCGTCGTTCAGGTAGGTCGCCGGCACGGCCAGGGCATCGAAGCCGCGACCGGCGGCGCGGCTGGCGACATCCGCGAGCACGTGCTCCATCACCAGCGAGGCCAGGGCGGAGGCGCGGGTCTGGTTGACGCCGTCGGCGCGGCGGTTGTTCGGCTCGGCCAGCCAGATGAGCGTCGTCGGCAGCGAAATACCCAGGGCCAGAATCACTACCACGGCTTCGATCAGCGTGAAAGCGCGGCGGCGGGTCGGGCGTCGGAGGCTCATCGCACCACCATCCCCGTCGCACGACGGACCGTCACGGTGCTGCCGCCCGCCAGAGTGATGGTGGCGTCGGAGGTCCACGGGCCGGTCAGCGTGCCCGCGGCGTTGCGCAGCTCCGGGGCGCCGTCGAAGCCGAACCACAAGGTCGCGGCGCCCGAGACGCCCGATCCGTTGATGACCGATGTGACGTCGGCGCCGGGGTAGACCGTGGCGAGGTTGACGCCCGGGTCGGGCTGCCCGTCCACCATCACGAGCACACTGGGCGCTGCGCCGGTCGCGGTGATGGTGTAGTACAGGATGGTGTCGGTCGCCGGGTCGATGTGCAGGCCGATAGGGCGTCCCTGCGAGACCGCCTGCGAACGGGCCGCGACCAGCCGCCGTTCGACCTCTTCACCCGCCGCGGCCTGACGGGTTCCCGTGAGCGAGTTCCAGGCCGGTACCACGGACACGCTGACGATCGCGACCACAATGACGACGATGCCCATCTCCAGCAGCGTGAAGCCGCGGCGACAACGGCGGCCGGAATGATGGTTGCCGGTTCGCATGGTGCGCGTGCCCGTCAGAGCTGGTTCGCGGTCTTGAAGCCGCCGCCGCCGTTGGGCACGGTGGTGGCGGCGCTGCTGTTGGCGTAGAAGATGGCCGTCGGTGGGGTGGCGGCGTTGTCGACGTAGTAGTTCCAGCCCGCCGTGCCGGTGACGGTGCGCGCGGCGGCCTGCGCCTGCGTTACCGCCTGGACGGTGGAGAGGTTGTTGTACGGGTTCTTGGGCATGGAGGTCTGGAGCACCGTGCCGGCGGTGTTGAGCTCGGCGAGGGTCGGGAAGGGCGCGGTGCCGGAGAGGATGGCCTTGCTGCGGAAGCCGGCGATGCCCGACCGCACGCCGGCGAGCGCGCCCTCGGTGGCGCCGGCCTTGGCGTCCTCGGTGACGCCGCCGAACTGCGGCACGACGATGGCGGCCATGATCCCGACCATGACCACGACGATCATGATCTCGATGACGCTGAACGCACGGCGGACACGGCTCTGCGCGAGTTCCATACGGGTCACATCGGTTACCCGGAGGGCGAGATCAAGCGGGCCGGGCCGTCCGCCTGGGGGGCGGATCGGCCTGTGCCGCGGACACCGGGCGTATCACTTATTCAGGCGCACCATGCCCCACATCGGCAGGAACACGGAGAGGGCGACCAGGAGCACGATGCCGGCCATCGCGACGGTCATGATCGGCTCGATGATGGTGTTCACGTTCTTGGTGAGGTGGGATGCCTCGCGGTCGTAGTAGCGTGCGACGACATCGCAGGAGCGGGCAAGGTCGGCGGAGTCCTTTCCGGCGCCGATCATTCGTCGGGCGAAGCTGGGCAGGTAGCGGGTGCCCTTGAGGACGTCGGCGACGGCGTCGCCCTGGCGGAGCTTGTCGATCATCGACTGGCACTCAATGATGAAGACGGGACGGGCCGTGGCCCGCGCGCCCATCTGGAGGGCCTCGATCACGTCGAGGCCCGACTGGAGGCCGATGCCCAGCACGCGGGCGAACCGGCCCGCCGTGACGGCCAGGATGATCTTTCGGACATACGGAACGTGGAGCAGCACGACCTCGAGCTTGAGGCGGCCGCCGGGGCTCTTCCACATCGTGACGAGGGTCGTGATGGTGCCCACGAAGATGCCGGCGTAGATGTACCAGAAGTTGCGGACCGAGTCCCCCACCGCCTGGACGGCGCGGGTGGTGATGGGCAGCTTGGCGCCCTGCGACTCAAAGATCGCGCCGAACTTGGGCACGACGAACACGATGATGACGGTAATGGCGATGAAGACCACCGAGAGCACGATGATGGGGTAGGCCATCGCCCGCTTGAGCTGCTGGCTGGTTTCCATCTGCTTCTCGAGCAGGTCGGCGAGGTGGTTCATCACCTCCACGAGGCTTCCGGACTTCTCCGCGGCCCGGACGGTCTCGATAAACACGTCGCCGAAGACCTTACGGTACTTCTCCAGAGCCTGGGTCATGGGCAGGCCGGACTCGATCATGGCGGCCATGTCGAGCAGCATGTTCTTCATCTCGGCCTTGCAGTCGCCCTCGGCGATCGAGACCAAGCCGCGGTCGATCGGCACGCGGGCCTCGACGAGCACGGCGAGCTCGCGGGTGAGGCCGACGATGTCGGCGGGCTTGATCTGCTGCCAGCTGAACATCGCGGCGCTCTTCTGGGCCGCCTTGGAGATCTTGAGGGGTGTCAGGCCCATGGCGACGACGCGGCGCGATGCGTCCTGCTCGTCGGCGCCCTTGATGTAGCCCTTGGTCTGCTTGCCGGTCTGATCGACCGCCTTGTACTGGTATGAGATCATGCCGCGACCTTCACTTCCTCGCCCTCGCTGCCGATGGCGTGCAGTTTGGCGACTTCCTCGAGGCTGGTGAGCCCACGGGATGCCTTCTCGATGCCGTCGTCCCAGAGCAGCTTCATGCCCTCGCTGATGGCCGCGGCCTGGACTTCCATCACGGTGGCGTCGCGCTCGATCAGCTTCATGATGCGCGGCGTCATCCGGAACATCTCGAACGCGCCAAGGCGGCCCTTGTAGCCGGTGTTGCGGCAGCGGCCGCAACCCGCCGGACGCATGAACTTGGCCCCGCGCAGCACGCCGGGCACGGTCGCCAGGAGCCGCTGGTCGTTCTCCGGCGTGCAGCACTGGTCGCACAGCCGGCGGACCAGCCGCTGCGCGATCACGCACAGCAGCGCGGCGTTCACGGCGAACAGCGGCACGCCGAAGTCTTTCAGGCGCGCCAGCGTGCCCACGGCGTCGTTGGTGTGCAGCGTGGAGAAGACCAGGTGCCCCGTGAGCGCGGCCTGGACCGCGATCTTGGCCGTTTCCTGGTCGCGGATCTCGCCCACCAGCACGACATCGGGGTCTTGGCGGAGCACGCTCCGCAGCGCCGCCGCGAAGGTCAGGCCGACCTCGGCGTTGGCCTGCACCTGGCGGACCATGGGCAGGCGGATTTCGACGGGGTCCTCGATGGTGATGATGTTGCGGGTCGGGTGGTTGAGGTGGTTGAGGGCGGTGTAGAGCGTGGTGGTCTTGCCCGAGCCCGTCGGGCCGGTGACGAGGATCATGCCGTGAGGACGGGCGATGGCGTCCTCGTACCACTGGGTCATCTGCGCGGGCATGCCGAGCGCGGAGACCGGCCCGATCTTGGATGCGGAGCGCAGCAGGCGCATGACGACGTTCTCGCCGTGGATCGTGGGGATCAGGCTGAGGCGGAGGTCGACGTTCTCGTTGCGGTGGACGAAGCGGAACTTGCCGTCCTGGGGCCGGCGGGTCTGGGTGAGGTCGAGCTTGGCGAGCACCTTGAGCCGCTGCACGATGTTGGTGTGGGACGCCTTGGGGGGGCCCTGCTGGCTCTGGAGCACGCCGTCCACGCGGTAACGCAGGAACAGCTCGTGCTCGTCGGGGTTAATGTGGATGTCGCTCGCCCCCGCGTCGACAGCGCCGGCGATGATCTGGTTCACCGCGGCGACGATGGGCTCCTCGCCGGTGGTGAGGGCTTCCTCCGGCGCCTTCTGCGTGGCGACAAAGCCGCCCTCGGCCTGGGCGAGGCTGTAGGCCCGGGCGATCAGGGCCCGGAGTTGCTCGGCATCCGCGATGACCGGGTCGACGTCGCACTTGATGATCTGGCGGATCTGGTCGATCGCGTGCAGGTTCAGCGGGTCGAGCATCGCGACGGTGGCGGTGCCCTCGATGATGAACAGGGGGAAGGCGGTCAGGCGCTCCGCGACGGTCCGCGGCAGGTAGCGCATGTTCTGGATGCTGATCTCGAACTGCGAGAGGTCGACGAAGGGGTACTCGCAGATCTTGGCCTTGCTGATCGCCAGCTTGCGAGAGGTGATGACCCCGAGCGAGACGAGCGCGTCCAGGAGGGCCTCGCCCGACGCGGCGCCCTGCTCGGAGGCGCGCCGGACATCGGCCTCGCTCACAAGGCCGTCGGCCACCAGCGTTCTCACGATGAAGTGCTTGGAGTCCATAGTCAGGCTGCTGAAGCTCCCGCGTTGTCGTCGGCCAGGAGGGCGAGCAAGGCGTTGATCTGCTGGAGTGCCTCCGGGCCGGGATCGGCGAACGAGGTTCCGATGAGGTAGCCCGGACGGCGGTCGGTCATCGAGACGCGCTGGACGCGGACAGGGACCTCCAGGAGCTGCGTCGGCGATTCGCCGAAGGAGTACGCGCGCACGGTCAGGAGCGTCTTGCGCGGGATGAAGACCGAGGAGATCATCCCGATGCCGTTGGAGCTGAAGTCGATGATGTCGAGGTCCACCCACCCGTCCCGGTGGCCCGCCCCGCCCCCGAAGCGGATGGCCTCGTCGTGGGCCGGGGCCACGGCGACGCTCCCACGGATGGAAACGTCGTACCGGACCGACTGCCTGACCATGTTGTTCTGGTCGTTCATCAGGACCTCGTCTGGGTGGACCAACGCGGGGGGCCGACTCCCTGACTTCGGCCGGGCAGGCGGGGGGGTTAAGCTGGGCTGGAAGGAAGGGGCCGGAGGGGGTGCGGGCGGGGAGGGGCGGCACCGGGGGTGTTCCGATAACCCCAGCGGGGCGGCACGCCCGGCAGGGGCGGCAGGGCCGAAAATCGGACATCAAAGGCTGGTGTCGCGATTCTTGCCCCGCGGCCGGGGCTTTCTATACTTGCCCGTTCCCACGCCAGGATCGGGCGCGGGAATCCGGCGGTCTGGCCCCCTTCATTCGGGTCCCGTCGCAGCCCACCACCCGGGGCTTTCCAAGGCCCCCTGAAGCGCCCTTGTGCGAGTCACGAGAGCGGCGGGAGTGTTCTCCCGACGCGTTCGCGATCCTGACCCGCCGGAGCCGCTGCAAAGGACCTCTGTCATGGCCAACACGCTTGTTCAAGACCTCATCGAGTCGGGAATCCACTTCGGCCAGCGCGCCAGCGGGTGGAACCCCAAGATGCAGCCGTACATCTACGGCAAGCGCAACGGCATCCACATCATCGACATCAAGGAGACGATCAAGGGTCTCCTGCTCGCCAAGAAGTACATCACCAAGGCCGTGTCCGAGGGCAAGGACATCTGCTTCGTCGGCACGAAGCGTCAGGCCAAGAACGTGCTTGAGACCCGCGTGCCCGACGTGAAGATGCACTACGTCACCGAGCGCTGGCTGGGCGGCACCCTGACGAACTTCCGCACGATCCGCCTGCGGCTCAAGCGCCTCGAGGAGCTGGAGACGATCGAGCAGAACGACAACTTCGCGAGCTACTCCAAGAAGATGGAGAGCCAGCTCAAGCGCGAGAAGAAGAAGATCGCCCGCAACCTCGAGGGCATCCGGCACATGGAGAAGCTGCCGGGCGCGCTGGTCGTCGTCGACGTCAAGAGCGAGGTGACGGCGCTTAAGGAGGCCCGCAAGCTGGGCATCCCCACCATCTGCCTCATCGACACCGACGGCGACCCCGAGCTGGTCGATATCCCGATCCCGGGCAACGACGACAGCATGCGGTCGATCGACGTGGTGATCCGTGAGCTGTGCCTGGCGATCGCCGAGGGCCGCCAGCAGCGCGAGATGGGCCAGCAGGGCGGCCAGGCCCCCGCGGGCGAGGCCCAGCCCGAGCAGCCCCGCCGCAGCCGCCGGGCTCAGTTCCGTTCCGACGAGGCCGGTGATCGGCCGGAGAACGGCCCGCGTGCCGAGTCCGTCGCCGCGGCGCAGTAACCACCCCGACTTCACCGGTAGAATCCCCAGACCAGGCGAGCGAAAAGCCCTCCTTTCAGGAGCGGCCGCGGAGAACGTGTCATGGCAGAGATCAACGCGAAAGACGTGATGAACCTTCGCAACAAGACGGGCCTCCCGATGATGGCCTGCAAGGCGGCGCTGGCCGAGGCCGGCGGCGATGTTGAGAAGGCCGAGGAGCTTCTCCGCAAGCAGCTCAAGGGCAAGATGGAGACCAAGCTCGACCGCGCCGCGGGCGAGGGTCGGATCGCCATCAGCCGCACCAACGAGGCCGCGAGCATCGTCGAGGTCCGCACCGAGACCGACTTCACGGCCAAGAACGAGAAGTTCGTGAACGCCGTGCAGAAGGTCGCCGACCTGTGCATCAACGAGAAGTCGGGCGAGATCACGCCGCTGCCTGCGTCGATCGCCGCGATCGTCGACGAGCTCCGCATCTCCACCGGCGAGAACGCCTCCGTGGCCCGGGCCCACAAGCTGACCCAGGACCCCGGGAGCGGCGCTTTCGGCTCCTACGTCCACCACGACGGCAAGACCGGCGTGCTCGTGCAGGCCGAGGGCTCGATCTCCGACGAGACGCTGCGGCAGATCTGCATGCACATCACGGCGGCCCACCCGCGCCCGCAGGGCATCAGCGCCAACGACATCCCCGCCCACATCGTGGACAAGGAGCGTCGCTTCCGCATCGAGCAGGCCATGGAGTCCGGCAAGCCCCAGCAGATCGCCGAGAAGATGGTCGAGGGCGGCATGCGCAAGTTCTTTGAGGAGATTTCCCTCATGGAGCAGCCCTTCGTGATGAACCCTGAGAAGAAAATCAAGGACATCGTCGGTTCCAACGCCCGGATCGTGGCGTTCCTGCGGTGGCAGGTCGGCGAGTAAGTCCCGCGTTCCGCGGCAGTTGCGGACACATCCTCCACAAGGCTTCAGCTTCTGACGGGCCGGGCTCATGCCCGGCCCGTTTTGGCTTCACGGCGCGCTTATCGCCGATGCTCCTAGTGCATGCTTCACCGGGAGATCGTTATGCAGGTACCCTTGGATCGGCGCGATGCGCTGGCGGCCTTCGGGGCCATCGGCGCGGCCACCCTCGCGAGCACCGCCTTCGGGCAGCCCCCCACCGTCGCCGCGCCGCCGGGGGCACGCCAGCTTGGCGGGCCCCAAGCGCTGGGCTACGACGCCGCCGCGGGCCAGTACGTGCTCCCCAAGCTCCCCTATGAGAAGAACGCGCTCGAGCCCCACATCGACGCGCAGACGATGGACCTGCACCACAGCAAGCACCACGCGGCGTATGTGAGCGGGCTCAACAAAGCCCTCAAAGAGCTCCAGGCCATCCGGGACGGCGGCGATGCGGGCCTGGTGAAGCACTGGTCGCGGGAGGTCAGCTTCCACGGCAGCGGGCACGTCAACCACACCCTGTTCTGGCAGATGATGGCCCCCGCCGGCAAGGGCGGGGGCGGGCAGGCCCAGGGCAAGCTGCTGGAGGCGATCAACCGTGACTTTGGGGGTTGGGACAAGTTCGTCAGCCACTTCAAGGCCGCGGCGAACCAGGTCGAGGGCGGCGGCTGGGCGTGGCTGGTCTACGACCCGATGTCCCAACGGCTGGCGGTGATCCAGGAAGAGAAGCAGCAGGACATGATGCTGACGGGCGCCCGGCCGGTCATGGGGGTGGACGTGTGGGAGCACGCGTACTACCTGAGGTACCAGAACCGGCGAAGCGAGTACGTGGACGGGTTCATGAAGGTCGCCAACTGGGGCTTCGCGGGCCAGCTCTTTGAGCAGGCGGCGGGCTGAAACGGTAAACTGTTACCCACCAGACACTTACAGAAGTTCTGGCGGCACAGACGAAAAATCTTCTCAGATTGACTGGCAGACCCGAAAACCCGTGGCACGTTTGCGGGGTCTTGTCTCTCTCTCCTCCTAATACTCGGCTGCGGGCGGAAACACGTAGCCGGGTTTGCTGAAGAACGGGTGGATCAGGGGCGTAAGCCCGTGCGGCACCCGAACTTCTGACGAAGTCTTGTCTCTCTCTCCTCCTATACTCGGCTGCGGGCGGAAACACGTAGCCGGGTTTGAATCTGAAGGATGTGAAGGATCGGAAGGCTCGGGAAGCGGCTTGCCGCGGACCGGGCCTTGTCGTTTTTGGCCGCGGCGGGCTTGGGCCCGGGGCAGCCTGAGGGCTGGGTCCGCATCCCAGCCCGCATCGCCTCCGCTATCTTCAGGCTCCCCCTGCCTCGACAGGGGCACGGAGGCCCGATGCCCGATCCCGCGGCGATGGACCCGCTGCTGATCCCCACGCCCGCGTCCGTCCAACTTCTGGGCGGCACGGCGGACATCAGCGCGTTCCTCAAGGCCCCGGCCCGGCCGCCAGCTTCGTCCGTGGAATCCTGGTCGCTCCCGGATGAACAGCGGCGGATCGAACGGCCCTTGGACGCCCTCGAGAGCGCGGAGCGCGACGGGCAGTTGCGATACGTGGAGACACCGACCGGAGGCGCAGAGTCGTACAGGATGCGCGTCGAGGCGGACGGCGCCGGGCGGGCCGTCGTCACGATCGAGGCCGGTGACCCCCGCGGCAGGCTGCACGGCCTGCGGACGTTCCTGCAACTGCGCCACCAGTACGCGACCACACAGCGGATGCCCACGCTGCTGATCGAGGACCGGCCCGCGTTTCCGACCCGCGGCGTGATGCTGGATGTATCGCGCTGCCGCGTGCCGACGATGCGGGAACTGCGGCGGCTTGTGGGGGAACTGGGCTGGCTCAAGGTCAATCACCTTCAGCTCTACACCGAGCACACGTTCGCGTACCGGGGCCATGAGGAGGCGTGGTCGGGCTGGTCGTCCATGACCCCCGAAGAAGTTGGTGAGCTGGACGAGCTGTGCCGACCGGGGATCGAGCTCGCCGCGAACCAGAACTGCTTCGGGCATCTGGCGTCGTGGCTGCGACACCCGAAGTATGCACCCCTCGCGGAAACCCACGGCGACTGGATGTTCGATGTGTGGCCGCGGAGCGGGCCGTTCTCGCTGTGCCCCACGGACCCGCGTTCGCTGGGACTGGTGGAGGACCTGCTGGGGCAGTTGCTGCCGTGCTTCTCCTCGCCGCTGGTCAACATCGGGTGCGACGAGACGTACGACATCGCGTACGGCCGATCGAAGGAAGAAGTAGCGAAGCGCGGGCGGGCGGCGGTGTACATGGAGTTCGTGAGCAAGGTCGCCGCGGTGGCGCGGCGGCAGGGCAAGCGGCCGATGTTCTGGGCTGACATCGCGCTGTCGCACCCCGAGTGCGTGCAGGACATCCCAGAGGACATGATCGCGCTGGCGTGGGGCTACGAGCCCGAGGCGCCGTTCGAGCGGTGGTGCTCGCTGCTGAGGAAGGCCGGGCGCGAGGTGTGGGTGTGCCCCGGCACCAGCTCGTGGCGGAGCATCACGGGGCGGACGGCGGAGCGGCGCGGGAACATCGACGCTGCCGCCGCGGCGGGCGCGGCGGGCGGCGCGAGCGGGGTGCTCATCTGCGACTGGGGCGACACCGGCCACCACCAGCAGTGGCCCATCGCCCTGCACGGGATCGCCTATGGCGCGGCGAAGGCGTGGAACCCCGCGGCAGAGGTCGACCAACGTGCCGTTTCGCTGCACGTGTTCGGCGACCGCGGCCTGAGCGTCGGCGCATGGCTTGATGAGCTCGGCGATGTGGATGTGGAGCTGCGCGCTGTATGCGGCGCGTTGTCTGCCAAAGGACGCGTCAAGCTGCCCAACCAGTCGGCGCTCTTCATCGACCTGATGAAGAAGCTGGATGAGCAGACGGAGGTCGCTTCTGTTGAGGCATGGGAGCACGTTCAGCAGCGGCTTGAAGACGTCGCTTCGCGCCGGCCGGAGGGGTTGCGGCAGCAGTTGCAGGAAGAGCTGGACCACACGGTCGACGTCGCCCGCTTCGCGGCGGCGCGGGCCGTCGGCCGCCGTCGCGGCCTCAACGATGCGGAGCGGTCGCGCCTCCGTGATCAGCGGGACGCGATCATCGAGGAACATCGGCGGCTCTGGCTGCTCCGCTCGCGCGAGGGCGGCCTGGAGCAGAGCTGCGCCTACTACCGGGGGATCGAGCTGTGAAGCTGCGGCGCGTCGTCGGCTGCATGACCGGCACCAGCCTCGACGGGCTCGATGCCTC
>JAEYTB010000006.1 GCA_023434205.1 Planctomycetota bacterium | reverse complement strand
TCGGGACCACCGCGCCCGACACTCCGAATACGTTCCTGGTAACCAAAGCAACGTACGCCGACTTCGAGCTGGTCCTCGAGACCACCCAGGACATCGAGCTCAACTCGGGCATCCAGTTCCGTTCCCGCGTCGATGGCGGCCTCGCCAACCGCGACGGCAAGCTGATCGGCTACCAGTGCGAGCTGGACCCCAGCGACCGCTCGTACACCGGTGCCGTCTACGACGAAGCGCGTCGGGGCTGGCTGTACACGCTCACCGAGTCACCCCTGGCACGCGACGCCTACAAGCGCGGCGAATGGAACGAGGTCCGCATCGTCGCTCAGGGTCCACTCCTCCGCACGTGGGTCAACGGCGTGCCGGCGACCACGCTGTTCGACGCGGTGGACCCGGCAGGGCACATCGCGCTCCAGGTCCACGGCGTCGGTGGCCGCACGGATCCGCTCAGCGTGCGCTGGCGGAACATCCGCCTGCGCGAGTTTGAGGCTCAGGCGCAGCCTCCCGCCCAACCCTGACCCGGCCGCGGCTCTCCTAGGAAGCGAACGAGACCAGCGTGAGGGTCAACGCGAAGCCCGTGACGTCCGCCAGCGTGGTTGAGATCGGGCCGCTCGCGAGCGCAGGGTCGATGGAGAGCCGCCGCAGCAGCAGGGGGCACAACGCCCCGATCCCAACCGCGACGCAGGTATTCAGCGCCATCGCGCACCCCACCGGCAGGCCGATCTCCCAGCCCGCCCCGCTCACCGCGGCGAGGGCCGCAACCGCGGCGCCCAGCGGCACGGCCAGCAGCGCCGCGAGCCCCATCTCCCGCGTGATGACGCGCCGCCACGACCCGGGGCGCACGACGCCCAGCGTCAGTTCGCGGATGGACACCGCCGCGGCCTGCATCGCCGCGTTCCCGCTCGTCGCTGAGATCACCGGTAGGACCGCGGCGACGATGATCGCCCCCGCGAGCGTCTCCTGGTGGGCCGCGATCACCGCGGCGCCGCCCAGGCAGAGCACCAGGTTGATCCCCAGCCAGACCCCGCGCCGGCGCGCGCGGAGCACGAGCGGCATCGATCGGAGCTCCTCGCCGCCCACGATGCCCTGGCTCACGCGGTAGTCGTCTTCGGCCTCTTCCTGCTCGCCCTGCGTTGCGTCGGCCCGCGACACGACGCCCAGCATCTGCCCGTTGGCGTCCACCACCGGCAGCGCGACATAAGGGTGCTCGTCGAACGCGCCGGCGACATCGTGCAGCGGCGCCGTGTCACGCACACACACCGGGGCGGACCGGATCAGCATCGAAAGGGGCGCATCCTCCGGAGCGAGCAGCAGGTCGCGCACGGGCGCAACGCCGATCAGCCGGTTCTGCCCGTCGACCACGTAGAGGTACTGCACGCCCATCTCGGCGTAGCGTCCCTGGTTGCCGCGGAGGTCGCGGATCGCCTCGCGCACGGTGGTCGCCGCGCCGTAGGAGAGGAACTCGGTCTCCATCAGACCGCCGGCGACGTCAGAGGCATAGGTCAGCAGCCTCGCGGCGTCGCCCGCCGCCCGCGCCGGCAGGTGGCTCTGGATCGCCCCGCGAACATCCTCGGGTACCGACGCGAGCACGTCCGCCCGCTCGTCGCTGGGCATGCCCGCCAGCAGCTCCGCCGCCCACGCGGGCTCGCCGGCACCCAGCACCGCAGCGGCCTGCTCCTGCGGCAGCCACAGCAGCGCCGACCGGGCGTGCTCCGTGCTCACGCCCGCCAGCGCCGCGGCAGCGACCGCCGGCGGCACCCCGCCCAGCGCTGACCGCACAAGATCGGGGCCCGCCCGCCCCACGCGGAGCAGCTCGATCGCGCCGGCAATCTCCGCGTCCGGCGCCGGCGCGCCGGCGTCCTCAACTGATGACGTCGGGGCCATGGGTGATCCTTAGCAGCGGGCGGCGGCAATCCCGGAAGCGGGCGCGCCGGAGTCATCGCCATCCAAAAAGCAATGAAGCCCTGCAAGGCAGGGCTTCAGAAGCGAGGCGGACGGGACTCGAACCCGCAACCACCGGATCGACAGTCCGGTACTCTAACCAATTGAGCTACCGCCCCGACAGCCGCGTCGGCGGGCCTTTGGGGCCTTGGACGCGGGGATAAAAGGTAGTCACGGCCCGACAAAGGTCAAGTGGCCCAGGGGCTCACTTGGCGGCTGGCAGGACGATCCGACCCTCTTCCTGGAGGGCGAAGGGGCTGCCGTCCTTGCCGACCTTCTTGCCGGCGACGAACATGACCGCGATCGCCGCGAGCAGGAACACCACCGCCATGGCGGCGAGGGCGGTGTAGACGTCGGGAGATGCGCCCCGCTTGAGGCGACCACCCGGGAGTTGCATGCCGAACTGGCTCATGGGCTTGCTCCTTGAAGGGCGGCTTTAGAGGTGCGTGGAGACCTGGTCGCCCACGCGGACTTCCTGGCCGGGGCTGAGGAGCACGAGCTCGCCCACGGAGAACTTGAGGTCGGGGTCGTGGTTGACCTGCACGCGGCCGACGAAGGTGGACCCGCGGGTGATGTAGAACGCCATGTTCTTGCCGACCCGGTCGTTGGCGCCGATGTTGATCTTGACGATGGTCTTCTTCAGGACGTCATCGTACTGCACGGCCTCGACGCGGCCCTTGATGTCGGGGGCGACGGCGGCCATGGAGGCGGTACCCTGGCGGTTGCCGGTCAGGAGCTGCTCCTGGGAACGCTTGGCCTCGGCGATCTGCTCCTGCAGGGCGCGGTAGTTCTGCTCCAGCACCTCGCGCTGGCTCTCGAGGTCGTTGATGCGGTCGTCGAGTTCGGCCTGGCGGGTCCGCAGGCTCAGGTCGCTGTTGCGGAGGGCCGAGTTCTCTTCGCGGTAGTTCTTGATGATCTCGGCCTGAGTCTTGGCAGTCTCGCCCAGCTCGGCGATCTTGTTGACGACGCTCTGGCGCTCGGACTCGGCCTTGGCCGCGGCGGTGCGGAGCGTGGCGTTCTCGGCGGCGAGGTCGTCGCTGGTCTTCTTAGCCTGGAGGATCTGGTTGTTGAGCGCGGCGATGGTGGCGTTGAGCTGCGTCTCGGTGGTGTTGTACGCCGCGAGGTTGGCGGACACCATCGCGTTCGCCGCGGTCTCGCGACGCAGCGCGTTCCCGTAGTCCGCCGCGATGCGGTCGGTGTTGACGGCGTAAGCGATCACCAGCGCGGAGAGGGCCACGCTGAGGACGGCGGCGAGAACAACAAGCGTTTTAGTCAAGACGTGCACGTGCAACTCCTAGTGCTGGCCGGTGGACACTGCCCAGTCCGCTCTGGCCGCCGGGACCAACCCGGGCGGGTCGATCACTCTCCGAGGCCACCCCGATGCCGGAGCCTGGTGTCCGTTCCGAGCATTCGCATCGCGGTCCAGGCTGGTTCGCCTGTTCCCGCAAGGCGTCATTGATACCCGACGCCATGGGGGCCTGTCAAACCGCTTCTCTGGGGGGAACCCCACCCACAATCCCCTTGCGTCGGGCCATGGGCCGGGGGGCTTAGTAGGCCAGCCTGGACTTTGCGGCGGACTTGAGCACCGCCGCGGCGGCGGCCACTCGGACGCCCCCGTAGGTATCCCCCATCAGGGTGTCCAGCTTGCCCCAGTTCTCCAGTTTTCCGATCTGACCGTAAACATAGGCCGCCTGGGACCTTATGAGCTCCGAGCTGTGGCCTGCGTAGGCATCGGCGATGAAGGTGCCGTCGCCGTGGTTCATGGTCGCGAGCGCCCCTGCGATGGCCAGCTGCACCTCGGGCGGGTAGCCCTTGCCCTGGACACGCCTGGTCACCTTGGCCTCGCCCTGGGGCACTTCGACGAGCAGTTCTTCCTTGTACTCCGAGAGCGAGACAAGCTGGTGGATGGACTCCCGGTCCCCCACCTCTCCCAGGATCTGGCAGGCCAGGGCGACCTGCTCCAGCTCATGACCGCTGGAGGGGAAGAGCGCCGCCCGCACCACCGGCCGCTGCCGCTGGTCGCCGAGCTTGATCATCGCCTCCGCCGCCTGGAGCTCGAAAAGCTTGAACTGGAGCGGGGTTGCGCTGGGGATGCCCTCCTTGACCGCGGCCCGCAGCAGCTTGATCGCCGACACATCCCCGAGCTCGCCGAGGATAAAGGCCACCTGCGACCGGACCTGGGGTGAAGGGTCGCGGAGCAGCAGGTTGGCCAGGGGGGTCCGGTCCACATCCTGCCCGCAGCGGACGAGCGCAAAGATCGCTGCACTCTGGACATAGGGGTTGCTGTCGCGCAGCAGCGGGCGGACGCGGTCGGCCACGCGCGTGAGGCGTGCCTTGCCCACCGCCATCGCGGCGACCGCCCGCACACCCGCGTTCTGGTCCCGCAGGCCCTGTTCGATCACCGGCAGCAGGCGTGCGGGCGCGGCGGTGGCGGCCTCCACGGCGTTGGCCCGGAACTGGGGCACATCGCTCGCCGCCATTTCCTGGACCGTGCTGAGGGCGCGCTCCCGGATCGAGGACAGGGCGACGGGGTCCCGGGCGTTGAAGCCGCCGGCTTCCTGCCCGCCGCGGCCGGTGGCGCCCATCGACGCCTTCGCGGGGCCCTCCGAGGCACAACCGGCCAGGGCGGCGAGGGTTGCGGCGGCGACGAGGCAGAGCAGGCGTGGCGTCATGGCGTGTTCCAGTTCAATGGTCGGCCTTGGGACCATCGGCGATCCGGGGCTGCTTGGTACGCACGAACGAGGCGAGGAGTGCGAGCGTGGCCACCCCCAGGATGGTCCAGGGGAAGATGTTGCCGACCCTCGCAAACAGGGTGGTCCGGGTTCCCAGGGCAACCTCCCCCCTCAGGATGCCATCAAGTTGGGCCGTCTGCCGGGTGCCTTCGACGCCCCGGGCGGTCACCCGCCCCTGCGCGTCGATCAGGCAGGAGATCCCGGTGTTCGCCGCGCGGGCCATGGGGGTGGCAAGCTCCACGCACCGCCACTGGGCGATCTGGAGGTGCTGTGCTCGGGCGAGGTCCGAGTTCATGAACCACCCGTCGTTGGTCAGGTTGGCGATCAGGTTTGCACGCCGCTGCCCCTTCTCGAACACCATGTCACGGCAGAGGTCGCCCACCGTGGTTTCGAAGCAGATCGGCGTCACGATCCTGGCCGTGTTCCCCGTCGCCGCGCCGGGCACCTCGAAGACGGTGAGGTCCGTGCCCGCGGCGAGGTCGAACTTCATTCCCTTCGCGCCGAACGCCAGGAGCTGGTTCTGGAGCCAGGGCCAGCGGTTGATGAAGGGCATGGTCTCGCCGAAGGGCGTGAGCCGCACTTTGTCGAAGCGGGCCGGCTGCACCTCACCGCCCATCACCAGGTACGCGCTGTTGTAGCGGGCGCCCCACTCGACGTTGATCCGGCCGTCGGGCAGTTTGTCGACGCGCAGGTCCAGGAGCGCATCCTCGCCCACCAGCATGGGGACCTTGACCGCCAGCTGGAGCGCCTGGAGTTCTTCGTAGAAGAACTCGGCCGGGAGCATCTGGCCGCTGGGCAGGCGGAAGCCGATCGCGGCCTCGCGCAGCGCCTGCATGGCCTGTGCCTCGAGAGTCTCGCCCGGCATCATCGTCTCGGGCCACAGGATGAAGTCCGGCCTGGGGTCCGAGTTCGCGAGCGTGACGGTGAGCCGCGCGAAGCGGTCCCAATCTTGGAGCGATCGCTCGATGCCCCAGGAGAGCTTGTTGTTCTGCGGGAGGTTGGTCTGCACGATGCCCGGGCGTACGACCGGGTCGGTGGGTTGGGGCTTGTACTTCTCCGCGTCCACCGCGCCCGCGCCCCACACCATGGCGGTGGCGGCGATGGTGCTGACGGCCGCGAGCCGGTGCTGCTTGTGGAAGAACTCACCCGCCGCGGCGCTCATGACCGCGGCCAGGAATGAGACGAAGTACACCCCCAGCCACGTCGCGGGCCCGGCGAGCTCAAGCTGGCCGATCATCGGGTAGCCCAGGAGCCCGAACGCGTAGCCGCTGAGGAAGATCTCGCCGCGGAAGAACTCGACCGCGACCCACACCAGCGGCACGATGGCCAGCAGCGGCAGACGCGGGAACCGCCGGTGCAGGCGGGCTGATGTCAGGTAGAACAGCGCCGCCCACGAGCACTGGAGCAGGATGAAGAAGGGGAACCCGGGGGCGGTGACCCCGATCATCCACCACTCCCACAGCAGCCACATCGGCGACACGCCCAGCATGAGCAGGAGGGCGTCGCGCCCGGGCCGCTCGCTCCCGCGCCGCAGCAGGTACACCAGCGGAACCAGGGCCCACAGGGCGGCCGGCCACAGGTTGTACGGCGGGAACGCCGCGATCATCAACGCGGCGTGCGAGAGGCCCGCGAGCAGCGGCGGGAACCAGGATCGGGTCTTCATCGGCGGGAGCGTAGGGGCGGGGAGCTACCGGTTACTTGCCGGAGTAGTCGATGATCCGCGCGATCTCGCTGCGGAGCTGGTTGCGGTGCACGACGCGGTCCACCAGCCCGCTCTTCTGGAGGAACTCCGAGCGCTGGAAACCCTCGGGCAGCTCCTGGCGGATGGTCTGCTGGATGACGCGCGGGCCGGCGAAGCCGATGAGCGCGTTGGGCTCGGCGAGGATCACATCGCCCAGCATCGCGAACGACGCCGTGACGCCGCCGGTGGTCGGGTCGGTCAGCACGGAGATGAACAGCCCGCCCTTGTCGTCGTAGCGGGCGAGAGCCGCGGAGGTCTTGGCCATCTGCATCAGCGAGAGGCCCGACTCCTGCATGCGGGCGCCGCCGGAGCAGCTCACGATGACCAGGGGAAGCTCCGTCCGGGTCGCTTCTTCGATGGCGCGGGTGATGGTCTCCCCCACCACGCTGCCCATCGAGCCCATCATGAACGTGAGGTCCAGGCACACGACCATCGCCTCGCGGCCCTTGATGAACATCCGCCCGGCCTTCACGGCGTCGCGCTGGCCGGTCTTGATCTGCTCGGCCAGCAGGCGGTCCTTGTAGCTCTTGAGGTCCTTGAACCCCAGCGGGTCCGTCGGCGAGAGCCCCGCGAACATCTCGACGAACGATCCCTCGTCCGCGAGCTGGTGGACGCGCTCGACCGCGCCGATCCGGTTGTGGAAGTTGCACTCGGGGCAGACGTGGAGGTTCGCCTCCAGGTGCCGGCGGTAGACCATCTTGCCGCAGGAGGTGCAGCGGAGCCACAGCCCCTCGGGAATCGCCGAGCGGCGGGCGGGGCGTACCTCGTTCCACGTCCGTGTGCTCTGCGCGGGCGCTCGGGCCATCGATCGGGTCCTCGCAAGGGGCGGGGCCCGGGCGTCCAGCCCGGAACTGGTGGGAACCCCACACTTCCACGCCAAGGTCAAGTGTATCAAACGAGCCGCCCCGAGGAGGGCAGATAGGCGAAAATACCGTACAGAGACCTATAACAGGCCCACGGCGGCCAGCGCAGCGCGCCGTCAGCAGGGTGCGCCTGCCAAAACCCGGAAGAAGGCCTCGATGTCTGCGTCTGTTCCGGAACTGCCGTCCCCGTCGAAGTCGGCCCGAGCGCACGCCGGGCAGCAGTTCCCCGCGAGACAGGCGAAGAACGCCTCGATATCGGCGTCGGTGCCGGTGTCGCCGTCGCCATCGAAGTCGGCGGTCCAGCAGGGGTGGGTCGCGTCGGGCACAACGAGAAGGCTGATGTGCGTTGGCTCGTAGACAAGCTGGAGCGACCTGCCGCCATGGAGCGTGGGTAGCTCGACGGCTGAGAAAACACCAGCGCTCAGGTCACGCGCAAAGAGTGGGACCTGCTGCCCAAGCTGGAGGGCGTTGGGGTGCTCGACCGTGATCATCAGGCTCCCCGCCGCGTCGCGCGCCAGCACCGGTGCCGCGGTCGGCAGGGTGAGGGCGTCAAGCTCGAACTGCACTGTGCCGAGCTCCCCGATGAGCAGCCTGTTCCCCGGGGCTAGTGATGAACCGATCGTTCCTTGACCTGAAACGCGAACAACGGACTCGCCCTGCGCCCACACAGAGACCACCGCGCTCGCAGGCCCCACGTACAGTGTCGAACTGCCCATCAGCTGGACACTCCACGCCGACGTCGCACCTTGAAGCAGGCTTACCCTTCCGCTCTGCAGCGACACGAGGCCGTCCGGGGCCGCCTGGCTGCCCTGGAAAGTTATTTCACCTGACACATACAACGTGCGTGCGCAGCAGGGGGATCGGAGCACGCTGTCAATGAAGGTGTACACGCCACCGTTCGCCGAGACGCCCTCGCCCGAGATGGTGGAGTTGATCGCGTAGATGCTGCCCCCAGTCTGAGTCAGTGCGTTCAACGAAAGGACGCTGTCGATTATCTCGAGGCGGCCCGAGCTCTCGAGATTGTTGGCCCAGAAGAGAGTGGCCCCCTCACAGCGGAGTAGGGAATCATGATCCACGTAGACCGACATGTTCGCGTCGTACACATTGCCTGTGATCGTGGCCGTCGAGCCGTTCAGTACCTGAAGTCCGAATGCCTGAAGGCCAGAAGAAAAGAAGTCGGCGTTCCGAAGACGGATGGCACCGGGGGAACTTGTCCTCCATGGAGTCGCCGGACACCGCACGATTGTCCGCTCACCTTCGACAGTCCCAATCATCATCCTGTTCGCGCGGACGCCCGTCTCTCCGAAGATCGCCAGTGTCACGTCGCCTTGAAGTACAGACAACTCCAACACTTCCCAAGGCTGTGCGCCTGTCACCGTGTACATGCCCGGAAGCGTAAATCGGGGGTTCTGGAGGGCACTGGGCACTGCTCCGCCCGACCAGTTCGACCCATCGAAGAACGAGCCTCCCGCGGCGTTGGTCCATTGCACATCCGTTTGAGCCAGCACTGGCAAGCTGACAGCCAGACTGACAATGGCGGGGACGAGTTTCATAGGTCGAACTCCGAGAGTAAGCGGCCACCCCAGTATGGGGGGCTGGCCGCCGCCCTGCAACAGAGAACCGATGAAACTGGTGGGCTCACCCCTCCCGCAACGCCGCTATCACCCCGCCCCGCTCCCCCGCCGCCGCCGAGAACAGCGCAGACCCCGTCACCATCACATCGCACCCCGCCTCGCGGCACGCCGCGGCGGTCGCCGGGGTCACGCCCCCATCCATCTGGAGCCGCTGCTCCGGCCGCAGCCTCGCCTTGATCGCGCGCGTCTTGTCCAGCGCCGACGCGATGAACGACTGGCCCGAGAACCCCGGGTTCACGGACATCACCAGCACCATGTCCGGCAGCTCGACAAAGGGCAGGATCTTCTCCACCGGCGTCGGCGGGTTGATCACCAGCCCCGCCTGCATGCCCACGCCGCGAATGCGGTCGATCATCGGCGCGATCGCATCGGGCTCAACCACCTCCACATGGAACGAGAAGTGGTTCGCCCCCGCCTTCGCGAAGGGCTCGATGAACATGCCCGGGTTCGTCACCATCAGGTGCACATCCAGGTACACCTCTGGCATCACCCGCCGAAGGCACCGGCACAGGTCCGGGCCCATCGTCAGGTTCGGTACAAAGTGCCCGTCCATCACGTCCAGGTGCAGCATGTCCGCGCCGAGCGTCAGAACCTCGCGGCAGTCCCGCTCCATGTTCGCAAAGTCCGCGGACAGCACCGACGGGGCGACCAGGGGAAGTCTGGGAGGATGGGCCAGGAGGTTCGTGGGGGGCATGGCGCACCACTGTACGGGCTGGCAATATCCCCGTACACGGGGCGTTTAGCTGGAGACTGGGCGGGCTCCAGGGGGCCAAGTCCAGGTACGATTGATGAACCCAGAGGGGCCGGCCACCGCAGCAGAGGCCCCGAAGCGAGCGCCACCATGAAGAAGTCAAAGACCAACCGGACACCCCACGCGCTGATCGCCAGCCTGATCCTCGCCGTGGTCGGCAGCACGGTGCTTGTTTCACCGGCGCAGGCCGACGACAAGAACCGCCGCAAGGACGCCGGCAGCGGCATGGGTCGCATGGGGAGCATGGGCAAGAGCAACGCCGCGCCGGCGCGTCCTGCTTCGCCGCCGCCCCAGGCCCGGCCCGCACCGCAGGCCCGTCCGGCCCCGGCGCCGCAGGCCCGCCCATCGCCGCAGGCCCGTCCGGCCCCGGTGCCGCAGGCCCGACCCGCTGCGCCCGCGCCTTCGGCGCCCCGTGTCATGCCGCAGCCTTCGCAGCCGCGGACTGTCACACGCTCGGGCAGCGGCGGCGCGCCTATCAGCCGCGTCCGCCCGCAGGAGCCCCAGCGCCGCGAGATCGCGCCGCCGCCCCGCCAGAGCACGCCGCAGCGTGTTGAGCCGCAGCCACGCGCACAGCAGCCCCAACCCCAGCAGCGTCCCCAGATCATGCCCCAGCCCCGGCCCTCGCGCGAGGGCCAGGGGTCGCCGTTCACCCGCACGCTTCCCCGGCGCGATGTGCAGGCCGGCCCGCAGGCGCCGATCCCCAGCGCGCCCGCCCCGAGCGCTGACCGCAACGACAACCGCAGCCGCGTGATCCCCTCGCCGCAGCGCTCCGGCTCCAGCCGCAGCGGCACGGGCGGCGCGCCCATCAGCCGCCTGCGCCCGCAGGAGCCGACCGGCGACCGGGGGTTTGAGCAGCCTCTTTCGCGCACGCCGCGGACAGAGCAGCGGTCCGACGGCACGCGTGACCCGCTGACCGCCAACATCCGCACACGCCCGACGCCCGGCGCGCCGATCCACAGCCTCCGCGGCATGGACCGCCCGCGCCTGCCCGACCCGCGCCCCTCCGACCCGCCCCGCGACCGGGACTGGGATCGCGGCCACGACCGTGATCGCGATCACGACCGCGGGAGGGACTGGCGCGACCGTGACCGTCATGATGGCCGCTGGGACGGCCGGCGCGACCATGACTGGCGTCACCGCGACTGGGACCGCTCCCGCCACTGGCACGGCAGCCACTGGCGGCACGATCGGCACCACTCCTGGCGTCACCGCGACCGGTGGTCGATCAGCTTCTCGCTGGCACCGTCGCTCTACTACTCCACCTGGCGGCCGTTCTACGGCTACGGCACCTCGCTGTACTACACGCCCAGCTACTGGGGCTCCAGCTACTACTCCTACTCGTACAGCGACCCGCTGTGCTACACCACGCGGTACTCCTACTACCGCAGCCCGCTGACCTACTCCCTCTCGTACCCCATCTACGAGCCGGCGTATTCCTCCACGACCTACATCTACACCGACGACGGCTCCTACAGCCAGGGCTACGCGGACGGCCTGCTCAGCGGCACCTACCGCGGCCAGCTCCTGGATTACTCGTCCAAGGCCGCCGTGGACTACCGCGCGTACGCCACCCCGAGCTATGAACCCGCCCCGGCGATCGACGAGGCGATCGTGGTGTACGGGGCTTCGTCGGCCCGCGGCACGCTCGCGTGGTCCGACACACCGATCTCCATCGTCAACGATGTGCTCCGCAGCGCTGACCGCGCCCGCGTCGCGCAGCGCTACCTCGGCAAGTCCGTCCAGGGCGCGTGGGAGGTCACGCTGGACCAGGCCCGGGCGCTCGACAACGGCGTCGAGCTTACCTGCCGCGGGATGGCGGACTCCGGCACCGGGGCACGCCCCACGATCATCGTCGTGGTGCCCCGGGGCGTGGGCGACCTTGTGCCCGGCCAGCGGCTGAGCGTGACGGGCCGGCTAATGGAGCTGTCTGTCAACGACCCGCAGCACCCCGGCGGCATGCTCGTGCTCGAGGACGGCGATGTGAGCTGGTGATTGACCTCGGCATCTTCGAAGGGCCCCGGGCGACCGGGGCCTTTTTCCTGCGCGTGCGCCCATGCCGGAACCGGCCTGCGCGCCGCTATAGTGCCCTTGCATGACCACCACCGCGCGCCCCTCGCCCCCCCCCACCACCATGTCCACGGCGTTCCGCCAGTTGCCCTTCATGGGCGTGATCCGCGTCAACAACGAGGCCATGAAGGCCGGTTGGAAGATGGGAGCGCCGGACTGGGCCAACCTCGGCCAGGGCCAGCCCGAGGTCGGCGAGCTTGAGGGCGCGCCCGCGCGGTTCGACCAGCTCGAGATCGACATCCCCGACCACGGCTACGGCCCGGTCGAGGGCATCCCCGAGCTGCGGGAAGCGGTCGCCGCGCACTACAACCGCCTCTACCGCAAGAACCACCCGTCGCAGTACACCGCGGCGAACGTGATGATCGCGCCCGGCGGGCGGGCGGCGCTCACGCGCATCGGCGCTGCGCTCGACAACATCACGCTGGGCTACTTCACGCCGGACTACACCGCGTACGAGGACCTGCTCGTCACGTTCAGCCGCATCAAGCCGACTTGGATCGAGCTCAAGCCCGAGAAGGGGTTCAAGATCCCGACCGAGGAGCTCGACGCGAGGATCGTCAAGGACAAGATCGGCGCCCTGCTCATCAGCAACCCCTGCAACCCCACCGGGGCCGTGGTGAGCGGGCGCGAGCTTGCCGCGTGGACAGAGATCGCCCGCACCCGCGGCTGCACGCTCCTCATGGACGAGTTCTACTCGCACTTCTCGTTCAACGACGGGCGGGTCCGTCCGCCCATCTCAGCGGCGCAGTGCGTGCGCGAGGTCAACACCGACCCCGTGGTCATCATCGACGGGCTGACCAAGTGCTTCCGGTACCCCGGCTGGCGCGTGGGCTGGGTCGTTGCGCCCGAGCCGATCATCCAGGCCCTGACCGCGGCGGGGAGCTTCCTTGACGGCGGCCCCTCGCGCCCGATCCAGCGTGCGGCGGTTGAGGTGCTGGAGCCCAAGCGGGCGGACCAGGAGACGCAGGCGATGGCCAAGGAGTTCGCCATCAAGCAGCACCTGACCATCACCGCCCTGCGCGCGATGGGGATCGAGGTCCCCGGGAAGCCCGAGGGCACGTTCTACGTCTTCGGCAGCGTCGCCAAGCTGCCCGCGCCGCTCAACGACGGGCAGGCGTTCATGTACGAGGCGTTCAAGCACAAAGTCCTGACGGTCCCCGGCGAGTTCTTCGACGTGAACCCGAACAAGGGCCGGGCCGGCGTTTCGCCCCTGTCCACGTTCGTGCGGTTCAGTTTCGGCCCCCCCCGGGCCGTGCTGGAGGGGGGCCTCAAGCGCCTGGCCGAGATGGTCGCCCGGCACTCCGGGAAGGTATGATCCGCTCCCGTCCGCTCCCCCGGAGTTGCGCCCTTGGAACAGGTCACCGCGGCACTGCCCGCGAATGAAGGCTCCGCCGATATCGCGCCCGAGGCGATCGCCCCCGCGCGCCCCAAGGGCATGGCCGCGAGCCTCGTCGAGACCACCAAGCCCGGGATCACCCGCCTGGTGACCATCACGTCGATGGTGGGGTTCGTCATGGCGGGCCTCTCCCGTGGGATGCCGTTCTCAGAGATGCTCGGGCTGGGCGTGGTGTGCATGCTGGGGACGGCGCTGTCCGCAGCGGGCGCCAACGCCGTGAATCAATGGATGGAGCGCGACCGCGATGCGCTGATGCCCCGGACGCAGCGGCGTCCGCTGCCGCAGGGGCGCGTGGCCCCGGGCGCGGTGCTGGCCACGGGCGTGACTCTGTGCATCACCGGCGTCGCGGTCCTGCTGCTGGCCGGCCCGCTGCCCAGCCTCATCAGCCTCGCGTGCATCGTGAGCTATGTGGCGTTCTACACGCCCATGAAGACCCGCTCGACGCTGGCCACCTTCATCGGCGCGATCCCCGGCGCGCTGCCGCCGCTGATCGGCTGGACCGCCGCGAGCACCGGCGCCGGCTTCTCGCCCATGTTCGAGGCCGGTGGGCTCGCGCTCTTCTCGATCATGTTCATCTGGCAGATCCCGCACTTCATGGCCATCGCGTGGATGTATAAGGAGGACTACCGCACGGGCGGCTACCTCGTCCTCCCGGTGGTCGACGAGCGAGGTTTCTGGACGGCCCTGACCGTCGCGCTGTGGACCCTCGCCCTCATCCCGGCCACGCTCTTCCCCGCCCGCGTCTGGCCCGAACTCCTCGGCACCCCCTACATCATCATCGCGGGGCTCTCAGCCGTCGCCTTCGGCGCCATGGCCGTGCGGCTGATTCTCGCCCGCTCCCGGTCCGCGGCACGCAAGGTCTTCTTCGCCTCGATCATGCACCTGCCGCTGATCCTGTTCGCGATGGTCGTCGAGGCTGTCCTCCGCAAGGCCCTCGCCTGAGCCGGGCCATGGCCGACCCTCTCCTTCGAATCATCGATGCCAACGCCAACCGCGCCCGTGAGGGGCTCCGGGTTCTGGAAGATGTCGCCCGGTTCGCCCTGGACAACGCCGCTCTGACCGAACTGCTCAAGCACCTGCGGCACGACCTCGCCGCGGCGATCGCCCTGCTGCCCGCGGACCGCGCCCAGCTCCAGGCCTCGCGCGACGCGGCGGACGACGTCGGCGCGACTGTGAAGACCGCAGCGGAGGGCGACCGCGAGGGGGTTTCGTCCATCGCCGCCGCGGCCGCGGGGCGTGTCACCGAGGCCCTCCGCAGCCTGGAGGAGGCCGCGAAGGCCCTGCCCGCGCCGGCGGCGGCGCGGGCGATCGAGTCGCTCCGCTACCGCGCGTACACCGCCGACCAGCGGCTCACCGCGGCGATGGGCGCGCTGGCCCGCCGACGCCAGTGGTCGCTGTGCGTGCTCATCACCGAGTCGCTGTGCCGGCGTCACCCGTGGGACGTCGTCGCCTCCGCCGCGATGGACGGCGGCGCCGACTGCCTCCAGCTCCGCGAGAAGTCCCTGGAAGGCGGCGAACTGCTCTCCCGGGCCCGCCGGCTGGTCTCGCTCGCCCGCCCCCGCGGCGTGGCGGTGGTCATCAACGACCGCCCTGATATCGCCCTGCTCTCGGGGGCCGACGGCGTCCACGTCGGGCAGGCCGACCTGCCCATCAGCGAGGTCCGAGCGCTCGCGGGCACACGCCTGCTGATCGGGGTCTCGACCGAGAACACCGCCCAGGCCCGCGCTGCGGTCGAGGCCGGCGCCGACTATCTGGGCCTGGGCCCCATGTTCCAAACGACCACAAAGGACAAGCCGCGCCTCGCCGGGCCGGCGTACCTGCGGGCGTTCCTGGACGAAGCGTCGCTGGCGCGGGTGCCTCACCTCGCGATCGGCGGGGTCTCTCCGGACAACATCGCCGAGCTCCGTGCGGCGGGCGCCCGCGGCATCGCGGTTTCCAGCGCTGTCTGCGGGGCCGCCGACCCTGCCGCGGTCTGCCGGGCCCTTGTCGCGGCGCTGCGCCCCTAGATTGTCAGCACGTCCGCCAGGTCCACGATCGTGCCTCCGGGCATGCCGAAAGTGCTGAAGCCACCGCCCACCGCGGCGTCCCAGTGCTCCATGCTCGCGACCACCGGGCGAGGGCTTGAGATACGGACGCCGTACCAGACGTCCTCGGGCAGAAGGGTCAGGTCCAGGAACCGCTCGATCTTCAGGCCCTCGAGCTCGTACCCGTCCACCTCCTTCGTGAACGTGAGCTTCTCGCCCGTGTGGAGCGAGAACTCGATCGTGAGGAGCGTGTCCCGCGCGCCGGGGTTGAAGATGTAGAACTCGTCCATCACGCCGCGTCCGGCCCGCGTGCGTGACATGAACCCTTCTCCAAAGTCCCAGGTGGTCGCGGCGATCGTCACCGCCTCGATCCCCGTGGCGTCCATGCCCTGGTAGACCGAGCCGCTCACCGTCACAGGAAGCTCGCTCCGGTAGGCGACGCCCACCTCCGCGTCCGCCGGGATCCCCGGCACATCGCGGATCGAGAGCTGAGCACGGCTGTTTCCGGGCACCGTCAGCGTGCGCTGGATCGGCGCCACGTCGACCCCGTGGCTCGCATCGATCACGAACGTCAGCGTGACGGTTGTCGCCTGATCGTTGGTGTTGAGAACGTTCAGGAACGCGTTGGCCGCGTGGTGCCCAGAGGAGTGATGCGGAGAATCATCGCCGTTCCGCTCATAGAAGTTGTCGTCAAACTCGATCGCGGGCACGACGCCGGCGATCGCGCCGCCCTCCGGGGTGCCCAGGGCGCCGTACCCGCGCCCGGTCTTGAGCTGGTAGTGCGACTGCGCCGCCACCACGGGCCCGCTCGCGGACACCACCACGCTGAAGGCGCCCTCGGGCACGCCGGCGATGTCCTGGATCGACCACCCGCCGCGACGCTCGCCGCCCAGCGTGATGCTCTCGCTCACCCGGAGCCCCGACACGTGATAGACGGTGATCGTGGCGGTCACAGGAGCCTGACCCGGGTTGTACACCAGGATGTAGTCGCGCGAGTCGTCCGCCGACTTGAACCCCTCGCCGAAGCTCCAGGCGCTGCTCGGGCGGTGGGTGAAGCTCTCGCCCAGGGCCGTCCCGAAGTCGTAGTGGCTCATCGTCGCCGAGAGCGGCGCCGTGCTCTTGAGCACCAGGGCGTAGGGCACGTCGTCGCGCACGAGCCGGTCGGCCGCTCTTCCTGCTTCCGAGATCGTCACGCCCCCGCGGCTGTGCGGGGCGATCCTCCCGCTGCTGATGAGCTGGTCCCGCTCGCCCCACTCGTACCGGGCGTGCAGCTCGTATTCGACCTCCACCTCGCCGTGGTTCGTGATCGGCACGTACTCGTTGATCGTGTTGTTCGCGTACCCCTCGGGGTAGTAGGCCTCGAACGTCAGGGGGCTGGAGGCCAGAAGGACGCGGGGCTCGAGAGATTCCATTGCGGGCTGCCGGTGATGCATGACCGTTCCTCCGTGCCGGAGCGGGGGGCACCCGCACCTGGGAATCCATGCGGGGAACCGGGCGCGGAACTGTCAGGATTCCTCCCAGCACCCGCCGCGGGCGGCCCGGGCTGGTCTTAGACTGGGCTTATGACCACGCCGATCAAGCCAGTCCCGCCCCCCCTTGGCCGCGCCAGCTTCCAGCAGCACCGCCTCTCCAACGGCCTGACGATCGTGGCCGAGGTTGACCCCGACGCCCACACCGCCGCCGCGGGCTTCTTTGTCAAGACGGGCGCCCGCGACGAGGCCACCCCCCTGATGGGCGTCTCGCACTTCCTCGAGCACATGATGTTCAAGGGGACCGAGTCGATCTCCGCCGAAGAGCTCAACCGCCGCTTCGACGAGATCGGCGCCCGCAATAACGCGTTCACCAGCAATGAAATGACGTGCTTCTATGCGCACGTGCTGCCGGAGTTCCTGGAGCCCGCGACGGAGACCCTCGGCAGGATGATGCGCCCCGCCCTGCGCACCGCCGACTTCGACATGGAGAAGGGCGTTATCCTCGAAGAGATCGCGATGTACAAGGACAACCCGTTCTGGGTCCTGTATGAGGCGACGATCGAGAAGCACTTCGGCGCCCACCCGCTCTCCCACCGGGTCCTGGGAACCGAGGACTCCATCAAGGCGCTCCAGCGCGACCAGATGATGGGCTACTTCGAGAACCGCTACTCCGCGAACAACACGGTCGTCGCACTGGCCGGGCGGATGGACTTCGAGAAGACGTGCGCCCAGATCGAGTCGCTGTGCGGGGAGTGGAAGTCCACCAGCATCGGCCGCGACAACGCCAGCCCGGCGATCCGGGGAGGGCGGCTCGACCTGACCAGCGAGAAGGTCAACCGCGCGTACATGCTGGGCCTGTGCCCCGCGCCCGCGATGGACGACGACCGCCGCTACGCCGCGGCGCTGCTCGCGCAGGTGCTGGGCGCGCCCGACAACAGCCGATTCCACTGGTCGCTCATCGAGCCGGGCCTCGCCGAAGAGGCCCAGGCGTCGTACGACCCGCACGACGGCTTCGGCGAGTTTTTCGTGTTCGCCACGGGAGATCCCGACCGCGCCGATGAGATCTGGACCGCGCTGGAGGCCCAGCTCGACCAGCTCGTCGGGTCGCTCACCCAGGCCGACCTTGACCGCCTGCTCAACAAGCTCGCCACCGGGGCCACCCTGGGCGGCGAGCGTCCCCACGACCGCATGCACCGCCTTGGCCGGCAGTGGACGTACCTTGGCCGCTACACCACGCTTGAGCAGGAGCTCGAGAAGATCCGCGCCGTCACCCTCGACGACCTCCGCGCCACCGCCGCGGCGTTCCCGATCAGGCCCGTCACCATCGGCCGCCTGATGCCCGCCAAGGCCTGACCATGAAAAAACCCCGGTAGTGCCGGGGCTCTCGAAGCGGAGAGGGGGAGATTCGAACTCCCGATGAGGACAAGCCCCATACTGGTTTTCGAGACCAGCGCGTTCAACCGCTCCGCCACCTCTCCGTGCGGACGGTGATCGTTGCGGGACTGGGCCCCGGAATCAACCCGCCGCGCCCGATCCCGGGGATTCAGGCAGTTTCCACCGCAGCACCACGCGCGAGGACATCGGCGGGTGCTGCACCTGGAGACGCACGCCTCGGAAGTCGTCGGCGTTCCACCCCATCCGGGCGTACACCTTTTCCGCGACGCGGCTGAGGACCGGCGCCAGGGGCGTGGCGACCGCGGGCGGCGACCCGGCAAGTTCGACCGGCTTCTCGCTCAGCGGCAGGCGGTTCTTCACCGTCTGCTCTGTCACATCGTCCGGCCCGCCGTGCGGGAAGCCGTACAACGCCGACTCAACCGTCTCGGCGATCGGGATCGACTTGTGGTACACGATGTCGAAGACCAGGTGCTCCACCGGGAGCGTGATGGGGACGGCGAACGACCCAACCTCGTCCTCCGGCCGCCGGTACGCGGGTAACCCCCGCATGATGTAGCCGTAGACGCAGTCGAACACGGCACGGTTCCCAACCTCGCCCGCGGGGAGGTAGAACTCGCGGCCCAGCGGCGTGTCTGAGTACCCAAGCTCCGGCATGTGCGGCGAGCTGAACTCCCGGAGGATCAGCGGCTGCTGGTCGGCAGACTTGGGCTCAAACTCTTCGGGGCCGCCCCGCAGGTCGGCGCCCTGGTCGTTGCAGGCCTGGGACCGGAACAGCCGCCACGTGACGTTCGGACGCAGCCGCCGGAACCCCACGAGTCCTGAAATCAGAACCACCGTGTGCTGGTCGCCCTTGGACGAAGTCGGGGCCAGGAACGCCGCGGTGAGGCGCGTGCGGGCCTGGATGCCCCAGACCGCGCTGTTTCCCCGGTAGGCCAGTTCGCGGCCCGTGTCGCCGGCGGACTCTCGTTCGAGCATCCCCATGCTCTCGAGCGTCAGTTCAAGGTGTTCGCGGTCGCCCGCGTGCGCTTCCACGACCTCCATGAAGCGTCGCATCGCCTGCCGCACCTCGTCCGCCGCGGGTCGCGGAACACCCGCATTCTCAAAGGCCCCCACCGCAAGGTCCACGCCCTGCTGACCCGGCAGGTGGTTCAGGCTCGCGAAAGGGCCCGCGGCGTTGATCACCTTGGACAGCTTCCAGGTCAGGTTCCGGTTGACGCCGTAGCGGCGCGCGACATCCTGCGGCGCACCGGGATCAGCCCCCGCCGCGGCGTACAGCTCGATCAATGCCCGACGCACGCCTTGCAGGGCATGGCGGGTTTCCTCTACCAACTGAACGGGTTTTGATTGGGTCAGGTCGTTCATCAGTCTTCCCACGAGGTCCAGCCCCCGAGCAGGCATCGTACCACATTGATCGGATTTCCCAAAGTCGCCAGCGACAATCTCCGAAAGATTCTTTTTGCTTTTCACCACAAACAGTCTTGAAGACAATTCCAGCCATGGTTATCCTGACCACCCGCCGCGGCGTGTGCCCGGCCTCTTGTGCCACCCTGATTCCGGAGGATCTGGTCCATGACGCGTTTCACTCAGCTCGGCGCGGCGGCTCTCGCCGTCACTTTCGCGGGACTGGCCCACGCCCAGCCCACGATCACCTCGCTCGGCAGCGGCGTTCCCAACTCGGTGGCCATTGACGGGGCCACCGTCCGAATCGGCGGGAGCAACGCCACCGCCCAGCGCTGGACGCTGACCGGCGGCGTCCTGACACTCGACGGGATCCCAGGGTCCAATGGCGGCGGCGTGATCTCCCGGAACGGAAGCTTCAGCCTCGTCACCGTCCTCAACGACACTCCCCAGATTTTCGGCAACACCGCCGCGGGCGTCACCCCGCCCTTCAGCCTCACGCCCACGCTCGTGCCCTCCACCTCTCAGCCTGCCGCGACAGAGAGCTGTGCCGCGGTGTGGAACGCGACGACCGCTTCGCTCCACCGCCTCGGCGGCCTGCCCATCGTCCCCGAGCTCATGGTGTACGGTTCGGGCTCGAGCGGAGGCAGCAGCGGGAACTTCGTGAGCCCGCACAACATCTCCAGCACCGGCCGCTTCGCCGTGGGCCAGGCGTACATCTCGACGTACAGCAACTCCACGGGCTCGACGATCAGCGCCAGCACCTTCCAGTGGCGGCCCTGGGTGTGGGACTCGCAGGCGAACGGAGGGGCCGGTGCGTACACCGTGCTCCCCACCCCCCAGCGGACCTCGTCGAACACCTGGCGCCGCCGTACGGGCAACGCCTACGCGGTGAGCACCGATGGCACCGTGATCCTCGGGGCCCAGGAGCACAACGTCAGCAGCAGCGCCGGAGCGGACCCTGACGGCGGCCGACTCGTCGTGTGGCGCTGGAACCCCGGCACCAGCAGCTACGACATGTCCTACCTGCCCAATGGCGTGGACGGTGGCGGGTTGAACTACACCTACAGCACCACCCCCGGCTCCATCCTGATGAACAACGCCGGCACGATCATCGTCGGCCGCGCCGTCGACAACAGCGGGAGCACGTTCGTCGGCAAGTGGGTGTGGAACAGCGGGGCCAGCGCGTGGGACGCCCCCATCAGCCTGGGCAACACGCTCGCCGAGCCCGCCTCCTGGCTTCCGGCGTCGGTGACTTCGTGCGGCCTGCCCCCCAACCTGACCCCCACCGGGATGAGCGAGGACGGGAGCGTCGTGGTCGGCACGGCCGTCTACAGCACCTGCGGCAGCTTCATGTCCGGCGGCTTTGTCTGGATCAGCGGGGACAACGCCCTCGTGGACTGGTACGACTACCTCAGCGACCTGGGCGTCGTTGGCCTCACCGAGAGCTACGGACCCATCGGCGACCAGGGCGACCCCACCCGCGGCCTGCCCAAGCTGGGCTACCCGTCGGGCATGTCCTCGGATGGCAACGTGATCGTCGGCTTCCAGGGCGGCACGCAGCGGATCCCCGGCGCCGGGCCGTGGGTTCTCCAGATGACCGGCGGCACGGCGTGCATCGCCCCCTCGGTGACGCAGAGCCCGTCGAACGTCGTGTTCTCGCGCTGCTCGTTTGGCACGACTTCTTCAACCGTGATCCTCAACGCCCAGGCGCTCGGCACCGCGCCCCTCAGCTACCAGTGGTACAAGGGCGCGACGCCGCTGGTCGACGGCCCCACCGGCACGGGCTCCACGGTCAGCGGCGCGACGAGTTTCCAGCTCCGCATCACCAAGCCGAACCCCTCGGACGAGGGCTCGTACTCCTGCACGATCACGGGCTGCAACGGCCTGACCACCACGACGGCCATCGCGACGGTGACCGCCGACCCGACGGTCCCCACGCCCACCAATGAGACGTGCGCCTCCGCCCAGCCGGTTGGCGAGGGCACCGTCAACTTCAATATCTGCGGCGCCTACGCCGACGACGGATCCTCGATCTGCCTGCCCTTCGGCGCGACCGAGCAGGCCGACCTGTGGTACGCGTACACGCCCACGTTCACCGGCGAGGCCCGCTTCCAGACCTGCGGCTCAACCTTTGACACCACGCTTCAGCTCTACTCCGCGTGCGGGTCGGGCGCCATCTTCGAGTGCAACAACGACGTAGGCAGCCGCGGGCTGGTGGGCACGACGTGTGCCGCCAACCGCAGCGTGATCTCACGCTTCCCGGTCACCACGGGCGAGACGATCTACGTCCGCGTCGGCGCCATCGGCGTCCCCTTCACCAACAGCCCCACCTCGGGCGCCCTCACGATCTCCCAGGCCCCCGCCCTGCCCCCCAACGACACCTGCAACACCCCGCTGGATATCGGCACGGGCACGACCAGCACCCCCGCGACGCACTTCAACCTCGCCGAGGCCACCGACGACTACACCATCGGCGTCGACATCTGCGGCGGCGGCACGGCGACGGCGTCCAACCGCGATGTGTGGTTCCGCCTCACGAGCGAGTGCCCCGGCACCTACACCATCGACACCTGCGGTTCCGCGATCACCAACCCGATGCTGCACGTGTTCGACGGCTGCTTCAACAACCTCATCGCCTGCCACGACAACGTCGGCTCGGGCGTGACGGGCTGCACCTCCAACCAGGCCCGGATCACCGACCTGCCCGTCAACGGCAGCGTGCTGATCCGCGTCTCCTCGAGCGGGACCGCCGCCCCCACCAACGGCTCGTTCCAGCTCACCGTGACCCGCACGGGCGCGGGCTGCTGCGGCAGCGCCGACTTCGACGGTGATGGCGATACCGGCACCGACGCCGATATCGAGGCCTTCTTCGCCTGTCTCGCCGGCAACTGCTGCGCCACGTGCTGGCACCTTGGCGCCGACTTCAACGGCGACGGCGATGTCGGCACCGACGGCGACATCGAGGCGTTCTTCCGCGTGCTCGCCGGCGGCAACTGCTGAACGAGCGCGGACCTACCTGAGCCCCCCCTGGGCCGGGCTGCTTGGCTTTACCGCCGGGCGCCCGGCCCTTCTTCTTTTTTGGCCTACCTGCGGGACCCGAGCATCTCACCGATCACCCGCAGGAGCTCTTCAGGCTCGGTCATGCGGCCCGTGCCCACCGTCCGGCAGGCCTGCCAGCCCGTGCCCGGACCCACCACCCGGTAGCCGTCCTGCACCAGCGTGGCCAGGTTCCGCTGCGTGCTGGGCTGGGCCCACATCGCGGCGTTCATCGCCGGGGCCAGCAGGACGGGCGTCCTGGCCCGGTCGATCGCGCTCAGCACGAGCGTGACGACGTCATCCGTCAAGCCGTGCGCGAGCTTGGCCATGCAGTCCATCGTGCAGGGCGCCACGAGCGCGAGGTCCGCGCCCGTCGCCAGCGAGATGTGCTGGGGGTCCTTGCTCTCCACGTGCTCCCAGGCGCTGGTGTACACCGGGTTGCCCGAGAGGGCCTGGAACGTCAGCGGCGTGACGAAGTGCGTGGCGGCGTCGGTCATCAGAACGGTCACGCCCGCGCCCGCCTGGGCCAGGCGGCTCACGACGGTACACGTCTTGTACGCGGCGATCCCGCCCGTCACGCACACCAGCACGCACCTGTCGGACACGCCCTCCAGGCGCACGCCCATACCGCCCCCAGAGCTCTCTCCGGGGCGCGCAGGTGCCTCGCTCATGGCTCAGCTTCCGTCAGGTGTTCGCGGGCTGCTCGAGCTGCGTGGCGTCGAAGTCCAGCGTGATCTTGTCCTGGAGGATCTCTTCGATCGCCAGCTCCAGGTCTGACCGGCCATCCCGCGGCACCAGAGGCCGCGCACCCTCCATGAGCTGCACCAGCCGCCGCTGGATCAGCGCACAGAGCTTGAACCGCCCACCGACCTTGTTCACAATCTCATCGCTCTTGAGGGCCTCGATCATAAGTCGGCGAATCTCCCTGCCCCGCCGGCCACCCGGAAAGGGTGGCGAACCGGGCACTTGTGCGGCCGGGATGCTATTCTCCCCAGCCGTCCGGGACAACGAGGCTGCCGCGAAGGCGTGCCCCCCGGACGCCGTGTGCCCCCTGTATGCCCCCCAAGGACTGGTCCAAAGGCGACGTTGTCATTCACGCAGGCAAGCCCGAGTGGGGTGCCGGGCATGTTCTATCTGCCGAGACATTCCTGCACGAGGGCAAGCCCTGCCAACGCCTGAGCATCCGGTTCGAGCGGGCCGGGACCAAGACCATCTCCACCGCCTTCGCCGATCTGAGGTCCGCCGCCGACATGCCACGACTACCCGAACTCAAGCACGATGAACCCGACCCCCTCGCCCAGGTTGCCCTGGGCGCCTCCGTCGAGCAGATGATGACCACGCTGCCCGACCGGGCGACGGACCCCTTCAGCAGCTTCAAGTCCCGCCTCACCGCGACGCTCGACCTCTACCGCTTCACGGAGACGGGCGGGGCCCTGCTGGACTGGGCCGCGATCCAGACCGGCCTCAAGGACCCCCTGTCGCGCTTCAACCGGCACGAGCTGGAGCAGTGGTTCGGCAAGTTCAAGATCGAACTGGACAACCACCTCCGCAAACTGCTGAAGGACATGCGGCGGAGCGAGCCCGCGACCATCGACGCCTTGGCCGCCAACGCGAGCCCCGCGGCGAAGGCGGCCCTCCGCCGGGCCGACGGCCGCTAGTTCCCCGGGCGGCGGACGCCCTTTCGTCGGGCCTGTTCCGTCTGTAGCGGCCCGCGGCGATCAAATTCCCCTCCAACTCACCACGAGGCTGGATTCCCGCCCAAGTGCGGGCATGTTCACCCTGTCAGGACAAACCAAGAGAAGGAGAGAGGGATGAACGAGCAGGACTTCCAGCAGCGCCTCGGCGAACTGATCACCCAGATCAACAACCTCCCGGAATCCCAGCGTGGCCCGCTCGAGCAGTTGGCCAGCGAGACCCGCGAGCGCCACGACCAGATGAAAAAGACGGTCGCCGACCTCCAGGAGTCGCTCGACTACCTGAGGCTCTCGATCAAGTACCTGGTCTTCGACCTCGAGGCCACCCGGCGCGAGAACGAGTTCCTCCGCAAGCTCATCGACAGCCAGTCCCAGGGGCCCGGGCCCGAGGGCGAAGCCGAGCCGGAATAAGCCAACCTTTCCGCAGCGAGCAACCCTCGCACGCACACACACCAGGAAACCGGGGCCGAAAGACCCCGGTTTTCTGTTTTGGGGGCCGGCCCGGCCCGGCCCGCGGCCCACGGGGCTATATTTCACCCCAACGACTGTTCGCCGGAGAGGTGGCCGAGAGGCTGAAGGCGACGGTTTGCTAAACCGTTATACGGACCAAAATCCGTATCGGGGGTTCGAATCCCCCCCTCTCCGCTTCCGGCCCCGCTCCCGTGCGGGGCCGTCTTCATTTCCGCAGGTCCAGCTCAAACCACAGCGTGTCTTCGAGCGGGTCGTGGTTGTACCGCTCGCAGGGTGTGAACCCCAGCGACCGGTACAGGCCCTGCGCTGCGAGCATGTCGCCGCTGGTGTCCAGCTTCATCACCGAATACCCCTGGACGCGGGCCTCCGCGATGAGCAGTTCGCACAGCCTCCGCCCCAGTCCGGTGCCGCGGTGCGCGGGGACGACGTAGAGCCGCTTCATCTCGCACGCCCCCGGGCCGGCCTGGTCCGAGATTTCCCGCAGCGCGATGCAGCCCACGGGCTGGTCCGAGGCGTAGGCCACGAGCAGCCGCCCCGACGGCGGTGCGTACCGCCCCGGGAGTGTCGCGAGCTCCTGCTCAAAGCCCTGGAAGCAGAGCGAGAAGGGCAGGCTCGCGGCGTACTCGTGGAACAGCCCCGCCGCGTCCTGCACCTCCGCCTGAGACAGCGCCACCCTGATCTGCACCTGCACTCCGTCTGCGTTCACCCACCCGCCCCCACCGGCTCCGCGGCTTCCTCCGGCTGGGGCTCAGGGGCCGGCAGGCTCGCACGCCAGTCTCGGTCGAGGTCCTCGAACGAGAGGCCGAACACCTCGCGCGTCGCCTCGTCGAGGGTCCTGCCGTTGCTCATCGCCGTGAGCCACTGCACCCGTGGGTCCTTTCCCCAGCGGTCGGAGATGTACCCGAGCATGTGGTGGCCCTGCTGGTAGACGTACGCCTGGATGCGGGGAGGGACGGTCTCAAAGTCGGCGAGGTCCTCCCACTTCTGGAGCGTGCCGCGACGCGCCGCGCGCTCGATGAACTGCGACTGCCTCCCCGAGATCTTCTCCGCCGCGAGGTCCGCGACGCCCTCGAGAATCCACCAGGGCATCGAGTTGGAGGTGGGCCCGAGCTCAAAGGTGGCGACGTGCCCGTACTCGTGCGTGATGACTGTGCGGAGGCCGCCGCGCCGGCCGCCCGCGCGCACCAGCAGCTTGATGGACTCGTTGGGCTCGTTCCACCCTCCCAGCCCGTTCTCGTACGACAGGCAGATCGACTGCTGGAGGTGGGCCATGCTGCCGTACAGCTTGATCTTCTGGGTCTTGTGCGGCAGTTCCTTGTCGTGCAGGTTGAACCCGAGCTCTACGTGCTCGCGGACCGCCGCGAAGTCCGCGAGCGCCCCCGCGGCCTGCTCCTCCAGCCCGTCATCGAACATCACCACCGCGCCCGGGGCGACCTTGCGGTTCCAGACCTCGCCGGCGTAGAGCCATCGCCCGTCCTCGGCGCGGATGAAGCTGGCCCGGAACTTCACGGTGCGCTCCTTCTTCTCCGCTGCCATCTTCCAGACCCAGTTCATCTCGGCCGCGGCGGTGTCGCCCCGAAGGTCGAGCTCGCCCACGGTCAGTGAGATTTCGTGCGCCGGCTTCTTCTTCATGTCGTTGGCGAAGTACCGCTGCTCGTGCACGAACTCGCTGTCGCCTTCGTAGATGTTCTCCATGTACGCCGCGTCGTCACCACCCAGGCACGCGGCCTCCATGCGGCGCAGCGCCTCGGCCACCCCTACCGCCGCCGCGGCACGCTCCTCTTCCGTGGGCTCGGGGCTGGGCAGGGTCCCGCGCCACGCGCGGTCGAGGTCGGCGAACCCCATGCCCATCACCTCACGGCACGCGGCGTCGAGCGTCTTGCCGGCGCCCATCGCCTTCAGCCAGCGGGTGCGGCCGTCCCGCCCCCACTGCTCGCTGATGTACCCCACCATGTGGTGGCCCTGCCGGTAGGCCATGATCTTCACCGGCGCGGGCGCGGTGTCGTAGTCCGTGATGTCCTCCCACGCCGTCAGCTTCCCCTGCTCCGCGCGGCTGCTGATCAGCCGGTTCACGCTCTCTCGCATCGCGGGCTTGATCGACTCGGACGCGAGCTCTGCCACGCCCTCCACCACCCACCATGGCGCGGTCTTCATGCCCGGGCCGTACTCCCACGTGGCGACGTGGCCGTACTCGTGCGCGAAGGCGGCGGTCCAGTCCCGCACGTTCGTCGCGTAGTTGCGCATGAACTTGATCGACTCGCCCGGCTCGTTCCAGCCCATCAGCACCTGGTCGGGCTGGTTGAGGTACACCGTGGCCTTGAGGTGGGCCATGTTGCGGAAGAGCTTGATCTGCTGGGGCCCGGGCGAGACGCCGAAGCCCTCGTCGACGGTCGCACGTGCCTCGGGGAAGGCCTCCAGCACCATGTCCGCGACGGCTTCATCGCCGGGGAGGTACAGCACCCAGAACCGGTCGCCGTCCTTGCGCTGCCAGGCCTCGCCGGCGTAGCGCCAGCCGCCGTCGGCCCGCACGAAGCGCGCCGGCCACTCGGCCCGCGTGCCCCCGACCGCCGCGCCGGTGTTGCTCGTGTATTCCACCGCGAGCGGCAGCAGGGCGGCCTCGCCCTCCAGCGTGACATCCCCTGTCCGCTGGAATCCCACGGACTTCACGCCCCGCTTGACGAGGTCGTCGCACCACGCCGACTGCTCCTGCGCGAAGAATGGCTCCCGCGGGTCCAGGCACGCCAGGAACGCGGCCTTGTCGGCCGCCCCCGCCGCGCGGGTCATCTGCTCGATCACCGCGTCGACGGAACGGACGACCTCCGCCGGCGCGGCCTGAGCCCACGCCCCGCGGCAGACCATCAGCATCAACAGCACCGCCAGAACCTTTGTGCGCATGGGTAGATCGTACCGACCCCGCACAGAAAGGGGTTCCCCCCGGGCTCCACCCGCTCCCGGATTTTGGGTATCGTGCCGCCCCATGGCGATCAAGAACTTGACCGAGGAACAGGTGCGTACGTGGTCCCTCGAGCAGAAGGACCGCTGGTGGCTGGCCAACGTCTGGCGGGGGGACATGCCCCAGCTCACGCTCCGCTCGGGACTGACCGGCTTCATCCTGGGCGGCCTGCTCTCGGCGACCAACCTTTACGTGGGGGCCAAGACGGGCTGGACCCTGGGCGTGGGGCTCACCAGCGTGATCCTGGCGTTCGCCATGTTCAAGCTCTTCAGCAAGCTGGGGGCGAAGGACTTCACGATCCTTGAGAACAACGCGATGCAGAGCATCGCGACCAGCGCAGGGTACATGACCAGCCCGCTGATCGCCGGGTTCGCCGCGTTCATGTGGATCGAGAACAAAATCCTGCCCTGGTGGCAGATCCTGTGGTTCATGGTCGTGCTCAGCCTGCTGGGCGTGCTGGTCGCCTTTCCTCTCAAGCGGCGGTTCATCAACGATGAGCAGCAGCCTTTCCCCGAGGGCCGCGCCTGCGGCGTCGTGCTCGACACCCTCTACACCTCCGATGCCCGCTCCGGCATGTTCCAGGCCAAGGTGCTGGGCATAGCGGCGGGCGGCGCGGGGCTCATCTCGTTCCTCGCGGGCGAGGCGTACCTCAAGGCCCTCCACGGCGTCGTGCTCATGCTCCGCTCCAGCCAGTCGTGGGCTGACACGCTCGTCAACTTCAAGGACAAGCTCAACGCCACATGGCACCTGCCGCACTCCCTGGACGCGTGGTACTACAACCTCGCGGCCAAGAACGGATGGGCCACGCCCAAGCTCGCGGGCGTCGAGCTGCGTCAGCTCGGCGTCAGCCCGGGGCTGGACCTGGCGATGGTGGGCGCGGGCGGGCTCATGGGCGTTCGCCCAGCCCTGAACATGCTCCTGGGCATGGCCATCAACTTCCTGATCGTGGTGCCGTGGATGATCAACATCGGCGAGATCACGGCCGACCCGAGCCGCCCCGCTGCCCCGTTCAACCGCGTGTGGGTCCTGAACAGCTGGGCGCTGTGGTGGGGCGTGTCCATCATGGTGGTGGCGTCGCTGGTGGCGCTCTTCGCCAAGCCGCAGGTGCTGCTGGGGGCCTTCGCCGGCCTCTTCAAGAAGCGTGCCGCGTCGGAGGATGTGCTCAAGCACATCGAGCTGCCGATCTGGATCAGCTTTGTCGGCGTGCCGATCGTCGGCGCTGTCGGTGTCTGGATGGCCCACGACTGGTTCGGCGTTGACTGGTGGCTGGGGGCGCTGGCGATCCCGCTGATCATCGTGCTCACCCTCATCGCCGTGAACTCCACGGCACTCACGGGCATTACGCCCACGGGCTCGCTGTCGAAGATCCCGCAGTTCATGTTCGGCGTGATGCGTCCGCAGCACCCGGCAACGAACCTGATGACCGCCGTGATGTGCGTGGAGGTGTCCGGCAACGCCTCCAACCTGCTGATGGACATCAAGCCCGGCTACATGCTGGGCGCGAAGCCCCGCCAGCAGGCCATCGGCCACTGCATCGGCATCATCGCGGGCGCCCTGGCGGCGGTCCCGCTGTTCCACGTGCTGTTCCTGAGCGAGTTTGTGCCCGGGGCCGAGGGCAAGGCGGGCCAGCTCAAGGAGGTCATGGTCAGCGACCAGTTCGGCTTCCCCTCCGCCTTCCAGTGGTTCGGGATCTCCGAGCTGATCAAGAACGGCTTCGGCAGCCTGGCCCCCTCGATCCAGTGGTCGATGGCGATCGCGGCGGTGGCCGGGGTGGTGTTTGAGGTGCTCCGGATCATCAGCAAGAACAAGATTCCCCTGTCGCCGCTGGCGATCGGTCTGGGCGTGGTGATCCCGCCCGAGTCGACGCTCGCGATGTGCTTCGGTGCCGTTTTCTTCTGGTTCATGGGCCGCCTCTACGCCGGGAAGGGCGCCGTCGGGGCCGGGGCCGAGCACGGCGGGGTCGGCGGTGAGCTGGGCACGCCGGTGAACGCCAAGCCGCTCTCCATCGGGCACCGGATCTGGGTCCAAGCCCAGGAGCCGATCTGCGCCGGGCTGATCGCCGGCGCGGCCCTGGTGGGGATCGGCGACATCCTGGTTCGTGTGTTCGTGCTGAAGTAGCGGCCCGCCGGCTCGCTTTCGCCGCCCGGGTGCGTATCCTCACCGAGTTTGCGCTCGGAGGGGTCCGGGTGACGGCCGCGCGCAGACAGGGAGGATCCCGCTTCACATGCCCAAGCGCACCGACATCAAGACCATCCTCATCCTGGGCAGCGGCCCCATCGTCATCGGCCAGGGCTGCGAGTTCGACTACTCCGGCGCGCAGGCGTGCAAGGCCCTCAAGGCCGAGGGCTACCGGATCGTGCTGGTCAACAGCAACCCCGCCACGATCATGACCGACCCGGCCTTCAGCGACCGGACGTACATCGAGCCCATCACCCCCGAGGCGGTCCGAAAGGTCATCGAGAAGGAAAACTCGCTCGGCCCCCGCATCGACGCCATCCTCCCCACCCTCGGCGGCCAGACCGCCCTCAACTGCGCCTGCAAGCTCTGGGACGAGGGTACGCTCCAGGAGTTTGGCATCGAGATGATCGGCGCCAACCGCGCCGTCATCCACCGCGCAGAGGACCGCCAGGCCTTCAAGGACATCTGCGAGGGCATCGGCCTGAAGCTGCCCAAGGCCAAAACCGTCACCACCATGAACGATGCGCTCGACTTCCTCAAGGAAATCGGGCTGCCCGCGATCATCCGCCCCGCCTTCACCCTGGGCGGCACGGGCGGGGGCATCGCCTACAACCTCGACGAGTTCAAGGACATCATCTCCCGCGGCCTGGCCGCTTCCATGATCGGCCAGGTCCAGATCGACCAATCCGTGATCGGCTGGAAGGAGTACGAACTCGAGGTCGTCCGCGACAAGAAGGACAACTGCATCATCGTCTGCGGCGTCGAGAACATCGACCCCATGGGCGTCCATACCGGCGACTCCATCACCGTCGCGCCCATCCTCACGCTGACGGACAAGGAATACCAGGCGATGCGCGACGCCGCGCTCGCGATCATGCGTGCGGTGGGCGTCGAGACGGGCGGCAGCAACGTCCAGTTCGCGGTGAACCCCAGCCCCAAGCCTGATGCGCAGGGCCGCAAGCCGTTCGAGATGGTCGTGGTGGAGATGAACCCGCGCGTCTCGCGCTCCTCCGCCCTCGCGTCCAAGGCCACCGGCTTTCCCATCGCCAAGATCGCTGCGAAGCTCGCCGTGGGATACACGCTCGACGAGCTGCGCAACGACATCACCGGCACCACCAGCGCCTGCTTCGAGCCCACGATCGATTACGTCGTCACCAAGATGCCCCGGTGGACGTTCGAGAAGTTCCCCGAGGCCGACGAGACGCTGACCACCCAGATGAAGTCCGTGGGCGAAGCGATGGCCATCGGACGCACCTTCAAGGAGAGCCTCCAGAAGGTCATCCGCTCCATGGATGTCAAGCGCTTCGGCTACGGCCTGGACCGCAACGACAAGTGGCTCGCGGCGATGCGAGCCGTGGAACGGGATGGAATCTCCGACCAGCCCCGCGCCGCGGACGGCTCTCCGATCGAGTGGCCGATCTCGCAGGAGAAGCTCACGCGAAAGCTCGCCGTGCCCAGCCAGGGGCGGTTCTACTACATCCGCTACGCGTTCAAGATGGGCTGGACGGTCGAGCGCATCAACGAGGTGACGCGGATTGACCCCTTCTTCCTCGACCAGATGAAGCAGCTCGTGGAGTTTGAGGACACGCTCTGCGATTACCGCACGCTGGAGGATGTGCCGCGGGAGGTGCTGTTCGAGGCGAAGCAACTCGGGTACAGCGATGCCCAGCTCGCGAACCTGTACCTGAACAAGATCAGCCCCGAGACGATCCTGAAGGTGCGGGCGCGGCGGAAGTCGCTCGGGGTGGAGCCGGTCTACAAGCTGGTGGACACCTGCGCCGCCGAGTTTGAGGCCATCACCCCCTACTACTACTCGACCTACGAGACTGGACTGGCCGGCGCCCCCGCCGACGACGAGGTCCGCCTCACCGACAGGCAGAAGGTCATCATCCTGGGCGGCGGCCCCAACCGCGTCGGCCAGGGCATCGAGTTCGACTACTGCTGCTGCCACGCCGCGTTCGCCGCGCGCGAGCTGGGCTTCGAGTCGGTGATGATCAACTCGAATCCCGAAACGGTCTCGACCGATTACGACACGAGCGACCTGCTGTTCTTCGAGCCGTTGACGCTTGAGGATGTGATGAACGTGGTGGAGCGGCTCAATGGTTCACCCGACGCGTGCCACCTCCGAGTCTTGCCTGAGATCAAGGCGGAGCAGCCGGGCGGCGGCAAGATCGCGAGGATGGACCTTACCGACCTCGACTTCACGGTTCCCCATGAGGTCCTAACCCTAATCGCGGCCGACCTGACGCGGAGGCGCATCCCCGCCGCCACCATCGTGGACGTGGCAGTGTCGCCGAACTCGCCAGAAGAGGTTTGCAGAAGCTTCACCGTCGTCACGTCGTCGGGCGAAAGCCTCAGTTACAGCACGAACGCCTACTCACCGTTCAAGCTGCTCGAAGTTTCTAGCGGACCCCCTGAAGCGGCCAGCAAGTTCCCTCGGGATGTCGTCACGAAGAGCGATGGCCTGGTCAAGGGCCTCATCGTCCAGTTCGGCGGCCAGACCCCCCTGAACCTCGCCCACGGCCTGGTCACCGCCGGCGCCCCCATCATCGGCACCTCCGTCGATTCCATCGATCTCGCCGAGGACCGCGACAGGTTTGACGCGCTGCTCGAGCGTCTCAACCTCGCCCGCCCGCCCTCGGGCATCGCCCGCACCTTCGACGAAGCCATCGCCACCGCCGGCAAGCTCGGCTACCCAGTCCTCATCCGCCCCTCCTACGTCCTCGGCGGCCGCGGCATGGAAATCTGCCAGGACGAGCAGGCCCTCCGCTCCTTCATCACCACCGCCCTCAAGTCCGCGGGCATGGACGATGCACCGGTGCTGATCGACAAGTTCCTGGCGGGGGCGATCGAGGTCGATGTGGATGTGGTGGCGGACTTTGAGACCGGGGAGTTGAGCGGCGGGCTAAAAGCCCGCTCCCCCGCTCAGCCCACCCACCAAGCCTTGGTCGCCGGCGTCTTGGAGCAGATCGAGCAGGCCGGCATCCACTCCGGCGACTCCGCCAGCGTGCTCCCGCCGCCCTCCCTCCCCGCCGACATCGTCGACCGCATCGAGGACCTCTCCCGTAACCTCGCCAAGGAGCTCAAGGTCTGCGGCCTGATGAACATCCAGCTCGCCGTGAAAGACGGCCACATCTACATCATCGAGGTCAACCCCCGCGCCAGCCGCACGGTCCCCTTCGTCAGCAAGGCCACGCACGTCCCCTGGCCGGCCATCGCCGCCAAGTGCATGATGGGCCGGACCCTCGCCGAGCAGAACGCCCGCGAGGTCAAGCTCCGCGGCGTGTGGGCCGTGAAGGAATCTGTCTTCCCCTTCAACAAGTTCCCCGGCGTCGACGTCGTCCTCGGCCCCGAGATGCGCTCCACCGGCGAGGTCATGGGCATCGACACCAGCTTCCCCATCGCCTTCGCCAAGAGCCAGATGGCCAGCGGCACCCACCTGCCCGTCGAGCCCTGCGGCGTGTTCATCTCCGTCCGCCAGCAGGACCGCGAGGCCATCGTCGAGCCCGCGCGCCTGCTCATGGCCATGGGCTACACGGTGTTCGCCAGCGAAGGCACCGGCGCCCACCTCATCGAGAACGGCGTCAAGCCCCAGATCCTCCAGAAGATCGCCGCGGGCGCCCGCCCCAACGTCATCGACCTCATGACCAACGGCGAGATCGGCCTGGTCATCAACACCCCCACCCGTACCGGCTGGAAGACCGACGAGGGCCGCATCCGCGCCACCGCCGTCCGCCTCAACCTGCCCATGATCTCCACCACCACCGCCGCGGCGGCCGCGGTCAGGGCCATCCAGGCCCTCCGCCAGCACCGCTGGGACGTCGCGGCCCTGCAGGACTACGAGCGAATGCTCAGCGACGACCGCATTGTCGAACCCGTGGTCACCCGACGTGAGGGTGTGCCCCGGTAAGCGCGCAGGCACGCATCCACACATGTCCGCCGTCCGCCGTAACGCCCGCCCGATGCTCCTCCCGCCCCTCGCTGCAGCGGCTGGCGGGCTCGCCGGCGTCGGCGTTTACGCTGCGGGCATGGGCAGCCTCTTGGCGTTGCTCCTGCTTTGGATGTTTGCGCCGCCACTCATCGCCCTGATCGACCGCCGCAACCCGCTGCCCGCCAACGTCGCGTTCTTCGCCGCGGTCATCACCGCCAACCAGCTCCGCCAGTTCGCCTTTTACCGCGCGCACGGGTTCGACATCGACCGCGAGATCGACCGGCACTGGCCCATGTGGGTCACGGCGGCGTGCATCTCCTTGTGCGCATGCGCCTGGGGATCGCTGTTCGCGTGGGCGCTGCGCCGCCGCGGGAGCGCCAAACCCTCGTAGCACGCCTCACCGCACCGCCGCGGCACACCTCTCGACCACCGCTGCCAGCGGCACGTTCTCGCCCTTGCCGCTGTCCCGCCGCAGCTTGAACTCCACCGCGCCCTCCGCCAGCGCCTTTTCGCCCAGCGTCAGGCGCACGGGAATCCCGACCAAGTCCGCATCCTTGAACTTCACGCCCGGCCGCTCATCACGGTCGTCGATCAGCACGTCCAGCCCCGCCGCGGACAGTTCCGCCGACAGCTTCGCCGCCGTGCTCGTCTGCTGCTCGTTGTCCGGCCGCATCACCGTGATCAGCACGTGGTAGGGCGCGATCGCCGCGGGCCAGATGATCCCGTTCTCGTCGTGGCTCATCTCGACGCACGCGGCCATCGTCCGGCTCACGCCGATCCCGTAGCACCCCATGATCACACTCTGCTTCTTCTGCTCCTTGTCCAGGATCGAGAAGCCCATCGCGTCGCTGTACTTGGTCCCCAGCTTGAAGATGTGCCCCACCTCGATGCCCTTGGCCGTCTCGAGCTTGACGCTGGGGTCCTTCGGCGAGGGATCGCCCGCCATGGCGTTTCGAACATCCCCCACGACCATGTACTTGTCCCCGCCGCGGAGCCCGCCGGCGTTCTTGCCCTTCACCTGCGCGTCCATCGGGTCCTTGCCAAGGTCGCGCACCCAGTTGAAGTGCTTCACGTGGTAATCCGTCCTGTCACCGCCCGTGACCCAGAACATCGGCTTGCCCTTCGCCGCGTCGAAGCCCACGGCCGCGTCGCGGTCCACCAGCAGCAGCACGCCCTTCTTGCTCCCCTGGGGGCCCACCACCGCCCGCGGCGACACGAAGCCGATCGCGAAGCCCTTCGCCTTTGCCTCCGCCGGGTCCGCCAGCTTCACCTTGCACCCAGCCAGGTCGCGCACCTTGCCTTCGTTCACATCGTGATCGCCGCGGACGACCGCGACCACCCACTCCTCGCCGTACTGCGCGAGCTGCTCGGGCGTGCTGTCCACCTTGAACACGATCGTCTTGAGCATGTTCTCCGGCTTCACCTTGAGGAGCTTGCACACGTCCTCGATGCCCGGGCACCCCGGCGTGTGGACCTCTTCCAGCGCCCCGGTCGGATCGCCCGCAAAGAACCCCTTCTCCGGCACGGCCCGCTCGCCGATGTCGCACTTCTCCACGTTGGCCGCGTACCCGTTCTTCGCGTCCTTGAGGATCGTGTCCTCGCCGCTGGCGCAGTTCACCATGAACTCGTGGCTCGCCGAGCCGCCGATGGGCCCGCTCTCGGCCTCCACCGCGCTGAAGTCCAGCCCGCACCGCGTGAAGATATTTGTGTACGCCTTGTACATCGCGTCGTACGCCTCGTTCAGCCCCCCCGGCCCCTCCACCGCCATGTGGAACGAATACGCGTCCTTCATGATGAACTCGCGGCAGCGGAGCAGACCTGCCCGGGGCCGCGCCTCATCCCGGAACTTCGTCTGGATCTGGTACAGGTTCAAGGGCAGCGTGCGGTAGCTCGTCACCGTCTGCCGCATCAGCTCGGTGATGATCTCCTCGTGCGTGGGCGCCAGCGCGTGCGTGGCCTCCGCGCGCGACGAACGTCCTTTGCGATCCACCAGCCGGAACAGGTTGTCGCCGTAGTCCACATCGCGCTTTGTGCCCGCGAACAGCTCGAAGGGCTCCAGCGCCGGCATCAGCATCTCGCTGGCGCCTGCCGCGTCCATCTCCTCGCGCACGATCTGCGAGACCTTCCTCAGCGTCCGCCACGCCAGCGGCAGGTAGTCGTAGATGCCCGCCCCCACTTGCCGGATGAAGCCCGCCCGGTGCAGCAGCACGTGGCTGGGGACCTCCGCGTCGTTCGGAGCCTCCCGGGTCGTCGGGATCAAAGTCTGGGTCCAGCGGTGAACAGCGCCCTTGGTCGTCGTCATAGGGCGGGAGTTTAGTCCCCGGGTGGCCCGCCGCTCCGCGCCGGCTCTCTGCCTTTCTCCTCCGGATTCCGACCACCCCGCCCCATTCACCCCTACCCTTCCCGACTCCATGTCCAAAGACCGCTCCACAATCGAAGTCGCGTCCGAACGCGCCGTGCTGGCCGCCGTGCGCCTCCCCGAGTCCACCAAGGACCCCCGCGGGACCCACGACCCCCACAGCCCCCACGACCCCTTCGGCGAGCTCCGCGCCCTGGCCGAGCAGGCCGGCGCCACCGTCGTGGGTGAGCTCTCCCAGCGCCTCGAGAAGCCCGTTGGCGCCACCTACATGGGCAAGGGCAAGATCGCGGAGCTCAAGGCCCTCTGCGAAGAGCTCAACGCCACGACCATCATCTTCGACCACGACCTCTCGCCCCGCCAGATCGGCAACCTCGAGAAAGAGACCCTCCGCAAGATCGTCGACCGCTCCGAGCTCATCCTCGACATCTTCGCCAGCCGCGCCGCCACCAACGAGGCCAAGGTCCAGGTCGAGCTCGCCCAGCTCGAGTACACCTACCCGCGACTCCGCGCGATGTGGAACCACCTGGAGCGCATCAAGGGCGGCATCGGCAGCCGCGGGCCGGGCGAAATGCAGCTCGAGATCGACCGCCGCCTGGTCCAGTCCCGCAAGATCGCGCTGCAGCGCGATCTTGAGGAGTTCCAGGCCCGCAAAC
>JAEYTB010000059.1 GCA_023434205.1 Planctomycetota bacterium | reverse complement strand
CTGAAGCCGATGTTCGCGGAGATCGACAGCAGCGATTCCGTCGAAGAGCCGCTCACGTTGACGTTGCCGCTGGTGGCGATGTCGGTGCTGCGGCCGATGAAGCCGTTGGTGTTCTTCTTGATGATGGAAAGGTCCAGGCCAGCGCCGAAGCCGGCCCCGTCCAGGCCGACGCCCAGGCTGCCGGCGAGGGAGGTCCAGTCCGTCGAGTCCATCGCCACCGCGGAGACCGAGCCGGCCTTGGTCGCGCCGCCCGCGAAGCCGCGCACCGTCGTGCCCCGGCCGACGGTCGCCATCGTGTTGGTCTCGAAGATATTGATCGAGGCCGAGCCTGCGAACCCGCTGCCGCCGGAGGCCGCGGCGCCCGCGACCGCGAGCGAACCAATCGTGATGCTCGGGTCGTCGATGCCCGCGTCGTTGATGGCGGGTGCGAGGTCCACGACCCCGGTCATGCCCAGCGTGTGCGTGGCCGACACGGCGACCGCGCCGTCGGCCTGCACCGTCGCGCCGACCTCATCCCCGTCCGGGTCGCCCAGGCTGGCCAGCGTGTTGGAGCCGCCCGTGCCGATGCCGACCACGTTGATCGCCGCCGCGGCGCCGAAGCCCGAATCGCTCGAGAACGCGCCGGAGGCGGCGACGGCCTGCAAGCCCATCACGTGCTCGGCGGTGACCGACACGCCCGCGGTGGAGCGGATCGTGGAGTTGTCATACGCGATCGCCATCACCTCGGTGTCGATCACGTTGAGCGCGATCGCCCCGGCGACGGCGGTGCTGCCGCTCTTGTTGCCCGCGGCGGTGTACGCCGTGGCGACGTAGTCATTCCGCTCGTTGCCCGTCGTAATCGCCTCGATGGTGACGCCGGCGCCCTTGACGTTGGAGTTCGAGCTGACCGAGGCCGTGTTCGTGAGGGAGACGAAGTTCAACGCGACGGCCGCGCCGATGCTCACGTCGCTGTCGAGATTGACCGCCGTGGAGTCGGCCTGAGACTTCGCGTCGATGCTGACGGGGGCGCTGATGGTGAGCGCCCCGCCCGCGTCGATGTCCGCGCCGTTGAGGGTCTGGGCCTGGTTGGTGACCTTGAGGTAGCCGATGGCGATCGCCGCGGCGACGCCCACGCCGCTGCCGCCCGAGCCGTTCTCCGAGCTGGACGAGCTGTTGGCGTTGTCCGACTGAGTCTTGGCGTTGGCGTTCGAATCGCTGCGGCCGCCGCCGGAGGTGGAGTTGTTGTTCCGCTGCTTGCCCGCCTCGGTATCGGCCTCGTCGTTGTCGTTCTCATCCCCGCCCGCCGCGCTGGCATGGACATCCAGGGCGCTGGTGATGGTCAGTTCGCTCTTGATCGTGGTCGCGCCCGTGGAGGTCAGGTTGCGGCCGTCGAGCTGGGCCCTGTTGGTGTCGGTGACCCACGTGACGCCCACCGAGGCGCCCACCGCCGCGCTGTCGCCCTTGGCCTCGGAGCTGGCCTTGGTGAAGATGGTGTGCGCGTGGTCGGAGGTGATGTTCGCTGCGCCGGAGGTATTCAAACCCGTACCGGCGCCGATCCGCGCCTTGGTGTCGCTTTCGCTGATGAAGACCGCGACCGCTCCGCCCACGGCGGTGCCGCCGCCGGCGCCGTTGCGCGCCTCGGTCTCGGAGGTGTGCAGGCCCTTCGCCTCGACGGTGATGTTCCCGGCCGCGCCCGTGATTGAACCGCCCGTGATCTCCGCCGTGGTGTCGCTGAACGCGAGGCTGAGGGCGAAGGACGCGCCCACGCCCACGCTGTCGGCCACGGCGCCCGCGCCCTCGGGGAGCGCCCTGGCCTCGTTGAGGGTGCGGCCGTGAGCACGCACGCTCAGAGCGCCGACGCCGGCGCCGCCGTCGGGGCCGTCCTGCAGAGTGGCCGAGCCCGCGGAGGTTGCGGTCGTGATCGCTTCCGCGCGGTTCACGGCGACCGAGCCCGCGACGCCAACGTTCGAAGCGCCGGCGCCCGAGGTGGCCTTCGCGATCGTGCTGTGCGTGGCCTCGGTCAGGAAGTCGTCATCCGAAGTGTCGTCAGAGGTGAGCGCGATCGCCGTGCCCTTGAGCGCGTTCTCGCGGGAGGTCGCGAGCTGCGCGTGGGTATCGTCGATCATGATCACGTAGTACGTGTTGCCGTTGGTGAGCCCGCCCACGGGCGGGGCGCCGGCGCCCTGGTTGTACACCACCTCGTCGCCGGTGTGCAGGCCGCTGTTCGCGCCGACCTCAAACACGCGCACCGAGTTGGGGTTGGGGTTGAACGTGACCTCGCCAGCCGGGAAGGGCATGTCCAACTTGTGGCTGCTGCCCGCGCCAGAGGAAGTGAGGTCCTTGCGGCCCGTCGTGCCCGTGGTCGCCTTGGCGTTGGCCTCGCTGTCATAAAGCTCGACCCGCCCGTTGCCGACATCGCGCACGTAGTACGTCGTGCCGTCGGTCAGGCCGCCGATGGCCGTGCCCCCGCCATCGTCGTACTCGACCTCCTGGCCCGTCGCCAGCCCGTGGCCCATGCCCAGGAAGATCGTCTCCTTGGTCGTGTCCACCACCGGGATGGTGCCGGTCTGCACACCGACCTTGCGGTCGGTCATCAGCGCCTCCACGGTCAGGCCGTCGGAGGTGACGGTGCTGGTCCCCAAGCTCGCGATGTTGTCCACGTCGACGGTGTTCACCGCCACCGCAGCGCCCACGCCCGCGCTCCCGGCGTCCACCGCCGTGCCGTCGGCGATCGCCGCGCCGTCCACGTTGCTGCGGGAGCGGATCGTGAGCATGCCGCCCGAGGTGATCGTCCGGCCGTTGCCGATCTCGGCCCGCGACTCGCTGTCCACGATGCTGATCGAGATCGCCGCGGCGACCGCGATGCTGTTGCCGTCCCCGCCGTCGGTCTCGCCGGAGGTCTCGGCCTTGCTCTTGGTCTCGGTGCCCGAGCCGCTGGCGCCGCCGCTGGCGGCGCGGTCGTTGCCCGCCGCGCGCTTGCCGTCGCCCTTGGACTGCGCATCCTCGCCGTCGTCCTGCGCGCCGCTGGCGCTGGCCTTGGCGCGCGTCGTGTTCTGGCCGATGGAGCTTGAGGAGAACGTCACGGCGCCCGTGCCCGTCGTGATATTCCGCAGGGTCGTCGCGATCGTGTCGTCCTTGCTGTACGTGAACGCGATCGCCGCGCCCACGGCGGCGCTCGTCCCCGCCGCCGCCCCGTCCGCCAGCGTGTTGACCTTGCCGTTGTGCGTCGCCTCCGCCGTGAACGCGCCGCCAACCGTCAGCAGAGCGCCCGTCTCGAGCAGTGCCCGCGTGTCGTAGTTCGTGATGCCCACGGCGACCACCGGCGTCACCCCGACGCTGCCGCCCGAGGCCCCGCCCTTGGCCTCCGTCACCGCCGCCTGATCGCCCTTGGCGGTCAGCGAAAGATCGTTGGCCCCGGCGACGGTCGCGCCGTTGAGCAGCCTCGCCTGCGTGTCGTTGTTGGCGATGTTGATGGCCACAGAAGCGCCCACGCCCGTCGCGTCGCCGCTGCTGTTCACCTTGGCGTTCGCGACCGCCTTGCTCTCGACCGTCGATTCGGCGGAGAGCAGCACGTTCGCGCCGTTGGCCTGCGGCGAGCCGCTGAGGATCGCGTCGGTGTCCATCACCGAGACGCTCAGGGCCAGCGAGCCCGCCACGCCCAGGTTCGACCCGCCCGCGCCCGAGGTCGCCGACGCGTTCAGCTTGCTCGAGGGCGTGACCGCCTTCACGCGCACGTTCGTCCCGTCGACCTCCGCGGCCCCGCCCAGCGTCGCCGTCACGTCCGTCGAGACGATGTTGATCGCCACGCCCACGCCCACCGACGTCCCGCCGCCGGTCTTGCTCGAGCCGTCGCCCGTGGTGGTCAGGGTGAGCTTGCCGCTCGCGGAGAGCTCAAGGTCGCCCGAGGAAGCACGCACCGCGCCGCCAGTGATGCTGCTGATGGTGTCGCCCGTGGCCACCGCGACCGCGACCGCCGCGGCGAACCCGACATCGCCCTCGCCCGTGCTGGCCTTGTCCGAGTTGTTGCCGTCCTTGTTGGGGTCGTCCAGGCGCTTCTCGGACTCGTTGCTGCCGCCGCCGCTGCTGTTGGCCCCGCCGACCGTCGCCTTGGCGAGCGACGTGCCGTTGCGGTCGCTCACGGCCTGCATGGTGACGCTCGCCGCGTCCACCGTGCCGCCGGTGACGATCATGCTCGTGTCGCCCAGGAACAGGGTGAATGCGACGGTGCCGCCCTGATCGCCGGTCAGGCCGTCGGCCGTGTTGCTCGCGGTGACGTTGTTGGTGGACTTGAAGGTGGCCGCGCCCGTGGCGTCGATGTCGCCGCCGCTGATCGTGACGCCCACGGCGCTGTCGATCACCGAGCTCGCGACGGCGGCGTCCACCGAATCGTCGTCGTCGTTGTTGTCGTCCGGGAGCGTCGAGAGCGTGGAGGTGACCGTGGACTTCGCCTCGACGTTCAGCGCGCCGCTGGCCTGGATCACGCCGCCCGCGATCACGACGTTCGCGTCGGCGTTGGCGATGGCGAACGCGATGTTGACGTCGCCGGGGCTGAAGTCGCTCGTGGTGATGGTGATCGTGGTCTCGGCCAGCAGCGTGATGTCCGCGCCCTGGAGGCGCGCATCAGAGCCGGTGACGGTGATCAGGCTCTCCGCCGTGAACAGCAGGCCGTCCACGCCGGGCAGCCCCTCGGTGTCGGTGGCGCTGGACTTGATGGAGATGTTGCCCGTGGCGAAGACCTTGCCGGTGATCGTCACGTCCTCCTTGGCCTGCACGTCCAGCGACTGGAGCTGGTAGCCGCCGTCGCCGATGATCGTGACCTTGTCGTCCTGCCCGATGAACGGGATCACGCCCTGGCCGTCGGTCAAAATCTGGATCTGGTAGCGCGGGTCGCCCGCCGTCTGGCCGGCGTAGTTGCTGAAGTCGATCGTGACGCGGTCGCCCAGGAACTCGTTGCCGGTCAGAGTCAGCTTGTTGACGCCGTCGTTGGCGAGCGCACCCTCCGCCAGCGTGCTCCCGTCCTCAGCGATCAGGCGCAGGAAGTCCGTCCCGCCCACATCCACGATCCGCACCTGGTAGTTGTTGTCGTCCAGGTCGCCGTCGTTGAACTTCAGGATGTCGCCGGCCGAGTAGGTGTAGCTGATGTCCGCCGCGAGCAGCACGCGTTGCTCCATCGCCTCGAGCGCATGCGGTCGGTGGGCGCGCAAGGCTCCCCCGGCGCCGCGGAGCGCGTGGCCCATCTTCGCGAACAGGCTTGCCGGGCGGCCGGCGGAGGTGAGCAGGGTGGCGGGGCTGTGCGGCTGACGCGAAGAAGGAGTCTTCATTGGACGCTCCTGATAGATCACAAAGCGGGAACTGGGGCCTGAACAGGCCACTGGCAATCCGATAAACGCGAAAACGCCGCGTCACGCCTGGGCGCGAGCGGCTCCACCGGCCCCGACCGTTCGGGGCTTCCACCGTTCTAAAAATTCCGGGCTGAGCCCCGACCGCGCACTCGGCGTTGCCACCGGTCGCGGGAGCGTGACGCCACCCCCTCGATCATCCATGTTGTCCCCCGGACGCACGCACGAGCGCGTGCCCCGACTTGATGGAATGCTTCTCCCTTCCGAACCGAGCGCCCATGTCACCAAATACGGACGTGTTTGTCAACGACCGGACGCGAGTTTTTCCAAGATCGCGGCAGCGCGCACGCCACGCGTCCGCAGGCGCGTGAAGATGGGTAAGTAGCGCAGCGGCCGATGGTTTGCGCCTAGACCTGCCGCGCAACCCGCCGCGCGCGACGCCAGGCTCCGCCAACCGCCCAACGAACTCCGGACGCTTGATCCAGCGCGTATACTTCCGCTGCCGCGGGCGTAGCTCAGTGGTAGAGCGTCAGCCTTCCAAGCTGAACGTCGAGGGTTCGAATCCCTTCGCCCGCTTTCCGATCGCCGGTCCAATGTGACGACATCCCTCGCACCTCCCGACCGGCCCCCTTCCATCTTGAGCGCAACCTTGGACGGTGCTTGTGGAAGACCTGTCGCGATCCCACGGCCGTTGCCCCGCTTCCCAAACACACTGCGTCCAAAGCAGTTCAGCCCAGACTGTGCGCACATCCGCCGACCGCTGACGGGGCTCGCCGCGGCTCGCATCTAGAAGGGACCGGCCCCGATCCGCGGCCCAACCCTTCGCAGCGGAGAACGGAAAAGTCCGTACCCCTTGCAAGCCCCGGTGCAGGCTACGCCCCGGGCGGGACATATTCGGTTGTTGTTGGTCTTCCAGCGCCCAGATCGGCCCGGTCGCGGTACACTGACACTGGCCCGCCCTCCGCTGGTGGCCTGCGTGACCCCGGGACCCGCCCCTTTCCGCGAGTGTTCCCCATGAGCCCTGCCAAGCGAGCCTTCACACTCATCGAGCTGCTGGTGGTCATCGCGATCATCGCGCTGCTCATCTCGCTCCTGCTCCCGGGGCTGAAGAAGGCGCGGGAGGCCGGGCGGGCGGTGGTGTGCCTCTCCAACCAGCGGCAGATCGGCACCGCCCTGATGGCGTACTCGAACGCCTTCAAGGAGTGGGTGCCGCGGGAGAGCGGCAACAGCGAGCTCATCCCGCCCGCCGGTGACAGCCGCCCGCGCAACCCGCAGGGCCGCATCCCGCAGTTCCCCGCGTGGTTCCGCTACTGGCAGCCCGGCCAGCGCGCCGACTACAACATTTCCTGGGCCTTCAACCTCCGCCCGTTCCTCGATTCACGCGCCCACGCGAACGATGACACCGGCGGCATGCGTGACCGCTACAAGGACTCCGTGTTCTTCCGCGACCCCGCACGACTGAAGGACGACCACAACATTCACTACGTCGTGAACGGGATGCGTTTCCTCCGCAACGCGGCCGGGCAGGTCTACGCCAACGAGTCGGAGTGCCAGCCGCCGATGCAGCTCTCGCGCCTGCCCCGCACAAGCGATGTCCTGTACCTCACGTGCTTCGAGAACGACCCCGGCAACCTCCGGAGCGCGAACTACAACAACACCGCGTCTTCCGACATGCACCTGGGCATCTTCTACGACATCCGGTACGTCGTGAACATCAACGGCCCGGAAACCGGGGTCGGCGCGCCCACATCCTGGCGCCGCGTCGCCACCAAGCGCCACGGCAACGGGGCCAACGCCCTCTATATGGACGGTCACGCCGAAGCGACGCCCGCGACCAAGCTCATGGACATCAAGACCTGGGACGACGGCGAGTACAAGTAATCCCCGAACAGTGAACCCCGCCCTCTCCGCGGCGGTAGAACCTGCATCTCTCCCGGAGCCCACCCATGTCCCAATCCCGCACCACCGGCCGCATGGCCATCATCATCCCCATCGTCATCCTCCTGCTCGCCTGGTTCGTCATCGTCGGGGCGCCCAAGCTCACCGGCAGCAAGTCCGGCTCCGCCGCGGCCGGTGCCAACTCCCACGCCGCCCTCTTCCAGTCCATCTCCTTTGACGAGGCACGGGCGGCCTCGGAGCGCGACCAGAACTACCTCCTCGTCGACGCCACCGCCTCCTGGTGCCCCCCCTGCAAGATGATGGAGAAGGACACCTGGCCCGACCCCCGCATCGCCGAGTGGGTCGCCCAGCGCGGCAGCGCCATCCAGGTCGATGTTGACGCCGACCGCCCCGCGGCGAAGGCCCTCAAGATCGACGCCATGCCCACCATGGTCCTTTTCAAGGACGGCAAGGAAGTCGCCCGCACCGTGGGCTACAAAGACGCCGACGGCATGCTCGCGTGGCTCAAAAAGTCCGCCGGCTGACCTAAAGCAGCGCTACCGAACACCGCAGCGCCCCGTCCCGCCGCTGGCTCTCGCTGGTGCGCACAGGACAGACCTCCACGTCCTCGCCCAGGGCGCTCCTCACCACGCCCGCCGCGGCGGCGTCCAGCCCCGCGAACAGCCCGCCGTACACCGGCATCAGGAACGCCCACGGCGTGTGCAGCCCGTTCAGCGGGTTGATGCTCCGATCCCCCTGCCCGATCCCCGGCACCGGGACGACCTTCCATCCCAGGTTCCGCAACGCCGCCCGGAGCGACGCCCGGTCCTCGGCCCGGCGCGCGAGCGACCGAAGGTACACGCGGTGGTTCACATCCGCCACCCGCTCGACGGCCCCCGGTGGGCTGCTCATCAGCTGGTCCAGGCCAGCCATGATCCGGTGCAGGTTCCCCACGCCCGAGTCCTGTTCACCCGCCCGCAGCGTCGCGGCAAACGGCAGCGGAAACTTCCCCGGCCCCACGCTGAACGCCGCGAGACACTTCCACACCGCCGCCGCGCACTCCGCATCCCGCCCCGCCGCCAGGTGCG
>JAEYTB010000046.1 GCA_023434205.1 Planctomycetota bacterium | reverse complement strand
GACCCGGGCAGAGGCTTCGCGGTTGGTGCGACGGAAGGGTGAGGGTGGGAACTTCGCGGCTGAGGCCCTCCGCCGGTGTGACGATGTGCCCGAAGCGTTGGATGCGTTGGTGCGGATGGTGCAGTCGCCGCGGAGGTTCGGCAGGGAGGCGCGTCAGGTCCTCCGCGCGTACGAGTTGGCGCAGCAGGTGCTGTCGGATGGGCTGGCCGCGTACTACGGCAACTGCGGCGCTTCGCTGAAGCAGGCCGATGCGGGGCTGCGGCTCATGAAGCTGGAAAGGGCGTCGCGTCTGCTGATGGAGGGGGCACGGGTGCTGGTTCCCGGAACCAAGTCGCCCACGGCGGCGGCGCTGGCGAGAGGCGGTGAATGCCTGACGACCGAACAGCGGCGACGGCTCGACGGGATCGAGCGGAAGTTCGAGAGGGTGAACGGCTTGATTCTGAGAGGGGTTGAGCGGTATATCGCTCGGAATGCGGAGCAGTTTCGGGAAGGTCGCGGCCGGTCGTAGAAGATAGTGCGAGTTTGAGGCTGAATGCACGACCACGGAGCACGGTCGTGGCACATCAGTCGGGGCGGTTGACGGTGTAGGTCACGCGGGCGGAGAAGAGGCCCATGGGGTTGATCCAGTCGGTGGTGTGGACGCGGAGGAAGTAGCTGTTGGTGTTGTTGTTGACCACGTGGACGATGGCCGGGGCAAGGGTCTGCATACCCACGGAGTTGCCGGAGTTGGCGCTGATGATGGGGCTGGATCCGAACTGGCCGTGGGGGCGGGTCACGAGGCTGACGTTGAAGCTGCCGGCGGAGTTGTCGAAGACAAAGAACTCCACGGCGGTGATGGTCGCGAGGTTGGGGAGGTTGACCGCTGCGTGGAGCGTGGCGGTGGCGACGGAGTCGGGGAACTGGAGGCCGCTGCTGGGGCTCTCGGTGGGGGGCGAGGAGGCGGCGGTCCAGTTGAACGCGGCGCCAGGGATGGAGAGGGTGCGGATCTGGTCGGAGTTGTACAGGAAGCCGGCGGCGCGGGCGTTGCCATTGACGTCGAGACGTTCGGCGGGCGCGGCGGTGGCGATGCCGACGTTGCCCTGGCTGCTCACGATGAGGCGGTCGCCGTTGAGATTGAGCCGCCAGGTGTCGTCGGCGCCGTTGAAGTAGTGGTACGCGGAGACGAAGCCGGCCTCGCTGTAGCCGTAGAACGGGCGGCCGTTGGCGTCGGTGCGGATGTACATCCCGGCGAAGTTGCTGGTGGGGGCGTAGAGGCCGAAGAGCTCCGCATCAGACACGCGGGCATCGCGGCCGATGCCGACGAAGCCGGTGAGGTGGTGGACCATGATGCCGCGGGTGTTGAGGGAGAAAGGGGCGGGGGCCATGTACTGGCGCGGGGAGAGGGTCTGGTAGGCGCCGGTGCTGTCGCCGGGGCGGACCTCGATCTGGAGCCAGGCGGGGTTGAAGGCGTTGAAGACGGAGGTGGTGATGCTGAGGGGGACGGTGAAGACGCCGTCGGCGACAGGCACGTCGTTGTGGGTGTTAGGGTCGCTGACCTGGATGCCCCCGGTGGGCGCAGTGAAGACGGTAAAACGGAGGTCATACGGGCCGTTGGCGGGGGCGGCGCCGTCCTTGATCTGGCCCTGGTAGGTGATGACCGAGGTTTGAGCGGCCGCGGGCGCGGCGATCACAAGGCACGCGGCAGCGGCGAAAGCGGTGGGGATGGCGGCGCGGAGGGTGAGTCTCATGAGCCCACGATACCGCGCCTGGCAAGGTCCGAGAAACAGATGATGCTGTGACCGAACGGGGACGGCGGGCTTACCCGGGGAAGTAGAAGGAGTAGCGAGCAAGGACGCCGGAACGCACAGCGAAGCCCTCGGTGTCGCGGACCTGGTTGGGGTTGATGCTCACGGTGTACTGGCCGTTGGCGAAGGTGCCGGTGGTGGGCGTGATACGGAAGACGGCGCGCTTGCCGCTGACGGGGTCGTTGACGATGCTGACGAGGGTGGTGGTCATCGCCGTGGGTCCGGAGATCGAGATGGCGTTGACGTTGATGGTGGCGGGGTCGATGGCGGTGTTGTCGTGGAAGCGGATGACCAGGTCGAAGCGGTCGGGGACGGCGAAGGCGTTGGTGACGGTGGCGGCGGGGTTGTTGAACCACAGGCCGTAGGTCTTGTAGACGCCGCCGTTGACGGCGCGGTTGTCGATGTCCTTCACCTGGTTGGCGTTGATGGAGAGGGTGTAGGTGGCGTTGTCGGAATAGTCCCACAGCCCGCCGCGGGCGGGGACGCGGAACACGGCCGTGTAGGTGCCGCCGCCGGTATCGATGAGCTGGTGGACGGAGGCGTTCTCGTTGTAGCCGTTGGGGGCGGTGATGGTGACGGCGGAGCCGGTGATGGTGGCGGGGTTGATGGCGGATCGGCCGGCGAACTTGATGGGGATGAGCCACTGGTCGTTGAGGACCGTGGTGCCCTGAACACGGGCGGAGGGGTTGTTCCAGCCCAGGCCGAAGCTGCGCAGCAGGTGCGACCCCGGGCCGATGCCGGTGGTGTCGCGGACCTCGCGATTGTTGAGGATGACGTTGTAGCGGCCGGTGTGCAGGTGGTTCCAGCCGCCGGCGGGCGCGGGGACACGGTACACGGCGGTGACAACATTGGGGGCGGTGACGATGGTCTGGTGGAGGGTGATGCCGGTGATGATCCCGGGGCCCTCGACGCGGATGTCGTTGTTGCCCAGGGTGGAGACGTCGATGGCGCCGTTGTCGGTGTACTTGACGACGATCAGCCAGTCGTTGGTGCGGACGGTGGAGCTGGGAACCGAGGCGTGGGGCTGGGAGAACCACAGGGAGAGGTTGCGGATGAGGCCGGAGACGAGGTCGTCGCCGTTGGTGTCCTTGACCTGTCCGGCGGGGGAGGTGACGGCGTAGTGGCCGGTGTCGAGGTAGCTCCAGGCGCCCTCGGGGGCCTGGAAGAGATAGATGGCACGGATCTTGCCGTTATCCTGCTCGATGGGGGCGCCGAAGAGGTTGCCGATGAGCGGCGGGTCGCCGGCGCGGGTGGCGATGAGGTCGCCCGTGCCGACGGTGCCCATGTCGAGGCCGACATCGGAGACGTAGTCAACGACGACGAACACGCCGGTGTCGTTGTGCGATGCGGACACGTACTCGACCGTGGGGGCGGCGAGGAGGGCGCGGGGCTCGAGGACCTCGAAGGGGGTCGGGCGCATCTGGGGTTCTCCGTTTGGGAGATCATCACCCGGGCCGGGGCATGGGGCAACCCATTTGGCCGAGTTATCGGGGGG
>JAEYTB010000137.1 GCA_023434205.1 Planctomycetota bacterium | reverse complement strand
GATCGGCATCGCGTCGCCCATCACCGCCGGGTCGTTCGTGATCATCTCCCGCGCCGCCATCGCGATGATCGCACCCCCCGAAATCGCGTTGGTGTTCACCCACGCGATCGTGTTGGGCACCGGGCTCATCTTGATCGACTCGCAGATCGCCAGCGTCGCCCCGACCTCGCCCCCCGGCGTGTTGATGTCGAACACGATCGCGTCCGCGCCCGCCGCCGCGGCCTGCTGGATCCGCCGCTCCACGCTCGCGGCCATCACCCGCTTCTCATCGATCGGCCCCCGCAGCGAAATAATCGCCACGTTCTTGGCCTGCCGCACCGCCGCCGCCGGCGGGCTCGCCCCCGTGCCCTGGGGCACCGCCCCGACAATCGTGGGCAGCACCACCCCCAGCAGGGCCGTAAGTGCCATGAAGAAACGGGCTAGCGAACGGACGGCGGGCATAGGCGCTCCACCCGGGTACGGGCTCACTCAGCAGTATATTGGGCTATCGGCGTGCTCGGTTCGCGCGCAGCAGGTCTGAAGCAGGGTTTAGCCCCTGGTACACTGCCCGCCCGTCCCCCGAGCAGCCAAAGCCTCCCTCGCCCCCGTCATGGAAGCCAGACGATGCCCCCGAAGAAAGCCCAGCAGAAACGAACCTTCACACAGACCGGCCCCCGCCTCTCCACCGGCAAGCTCAAAGCCCTCGAGCAGGAAGTCGGCACCGACTTCCCCAAGGACTACCGCAAGTTCCTCCTCAAGACCAACGGCGGCGTCCCCGAGCCCGGCTTCTTCACCTACAAGCGCGGCAGCAAGCCCACCCTCTGCTGGGTCGAGTCCTTCGCCAGCGTCACCGATTCCAAGATCGACTCCCTCAACTTCCGCGGCACCAACGCCGCCCTCTGGCGCTGGCACGTCAGCGGCACCCCCTGCCCCGCCGGCGCCATCGCCATCGGTTCCGCCGGTCCCTACGCCAGCATCCTCCTCTTCATCGCCGAGCCCAACGCCGGCGAGGTGTGGCTGAAAGACTGGGAAGCCGTAGACAGCCGCGTTGGTGCCAAGGTCCGCGCAGAGGACGGCCTCTACCGACTCGCGCCCACCTTCGACGCTTTCCTGAAGTCGCTCTGCGATGAGGAACAGGCCGAGGCCTCCCTCAAGGCCGCACGCAAGCGCTAGCCCGCAAACCCTAACCCCCGAAGATCCGCCGCAGCCGCTCCTTCAGCGTCACCTGCGAAAGGTCCCGCAGCTCCCCCGCATCCAGGAACGCCCCGCCGCACACCGCGCACGACTCATAGTGAACGTGCGGCTGCCCCAGCGCCGCCATGCGGATCAGCCGCCCCTTGTCCCGCGGGCAGTGCAGCGGCCCCTTCGCCCCCTTCGCCGCGGGCAGCGGGTCCGCCTCCTTCGCCACGCTCTTCGCGGCGCCGCTCGCCAGCACCTTGTCCAGCTCCAGCGCATCAAACCAGATCCCCCCGCACGTCGGGCACCGGTCGATCACCACCCCGCCCGCATCCGCCGTGGACATCCGCGCCCCGCACTTGGGGCAACCGATCACTCCCGCTGTTTCGTTCTCGCTCATGTCACCCATGATTGGGAACTCACGCCCGGGGGTTCACGCCGTCGCCTTGTACCGCTGCTCCGCCGCCAGCTCTTCCGCCAGGGCGTGCCCCAGCTTCTCGAACTGGTCCAGCGTGTTGTACAGGTGGGCGCTCAGCCGCACCACCCGCCGGTTGTCGTTCAGCCGCCAGATCGGCGCCACGATCTTGTGCCGCTCGTACAGCGCATCCTGCAGCGCATCGTCGTACTTCGTCGGCCGGTTCACCAGCTCCGGCGCGGGCTCGGGGATCAGCAGCGTCGCCATGCTGCCGATCATGCTCTCAGGCGCCGGCGGCATCACGCCGAACCCCGCCAGCAGGTCGCACACCACCTTCCGCCCCGCCATCACCAGCTCGTGGTTGTGCCGCAGCACCGCCGGCCAGCCGCCCGGCAGCATCCCGCCCACCGCCGCGATCGAGTGCGGGATCGTCAGGTTCCGCGAGTAGTCATCCGTCCCCTGGTAGTCAAAGTCCCGCAGGAACAGCGCCCGCTCCGGCCGCACCTTGTTCGCGCGGCTCGACAGGCACACCGGCCTGATCGCCGCCTGCCGGTCCGGCCGCACATACACAAACCCCGAGCCCTTCGGCCCGCACAGCCACTTGTGCCCGCTCCCCACGAAGTACGTCGGCTTCAGCGCTGCCACATCCACCGGGATCTGCCCCGGCGAGTGCGCCCCATCCACCACAATGTCGATCCCGCGCTGGTTGAACTCCTTCACCACCTGCGCCACCGGGAACACCAGCGACGACCCGCTCGTGATGTGGCTGATGAACGCCAGCCGCGTCCGGTGCGTGATGCACCCCACGAACGCCTCCGTCACCTGCTCGGGGCTCTGGATCGGGAACGGAATCTCCGCCTTCACCACCTTCGCGCCCGTCTTGGCGCACACCCGCTCCAGCTCGTTGGTCAGCGACGAGTACTCATGATCCGTGATCAAGACCTCATCGCCCGCCTTCAAGGGCGTCGCATACAGGATGTGGCACAGCGCGTAAGTCGCGTTGGCGCACGGCGCAAGGTCCGCCCCGCGGCAGCCCAGAAACGCCCCCAGCCCCCGCCGCATCTCGTCCAGCACCCCCTCCAGATCGCTCTTGTAGAACCGCACCGGGTCCCGCTCGATCCGGTCCCGGATCGCCGACTGCGCCTTCAACGCCGCCCGCGGCACCGCCCCATAGCTCCCGTGATTCAAAAACGTCAGCCCCGGGTCGATCGACCAGTGCTCGCGCGACGCGGGGAACGGGAACGTCATGCTCTGGTTCCTCACATCTTGAGCCTTGGCGGAAGGGGAGAGATCGTCAGTGATGGCAGTAGTGGTGGGGGTGCGCATTCGGCAGGACTCATCGGCTACCAAGGCCCGCGGGGGCGCAGTTTGACCCCCCTCGCGGCACGTCTTTTTTCGCGACATGAACCAGCCCGAGTCTACAGGTCACGGTTCGGCATCTGATCTAGACGACAACACCTGTGGGGCGGCTGTCGCTTGCTGGTACGCTGCCCCCTCCAGGCGTCCGGAGGCTTTGTCATGCAACCGTCCCGCCGCGCCTTCCTCATCGCCGCCCCCGCCGCCCTCACCGCCGCAGGCCTGACTCCGGCCCACGCCGCGCACCAGCCCGCGACCGACCCCCACGCCTCCTTCCCCCTCCAGGCCCCCGCCCTAG
>JAEYTB010000107.1 GCA_023434205.1 Planctomycetota bacterium | reverse complement strand
GAGGCCGCGGCACTCCTCTCCCCCGAACTCCTCGACTACCTCGCTCAGGCCCCGCCCGCCGAAGAACAGTGGCGCGCCGCCGACGGCTGGCTCTCCTGCACCTGGCAGAAAGCCTGCACGCCCAACGAACTCGACCTGTTGTTCAACCGAGTGACGACCGTCGCGCAGCACACCGAGCGCGTGCTGGCCTGACTCTCACGCCGCCAGCCGCACCCGGTCCACCGTTTCTCCCACCATCCACGGCATCAAAACCCGCCCCCGCACCCGCGCCCCCATCCGCCGCCGCGCCGCGTCCAGCATCGGCCCCGGCGACATCGTGCCGATGACGCATACCTCCGCGTCCTCGCCCTCGCCCATCACCCGCACGCCCAGTTCCTCAAGCGCCCGCGCCACCACCCACGCGTTCTTCCCCGCGTCAACGACCGCCGCGGAACGGAACGGCGCCTGTGCAAAGGCCCACTGCAAAGCCTCCCGCGCCGCCGCGAGCCCCGTGAACCGGTCCCACAGCGCAGCGCTCATCGGCCGCCGCGCCTGCCCGCGAACCGTCCGCCGCAGCTCCGCCAAACCTGAGCCATACCCGCGCAGCGCCCGCTCCTTCTCCGCGATTCCCCTGTACCGGCTCCGCACCTCGCGTAGCTCCGCCAGCCGCGCGGGCTCGGGCGCGTACCGCTGCGCGACCCACCCGTTGTTGCGCACCAGCCGCGACAGGATCAGGTTCATGTCCCGACCCCCCGCCACCTTCGCGTGCGTCACGCTGAACAGCGGGTCAAACCCGACCCGGTACCCCGCCAGCAGCATCCTCGCGGCAAGGTCGTACTCCTCCACGTAGTACCCAAAGCTCGGGTCGTACCCGCCCAGATCCAGGAACACGCCCCGCCGGATCGCCACCCCGCACCCGATGAACACCTCCGGCAGCCCCCCGCTCTCCCGCACCGCCGCCTTCTCGGCGCGGGACGCCAGCCAGATATCCGCCGACACCGCCGCCACATCCGCCGGCTGCTCCCTCAACTTCCCCAGAAACTCCGTGTCGTCCGGGTACGAGTCATCATCCAGCATCACGATCCACTCGCTCGCCGGGTCGCTCGCCGCCACCCCCACGTTCCGCGCCGCCGCCCCCTCGTTGCGCTCCAGCACGATCGACCGGACAGCAATCCCCCCCGCCAGCTCCCGCGGCATCACCCACCGCTCCGCCGACGCATTATCAACAACAACGACCTCCGCCCCCCCGCACGCGCGGTGATCCCCCAGCGCCTCGATCGCACGCAACGTCTGCTTCAGCCGCTCCGGACGATCCCGCGTTGGAAGCACATAAGAAATCAAAGTTCAAGCTCCACCGATCTCACCACCCGCGCTCCGGGCATCCTGCAATGATGCCAGCCAGTAGCCGTGGGCAGAGCGAGGCCGCCGAGCGCCGCCCACGGTGCACCGTGCAACCGCCCCCCGCATCCTGTAGAGATGCAAGCCGCTCCACGCCATACGCGCTGTCTCACGCCGCGCCTACCCGCAATCCCCGTGCCTCCCGCTCCCCGGTAAACACCAGCTTTGAGCTGCTCACCCGCGCAATCAGCGACCGCACCTCCGCGGGCGAAACCGGAATGTTCCCGAGCCGCTGCACCTGCACCGCCGCGGCACACGCACCCAGGAACGCCGCTTGGACCATGCTCCCCCCGCTCGCCATCGCCAGCGTCGCCACACTCAACAACGAATCCCCGCACCCCAGCGGGTCCAGAGCGATCGGGCACAATGCGGGGACGTGCTCGCTGTGCAGGCGTGAGGTCCACCCCTGCCCATCCTCCTCCTCGCCCGCCATTCCCGTGAACGCGATCAGGCCCTCGGCCCCCAACGTCACCATCGCCCCGCGGCTCTGCGTCGCCTCCAAAAGCCGGTACGCCACCAGCGGCAGCCCCTCCCCGTGCAGCCTCATCGCCTCGCGCAGTTCCGTCTCGCTGGGGCAGAGCAGGTCCATCCCCCGCATCGCCCGCAGGTTGCTCCGCTTGCCGCTGACATCCCCCGCCAGCACCCGCGCCACAGGCCGCATGCCCAGGCACATCCGCGCCATCATCTTGGGCGCGAACAACCCCAGCCCAAAGTCCGTCACGATCGCGGCATCAACCCCGTCCCCGCACGCCTGCACCGCGATCTCCACAAACCGGTCCTGCTGCCCCGCATCCAGGATCAGCGGCTCCACCAAATCAACCTTCATCACCTTCTGCGCGCCCACCAGGAACCGCTGCTTCTCCGGCACCGGGCTGCGCACCGCCATCGCCCGCACCTCGACGCCCTCGGCCTCCAGCCGCTCCCGCAGCCCCGTGCCATCGCGCGTCGCAGGCAGGCACGTCACCAGCACCGGCCTCGCGCCCAGCGACGCCAGGTGCCGCGCCACCACCGCCGCGCCCCCGTCATAGTGCCGCGCCTCCACCGGCCGCAGCGTCATCACCGGGCTCTCGCTCGCCACCTCCGGCCGGTCGCACAGGATGTACGTGTCGAGGATCGCCTCGCCCACCACCACCACGCGCTTGCCCTTAAACGCGCTGATCAGCCCGAACAGCGCCGAACTCTCCAGCTCCGGCCGCGCCATCAGCCCCACCAGCCGCTGGTGGTACGGGTCCGCCGACTGCTCCAGCGCCGCAATCAGCGCGGTCGAACTGAACACCACATCACCGCTGCTGAACACCACCCGCCCGCCCGCGGCTTCCACCGCCGCCCTTTCCGCCCCAAACCGCGGGTCGTTGTTGAACTCGTACTCCTTTCCCTTCACGTACACATCCGGCCGCACCGCCTCCAGCAGCGACAACGCCGTGGGTTGGTCGTCGATGTACACCAGGTCGACGCAGTCCAGCGCCGCCAGGTTCTCCGCCCGCAGCTCCTCCGGGATCAGCGGCCGCGCCGGCCCCTTGCGGATCGCCGGGTCCCCCGTAATCGACACCAGCAGCAGGTCTCCCAGGCTCCGCGCCTGCCGCAGGTGCCGGATGTGCCCCGGATGCACGATGTCGAAGCACCCGTGGCACTGCACCAGGGTCCGTCCCTTCGCCCGCGCCTTGGCCCGGGCTTCCAGCAGCTCTCCGCGTGTCACGATCTTGGCACGCACCGCCGCGGGCAGCCCCGCCCGCCCGTTCTGTCCTTCAAAACCAGCCATTGCCCGCCTTTATCGGCCAGCCCCCGCGCCGCCCGATACAACCCACGTGCCAACCACCACCAGCGCCCCTCCTGCGCGCTCGCTCACCCTCCACGACCTCCTCCGCCTGGGCCAGGCCGGCCAGCCCTGGGACTTCCTCCCCCTCGCCGCCCAGGCCCTCGAGCAGGTCCCCGACCAGCACGCCCTCCGCTTCCTCGCCGCCGCGAACCTCGCGCGCCTGGGCCTGCGCACCCCCGCCCTCGAACAGCTCACCCTGCTCCCGCCGGACAAGGATGTGGCCGCCCTCTCGGCCGCCGTGTCGCGCCTCCCTTCCGACACCGCCCCGCCGCCGACCTCCCTCCACGCCGGAGCCCTCACCCTCTCCGGCATCGAGCCCGCCTCCGACTGCTTCAAGACCCTCGACCACAACCTTGTCACCCGACCCAGAGGCTCCACCACCCTCCGCAGCCTGCGGCTCATCAACGAGACCGCCCGCGCCCAAGCCCTCCTCGACTCCGTCCGTCAGCGCAACCCCGCCGACCTCCAGCGAATCCTCCTCGACGGCTTCTCCGCCCCCCTCTTCAAGCTCCTCTACGACGCCACCGCAACCACCCCCACCGGCATTGCGCCCCGCATCACCATCCTCCAACACGACCCCGCCGAGCTCCTCGAGAACCTCGCGGTCCACGACCTCACAAAGGAACTCTCCGACCCCCGCGTCGAGGTGTTCACCGGCGACAGTGCCGCGCAGCGCCTCTCCGCCGCGCTCCACGCCCGCGCCGAGACATCCCTTCCCACCATCGTCCTCCCCAGCCCCACCCAACGCGCCCGCACCACCCCCCCCCCGACCCACCACGCCACCCCCCCCCAGGAGCCCCAGCGCGCCCGCA
>JAEYTB010000008.1 GCA_023434205.1 Planctomycetota bacterium | reverse complement strand
GCTGGACGCGGCCGGGCGTGCGACGGTCGCGCCGGTGACGGAGGCAGTGCTGGCGGCGGATGTGTCGACAACGCCGACCGCGGTCGTGGAGAAAGCCGAGGGCAAGTGAGCAAGCGAGACGCACGTCCGGGGTTTACGCTGGCCGAGGCCGTGGTGAGCACGGCGGTCGTGGGTATGCTGGCCCTGGGGATGGCCGGTGCTCTGGTGGTGGTCGCCCGGGCGGCGCCGGCGACCGACGTGCGGACCACGACGCGCGCGCGGCTGAACACGGGGCTGGACCAGTTCTGCGCCGAGCTGCGGTACCTGACAGGGGTTGTGTCACGCGGCAGCAACCACTTCGAGTTCACGGTGGCGGACCGCAACAGCGACGGGCAGGACGAGGTGATCCGTTACGACTGGGCGGGCAGCGGCGCGCCGCTGCGGCGGTCGTACAACGGGGGCGCGGCGGTGGACGTCGTGCCGGATGTGAAGGCCTTCGACCTCTCGTTCGCGACCACGATGACGACGGTGACGACGACCACGACGGGCACTTCGAGCAGCGGCGAGGTGCTGCTGTCAAAGTGGAACGGGTGGCTGCTGGTGCTGACGCCCAACGTGCTCCAGAGCGCGCTGACCTCCGCGGCGTGGGCGACGAGCTACTTCAAGATCGACCAGGTCTCGCTGCCGGCCAACGTCTCGCGGGTCGAGTTCACGCGGGTGCGGGTGCGCGCCCGGCGGGTGACGACGCCGACGGGGACGGAGATCACGGCGGGCATCTATTCGACGGGGAGCGGCGTGCTTCCCTCGACGACGCAGATCGGCGGCAGCGTCGCGGTCCCGGTGTCGTCCCTGACGACATCGTACGCGTGGGTGGACTTCCCGCTCACCGGGGCCGTGACGGACGGCAAGACGCAGCAGTTCAACTTCGTGCTCAAGGGCTCGGGCACCGCCGCGGGGCAGGTGCAGTACTACAACTCCACGCTCGCGTCGTCGGACACGCCGGTGTACCTGGCGACCACGAACAGCGGCGGGAGCTGGGTGCCCACCAGTAACCAGCACTACAACGACATCCCGCACGAGGTGTACGGCACGTACTCCTGGCCGGTCAATATGACCACGTCGGTAGACACGCACAGGCTCAAGTCGGTGACGCTGCGGGTTGAGGCTGGATCCCCCGCGACGCGGGTAGAGACGACCGTGCGGGCGCTGAACCAGCCGACGGTGGCGGCGCCATGACCCGGCGCGGCTCCCGGCGGGGTCTTTCGATCGTCGAGGCCTCCGTGTGTACGGTGCTCGTGGGGCTGATGCTTGCCGCCGCGCTCAACGCGTCTGGCGCGGCGCGGGCGCGGCAGCAGCGCAATCAGGACCGCGGCACGGGGCTGTGGCTGGCGCAGTCGCTGATGACGGAGATCGTGGAGAAGCCGTACGCGGACGTGGGGGGGCTCCTGGGGCTGGAGCTGGGCGAATCGCACGGGCAGAGGTCGACCCTGAACGACCTGGACGACTACAACGGTTTGAAGGAGGAGCCGCCGCGGAAGCCGGATGGGACGGTGATCCCCGGGTACACGGGCTGGTCGCGGCTTGTGAGCATTGAGAACGTGCAGGTCGCGAACCCGCGGCTGGTGGCGGGGTCGGAGACGGGGTTGAGGCGGATCACGGTGACCATCAAGAAGGGTGGGGTGACGGTGGCGCAGCTGAGGGCTTTGCGGGCGAAGGCGAGGGACGCATGGTGAGGCGCGCGGGGCATCGGCTTGGGCGGCGCGGGAGCATGTACATCGCCGTGCTGGGCGTTTCGGCGGTCGTGACCGCCATGGCGCTGGGAGCGTTCCTGGCGGTGAGGGTGCAGGCTTCAGCGGAGACGGCGCTCACGACCTCGCTCAAGGCAAGGATGAACGCGGAAGCGGGCGTTGAACTGCTGGCGCACGACATGTCGAGCAACTCCGCGTGGCGGTCGCGTGCGCAGGGATCTTGGCTGGTGAACGTGCCGCTCGCCGATGGGGCGGTGACGGTGGACGCGACGGACCCGGTCGATGGGAACTTCGCCACAGGCTCGGCCGACCCAGTGCTGGTTCGCTCACGCGGCTTGTCTGGGTCGGCGACGCACATCCTGCAGGTCGAGCTGGAGCCGGTCGGCACGCCCATCCCCGCGCTGCGGATGGCGGTACATACGCCGGGGCAACTCCGTGTGTACGCGACAGGCAATCTGGGCGTCGCCGGCGCTCCCGCGTCGAGCAACGGCACGATCCAGGTGGACGGGCAGGTGCGCGGCGACGTCGAGTGCCTGCTGCTGGTGGGCACGAAGGTGACGGGCTCTGTTACGCTGCTGGCGCCGGCGAAGAGCGCGCCCGACTCCAGCGTGTTTTCGCGGTACACGGCAATGGGGACGGTGATTTCGCCCGGATCAACGATGACCAACGGCGTGTTGACGCCGGCGTACAACACGTGGGGTTCGCCGAACGCGGCGGGCGTGTATGTGATCAACACCACCGGCAACGTGACGATCAAGGGCGTACGGGTCGAAGGGACGCTGGTGATCAACACCAGCGGCACGGTGACGATTGATTCCGCCGTCTTCATGCAGCCGGCGCGGCCGGACTACCCGGTGCTGCTGATCAACGGGAACGCGGCGTTCAAGTGCGACCCGAGCAAGGCTTTGCAGGAGTCGTCGTACACCAACTTCAACCCCACCGGGGCACCCTGGCCGCTGTCGGGTGGGAGCACGGATGGTGACACCAGCGACACCTACCCCAACGAGCTGCGGGGTCTGGTTCACGTGCGCGGCACGCTGGCGATGGAAGGTATCAGGGTGAAGGGCGTCGTGCTGGCGGACTCGAACGCGGGGTCAGACGCGATCTCGGTCAAGGACGTCAATGACGTCGAATATGACCCGGCGATCTGGGCGACGCCGCCGTTGGGGTACACGAGCGACGAGCGGGTCAGAATCAAGCCGGGGACGTGGCGGCAGGTCGTGCTGCCGTGAACGAGAACGGGCGGGCCGCTGAGGGCCCGCCCGCGAGTGTTGGCATGATGGAGAGCGGTCTCAGGACAGGTCTTCGAGCTCAGCCACGGCCCGGATCTCAAGCTCGTCGACGTTCGACACCTCCTCGAAATCGCCGTCCCAGCGGAAGATGGTGACAGTGGTGTCGCTGGCGGCCTGGCCGAGCAGGTCGTCGTACTGCCAGGAGCCGTGGCCGCGCGTGTTGGTGGTGAAGGCGTTGGGGAAGGCGCCGCCGGAGCCGCTGCCGTCGATGAGGACGCTGTAGGTGGTGTTGGGCAGGAGGTTGCGGACCTGGAGGAGGATGTCGGTGGTGCCGGCGGTGGGCTTGAACTTGATCTTGACGTGACCGTCCACGGCGGGGTTCTCGGCGAAGCCGAACATGCCGGCGGGCGCGAAGGATTCGAACCGGATGTGGTTGCTGTTGGTCATCGCCGCGGCGCAGAACGCGAACACGCCGCACAGGCCAAGCACCGCCGCCTTCTTCGAGTGGAACATGGGAGCCTCCCTCCAGATGCCTGTGCAGCTCCCATAGACAGGCGGAGAACGGCCACGCGGCCATTCCCCCCCAGGGAGCGCCAGCGCAAGGCCAAGCTACCACCCGGTTTGGATTACGTCAAAGGGGGAGTGCGCATTCCCACGCACGGGTGTGTGGACAGGTTCGCGGCTGCGTCGGGTGGCGCGGCGGGGACGCGCGCGTGGCGCGGAGCGGAAGCGGGGACTGGTCCCGCACCACGTGTCGGGGGGCTTGGGCGTTTCCGCTCGCTGCCGCGGGTTGTTCTCGGACTTGAAGGGCCGGCCTACGCGGCGGCGGAGAGGTTGCCCGAGGCGTGGCGTGCGACCAGCGCGTCGTAGGCGGAGAGGTCGAGCTTCACGAACGTCATGGCGAGGGCGGGGTCGAACTGGGTGCCCGAGCAGCGGCCGATCTCGGCCAGCACGACCTCGCGGGGCATGGCGGAGCGGTAGGAACGGGTGGAGCTCATGGCGTCGAAGGTGTCGGCCACGGCGAGGATGCGGGCGATGAAGGGGATCTTCTCGCCGATGAGGCCGTGGGGGTAGCCGCGGCCGTCGTAGCGCTCGTGGTGGTGGAGCACGCCGGGGAGGACATCGGAGAGGAGGCTGATGTCGCGGAGGATGGTGTGGCCGATCTCGGGGTGCTTCTTGATGTGGCCGAACTCTTCGTCGGTGAGGCGGCCCTGCTTGGTGAGGACGGCCTCGGGGACGCCGATCTTGCCGACGTCGTGCACGAGCCCGGCGATGCGCACACGCTCGGCCTGCTCGCGGGACATGCCCGACGCCAGGGCGAGCTGCGCGGCGACGGCGGCAACGCGCTCGCTGTGGCCGAAGGTGTACCGGTCCTTGGCGTCGATGGCGGCGGTGAGTGCCTGCACGGTGCCCATGAAGAGGGTGTGCTGGTCCTCGTACAGGGCGACGTTCTCGGAGAAGGCGTTGATGTAGCCGCCGGCGGCCTCGATGATCTGGATGTCGTAGCTGCTGATGTCGGGGTCATCGCCGTACTTGCCGCCGGCGATGAGCAGGCCGACGGTCTGGGCCTTGCAGGTGAGGGGCTGGAGGAGGACCTGAGGGCGGTCGGCGGACGAGAGGTTGGGCACACGCTCGAGGACCTGGGGTGAGGCGGCGCCCCAGCCGCGGGAGACCAGCGAGAGTGCCGCGGCCCGGAAGGCCTCGGGGTCGCAGGGGAGGTGGCCGGCGGTGACCATGTGGTTGCGCAGGCCCATGGCAACCTCGCGCCCGGGGTTGAAGAGGATGGCGATCCAGCGGAAGCTGCGCGCGGCGAACAGTCGGCCGCAGACGAAGTTGAGGAACTGCTCGGGCTTGAAGGGCTCGCGCATGGACCGGCCCACGGAGTAGAGCAGGTCCATGGTGTCGTAGCTGTCGGTGAGCTGCTCGGTGAAGGTTTCCAGGGCGTCGTCCTGGTCCTCGATCTTCTCGAGGTCCAGGGCGGTCCCCAGCAGGGCGCGGATGGCCAGGTGCGTGTCAGAGGCCGACTCGCGCACATACGACCGGGCGTCCAGGGCGAGCTGCACCCCGTCGACGCCGGCGCCGCGGCAGAGCTCGAGGAACGCCGGGTGTGCGCAGGCCGAGGGTGTGAAGAACACGACGACCGTGTACCCCGCGGGGCGCGAGCCGCACCGGTGGGCGATGATGCCCAGGTTGCAGCCCGGGAACAGCTCGTCCTCGGTGATGCGGGTGCCGTGCTCCGCGGCGTGCATCAGGCGGGCGCGGATGAGCCGCGCGACGCCCTCGCTGCGGATAAGCGTGCTGACGCTGGGGGGCACGCGGCTCTCGCCGGTGAGCTCCTGCGGGTTGGCGAACTGGAACGCGATCAGGCCCAGCTCCGTGCAGCGGTCGAGGAACGACGCCGGCGGGAAGGCCGGGCCCGGGTCGGGCGTGAGGTTGGACAGCGATGGGCGGCTGATCGTCACGGTCGGCCTCCCGTTTACGCGGCGAGCCCGGTGCCGCCGATGTTCGACAGCAGGGCGGGGGGGATAAGGTCGCGCGACTGCTCGGCGAGCACGTCAACGACGCGCTCGAGCAGGATCTTGACGCCGAAGGGCTTGCTGATGACCTGGCGGATGTTGGTCTGGGCGAGGTCTTCGGGCGAGAGGATGTAGCCGCGGGCGGTGAGCATCAGGGCTGGGACGTGGGAGAGGTCGGCGCGGCGGCGGAGGACCTGGCAGAGCTCCAGGCCCGTGATCATGGGCATCTGGAGGTCGGTGATGATGAGGTTGGGGATGAACGCGGGCTGGGCGCCGGGGTCCAGCATGGTCAGGGCTTCCTGGCCGTTGCGGGCCTCGGCGACGGTGAATCCGGCGGTCGCGAGCTTGCGGCCGATGATCTGGCGGATGTGCGCCTCGTCATCGCAGACCAGGATTCGGGCGTAGGTGGGGGTGTTGGTATTCATAGGGAGTGAAGGTAGTTACATGAAGATCGAACAAGTTCCCCGGGGGCTTGAGGGTGATCGGGCGGTCTGCGCGGACAGGGTTTTCTCGGACGTTGGCGCGGGGTTTGCCCCGCACAAGCGGCGAACGGTGGGCGGTGTCGCGTACCATCGGGCGTGACCCACGCACCCAACACCGCCCCGGCTTCCCTGTCCATACTGCACGACGACCCCAGCCCGATCATCGCCCGGGAAGGGTGGCCGATCGTGGCGGTGTTCGTGCTGATCGGGGGTGTGGCGAGCGCGGCGGCGTGGCACTTCGCGGGCGCTCCCGTCGGCGCGGTGGTGGGGGGCATCGGGCTGGTGCTGACGCTGTGGTGCCTGTGGTTCTTCAGGGACCCGGCTCGCCGCACGCCGTCGGACGCGTCGCTGGTGATCGCGCCGGCGGACGGCGTGGTCGTGTCGGTCTCGCCGGCGGACCCGCCGGGGGAGCTGGGCATCCCGGGGCAGGGCCTGCAGCGGGTGTGCATCTTCATGAACGTGTTCAACGTCCACGTGAACCGGGCGCCCGCGGCGGGGGTGATCACGGCCGCGGCGTACCGGGAGGGCAAGTTCTTCAACGCGTCTCTGGACAAGGCGAGCGAGCAGAATGAGCGGTTCTCGGTCGCGATGAGGACGGAGTCGGGGCACGCGATCGGGTGTGTGCAGATCGCGGGGCTGGTGGCGCGGCGGATCGTGCGGAAGGTGAAGCCGGGCGACACGATGCGGGCGGGGCAGCGGTACGGGCTGATCCGGTTCGGGTCGAGGGTGGACGTGTACCTGCCGCCGGGGTCGGAGGTGCTGGTGAAGCTGGGCCAGGCGACCCTGGCGGGCGAGACGCCCATCGCCAGGCTTGCGGTGTAAGCTCGGACAGGAGACCCCGATGTTCCTCCGGCTGGTGAAGCGTCAAGATGTCCCGCTCGCGGCGTTGCTGCCCAACCTGCTGACGACGCTGGCGCTGTGCTGCGGGCTGGCGTCGATCCACTTCTCGATCCGCGCGGCGGTGCTGCAGGCCAAAGGCGCACCCCTCGACCAGATCGAGGGCCTCTGGCAGCGGGCGCTGGGTGCGATTTTGCTGTCGGCGGTGTTTGATGCGCTGGACGGACGGGCGGCGCGGCTGCTGCGCGTGTCGTCCAAGTTCGGCGCGGTGCTCGACTCGCTGTCGGACTTTGTGTCGTTCGGGGTCGCGCCGGCGATCATCCTGCACCAGTGGACGCTTGCGGAGTTCACCAACAGGACGGGTGAGGGTTCGCGGCTGTACCTGCTGGCGGGTCTGCTGCCGGTGATGGTGTTCGCGGTGTGCGCGGGGATGCGGCTGGCGAGGTTCACCGCGGCGGCCAACGCGCCCAAGACGGGCACGGCCGCGCCGTCCAACTACTTCGAGGGGATGCCCACGCCCGCGGCCGCGGGGGCGGTGCTGGTGCCCGCGCTGCTGAGCGCCTCGAAGCTGGTCACGCTGCGGCTGCCGGAATGGCTGGTGGCGGCGTACACGCTGCTGATCGCGTTCCTGATGATCTCGCGCATCCCGATGTTCGCGCTGAAACGGTTGCGGGTGAGCCGGCTGCTGGTGGCCCCGCTGCTGGTGCTGGTGGCGATCCTGGCGGTGATGATGATCATCGACGCGTGGCTGACGATCGCGGTGCTTTCGCTGGCGTACCTGGCGGCGACGCCGTTCGCGGTGATGCGCCGGCGCGGTGCCGTGGAGGGGCCGCAGGCGGGGGCGGCCTGAGGGGTTACGCCGCGGCGCGGGGCCGAAGCCACTGGGCGCACTTGCGGATGAGCGTTGCGCGGTCGATGGGCTTGGCGGCGTAGTCCGAGCAGCCGGCGTCGAGGCACTTCTGGCGGTCGTCGGCCATGGCGTGCGCGGTGAGGGCGATGATGACGCCCTGGTAGCCCGAGGTCCGCAGGGTCCGGCTGGCTGTGTAGCCGTCCATCTCGGGCATCTGCATGTCCATCAGCACGATGTCGAAGGGAGCGCCGGCGCGGTCGGCGTCGAGGGCCGCAGCGACGGCGCGTTTGCCATTCTCGACGGCCACGACGTCCGCACCGGCGCGCGTGAGCAGGTAGGTGAGCAGGCGGCGGTTGTCGGGCCCGTCCTCAGCCAGCAGCACGCGGCAGGAAAGGCTGCCCACGGGCAGTGGGCCGGCGGCCTCCGCCGGCGCGAGCGCGGGCGGCTGGGCGAGCAAGGGGCCGCGGATTTCCCCCGCGTCGATCGTGACGGTGAAGGTGCTGCCCTTGCCGGGGGTGGAGGTGACGGAAACGCCACCGCCCATGAGCGAGGCGAGCTTGTGCGAGATGGACAGGCCCAGGCCGGTGCCGCCGAAGCGGCGGGCCATGGAGCCGTCGCCCTGGCTGAAGGGGGTGAAGATGCGGCCGATCTGCTCCTCGGTCATGCCGATGCCGGAGTCGATGATCTCGATCACCAGGCGGCGTGCGTCGTCGGACCCGGTCATGCGGGCCGCGATGCGGATGGAGCCCTGCTCGGTGAACTTCACCGCGTTCCCGACCAGGTTGATGAGCACCTGGCGGAGCTTGGTGGGGTCGTTGGTGATGGTGGTGGGCAGCGGGGTGTCGAACGCAACCTCCAGGCACAGGTTCTTCTCCTGGGCGCGGAGGCTGAGGGTGCGGGCGACCTCGCAGATGACCTGGGCGGGGTTGCAGGCGATGCGCTCCGCCGCGGCCTCACCCGACTCGATCTTGGACAGGTCGAGGATGTCGTTGATGATGGCGAGCAGGTGCTCGCCGTTGCGGCGGACGGTCTCGACGCAGCCGCGCCGGTCCGCGTCGGTCTGGTCGGGCGACAGGAGCAGGTCGCAGAACCCCAGGATGGCGGTCATGGGGGTGCGGATCTCGTGGCTCATGTTCGCCAGGAACTCGGTCTTGGCGCGGCTCGCGGCCTCGGCGGCGACCTTGGCGCGGCGGAGGTCCTCGGCGGCCTGGAGGCGCTCGGTGGTGTCCTCGATGGTGCCGACGAAGCCGCGGACGGCGCCGTTCTCGAAGATTGGCGCGGCGTTGGCCGTGGTCCAGCGGACCGAGCCGTCGGGGCGAATGATCCGGTGGTGCTGGCGGTACGGGACTTTGGAGTCCACGGCGTGCTTCCAAGCGGCCATGACGCGATCGCGGTCGGCGGGGTGGATTGCCTTCTCCCAGTCGAGGCCCATCATCTCGGTCACGGGCCAGCCGAGCATGCGGGTGCACTGGGTGTTGTGGAAAGCGGCCTTGCCCTGGGCGTCGGTGAGGAAGACGCCCAGAGGGGCGTTGTCCACCATGCTGCGGAACGTCGCCTCGCTGCGGGCGAGCTGCTCGCGCGAGGCGTCCAGCGCGCCGAGCGTCTTGTTGACGGTCCGCACAACCTGGCCGACCTCGTCGTCGCCGGTCGGGTCCACGCGGGTGCGCTCGGCGCGGCCGACCTCCTCGAGCTGGGTCGAGAGGCGTGCCAGCCGGCCCAGCACGAGCCGGTTGAGCAGCAGCATGGCGAGCGCCGTACACATGGCGACGCCCAGCACGAGTGAGATGCCGATGGTGAGCGTCACATCGCGGCCGATCTCAAAGCCCAGCGGGCGGCCCAGGTACACGGCGTGGAGCAGGGTGCAGCCCCCAAGGTCGGCGAAGGCGTGCTCGGTGGCGATCGTGAATCCGTTGTGGGCGACCTCGGTGTGGGGGTCGCGCGACTGGACGCCCAGGCCCGCGGCGTTGCCGGCCGCGCCCGCGGCGCTGATCCAGAGCCGCTCGCTGGGGTCGATGTTCTCGTGATGAGGGAGAGGGCGGGCCAGGACAAAGAAGCCGCCCGGCGCCGAGGCGAGCGGGCGGACCGAGGCGAGCATGGCCTGGCCGTTGAGCAGCAGCGCACCGCTGGCGCCGTGGCGCTCCGCCCCCGGGCCTACCAGCTTCTCTTTCGTGAGGTACTGGTGGAGCCCCGTGTTGAGCCTTTCCGCCGCGGTCGCGTCGGTGGAGCTGACACCGGAGACGCGGAGGACTCCCTGGGCATCAAACACGCCGAACCACTGGTCACCCACGGCGACCAGGGCGTGGCGCGCGTCGGCGGAACGGGTGTCCTGAGCGTCCCAGTCGGCGGGGAGCGCGGCGATGGTCCGGCAGAGCGTGTCGAGCCCCTCGAGCGCGTTGATCAGTTCGGCCATCGCACGGTCGGAGTGGGCCCGGGCCCGGGCCTGCTCCATGGTCCAGAACCGCTCGTGGAGGAGCGCGCGGGCGCCCATGAAGAGAGTGCCGAGCACGAACGTGAGCACGATGCCGATAGCCAGGATGGACTTGGTGCGAACGCTCATCGTGTCCCCGGAGGGCGTAATTTCAGGACCTCAACGTTGGATATCGACCCGCGGGGCGGCCCTCTTTCCGGGGAAGTGGCCATAACGCGCCAAAAAAGTGGACCGCCTTTGAGGGCGGTCCACGCG
>JAEYTB010000007.1 GCA_023434205.1 Planctomycetota bacterium | reverse complement strand
GCAGCGAGCGGGTGAGCCAGCCGCTGCGGGAGTTGCTCATTGGCGACCTGCTGGCGTTCGCGTCGCTGGGGGTGATTGCGGACGTGGTTCCGCTGGTGGACGAGAACCGGGTGATCGCGTCGTACGGCCTGCGGCGGGTGCGTGGCGCGTTGAACGAAGGGCTGCGGGCGCTGGTGAAGGCGTCGGGCCTGGACAGCCAGGAGGTCAGCGAGGAGGATGTGGGGTTTAAGCTGGGGCCCAGGCTCAACGCCTGCGGGCGGATGGGGCACGCGCGGGAGGCGATGGAGCTGCTGACCACGGCGGAAGGGCCGCGGGCGGTGCAGATCGCGGAGGAGCTCACGCGCCTGAACGACGAGCGGCGGAAGGTCGAGCGGGCGATCTTCGAGCAGGCGTGCGAGATGGTGGAGCAGGGGGGGATGCACCGGGAGGACCGGCGGGCGATCGTGCTGGCGCACCCGGGCTGGAACGCGGGTGTGGTGGGGATCGTGTGCTCGCGGCTGGTCGAGAAGTACGGGCGGCCCGCGTTGCTGATGTGCGACCACGCGGGGCTGTGCCACGGGTCGGGGCGGTCGATCGACGGGTACAGCCTGCACGGGGGGCTTGAGGCGTGCGCAGCGCACCTGACGAGCTTTGGCGGGCACGACATGGCCGCGGGGCTGAGGCTGGAGAGCGGTCGGCTCGAGGGGTTCCGGGAGGCGTTCATCGGGCACGCGAATGAACGGATCGCGCCGGAGGAACTGACGGCGGCTGTGTCTTACGACACGGACGTGGAGGTTGGGGAGCTCACGCCGGAGTCGGTACGGGGGTTGCTGCGGCTGGCGCCGTTCGGGCGGGAGAACCCGCCGGTGCGGCTGCGGATACCCGCGGCACGGGTGGCGATGCGCCCGCAGACGATGGGGAAGACGAACAAGCATCTCGCGGTGCAGGTGGGCGGGGCGGGGACATCCCGGCTGCTGCGGGTGGTTGGGTGGAACTGGGCGGAGCACATTGCGCACCTGCCGGTGGGCGCGACGCTGGACCTGCTGGTAGCGCCGAAGATTAATGAGTGGCAGGGCACGGCGCGGGTAGAGGCGGAACTGATCGACGTGCGTCCGGCCCGCTGAGGACCGCTAATCGCGTGGACGGGCCGGCGGGGCGCGGGGCCGGGGGTGTTTGGTTGGAGGAGCGGCCGGGGCGGGGTCGATAGCTCCTGTATGGCGTTCATCGGCCCCAGCACGGGGGTTGGAGGGGCGGGGAGTCTCCCGCCGGGTCCGCCGCGCGTGGACAAACGGGGCGGGAAGAACGCCAAGGCGCAGGACGAGGTCGTCACGGGCGCGGACGCGGTTGATCTGGCCAGCGCGGTGCGGAGCCTGAAGTCCAACGACCAGGAAGAGTCGCGCGAGGACCACCAGCAGGCGGGCGGCTACACGCCCAAAGGAACACGGCCGAAGGGGGATGAGCCGCCGCGGCTGGACGTCGCGGGCTGACTCACGCGGCCTTCTTCCGCGGCTTGGTGGCGGGCTTGGCCGCGGGCTTGGGCTGGGGTGCCTTGGCCTTGGCGGCGGTGCGAGTTTTCTTGGCGCCGGTGGCGATCGAACGGTTGAAGGGCAGAGGACGGCCGGATGCCGCGGCGGGGGTTGCGCAGGTCTGGGTGTTCGCCGTCGCGGAGGGCAGGCCGAAGCTCTCGGCGCGGCGGACGCGTTCAAGGACGCGGAAGACCTGCATGAGCAGCTTTCGGTCCTGGTCGCGACCGATCAGCAGGGAGGAGAAGCGCATGTCGTCGAGCAGGTCGTCGCGGAAGTAGGGCACACGGCTGGCGGGCATGGTGGACACGAGCAGGCAGATGCCCGCGGCGAGGCGGCCGATGGTCATCGGGCCGGGGTGGCCGTGGTCGAGCTCGGCGCGGATGAAGGCTTCCTGGTCGGTGGCGGAGACGAGCTGGTTGTCGCGGAGCATGCGGTCGGCACGCTCGATTGCGTCGAGGCCGGCGTCGTCCTGGCCCATACCCAGGCGGACGGCGGCGAGGCGGAGCATGGTCTGGGGCTCATCGCCGCTGATGCGGGCGCAGGCGTCCATGGAGGCGATGCGGGCGGCGTCGCTGGTCCAGGACGGGGCGGTGGCAAGGTAGGCCCCCAGGACTCGGGAGAGCGCGCGGGCGGATTCGGTGGCGTGGGTGGTCGTGAAGAGCTCGGCGAGCCGCTCCATGGTGAACTGCTGGGCGTCGGCGACGGGCGGGGCGGGCTCGGTGCGGGCCTGGGTGGCATCCCAGGGGCCGTGGAAGGGGCGGCGGCCGTTGACGCGGTCCTCGCGCGTGAGGCGGGCAGGGTGCCGGGAGAGCAGCGCGGCGGCTTCGATCAGGGGGCGGACAAGGTCGGGGTCATCACTGATGGCGTCGGCGAGGCACAGGCGGGCAGCGTCCACGCGGGTGGGGAACGACGCCGGGTAGCTGAGGGGGCAGCAGCGGGACCACTCAAACCACGCGGCATCCCGGCCCGGGTTCTCGGCGAGGTCAACCTCAAGCCCGTTGCCGCCCAGGGGACGCACGACGCCGTCGAGCACGTTCTCGCGGCAGAGAGAGGCCGAGTCGGCGTCGGGGATGTTGAGCCATTCGGTGTCCCAGGCGCCCGCGGCGTTCATCAGGCGGGTGGCCCAGGAGCCCGAGCGGACCAGGCCGATCCGGAGCGGGCGGCTGGGCCAGTTGGACTCGTCCAGTCGCCGCTCGGTCTCGGTCGATTGGGACAGGTTCTGGGGCCAGTCCTTGCTCAGGCCGCTGGTGTGCATGTACGAGGCGACCTCGGAGAACGCGCGGACGGAGCGTCCGATCACGGACATCAGGCCGCGGCCGGCCCAGTTCGCGGGCCATCGCGGGCCGGGGCTGGGGAGCAAGGGTCCGGGAACGCCGCCGCTCTGGGGTGAGGAGTTCATGCTCCCCGAGCATCGGGCGGCTCGCGGGGCGTGTTGAGCGCACGGGCAGGCTCCCGCGCTGGATGAGAGCGGGCCTGCCGCGGATGCGGGCGGTGACGACTCGGTTGTGCTTAGGGCTTGGGCATGCCGGGCGCGGCTGGTCCGGGCGGGGTGATGACCCCGGGGGCTCCGCCACCCTGCGGGCGGACGCGGCCCTCCTGAACCGCCTTGGCGACGACCTTGCTCATCTCGACGAAGTCCAGGCGGAGCTGCGTGAGCATCTTCTGGATGAACTTCTGCTCCTCGTCGGTGAGGTTGCCCTTGGTCTTTTCTTCGAGCAGTGCGAGCATGTCAATGTGGAGCTTGGCGTACTCGAGCGAGACGACGGCCTGGCCGGTCTGAGGGTCCGGGAAGTAGCCCAGGTATTGCATGGCCTGGGAGGCGAGCAGCCCGGCCAAGTCCTCGAACCTGAGCTCCTGGGGCAGGTCGCCCTCACGGGCGGCGGGCTTGGCCGCGGCGGACTTCTGGGCCAGCCGCTCCTTCTCGGCCTGGGCCTGGGACTTCCAGTCGGTGTCGATGATCAGTTTGGGTTCCTCGCCGGCGGACATGCGGGTGCTCCTTTGGACCCATCCTAGGGGGGCTTGGCGGCCAGCCCCCCGGCCGGTGTACGCTGTGGTCATGCGCACGGATGTGAAGGCGTTCATGGTGGTGGGGGGAGGGCTGGCGGCGTTGGCCCTGGCGGGGTGCGGCGGGGGGGGCTCGGCACGCGCCAAGGGGACGGTGCCGCTCGCGGCGGGTGACTTTGCGGGCCCGGCGCCAGAACGCCCGGCCCCGGGGCTGGTGCTCGCTGCGGACGACGCGGCGATGCGGGAGCCCGAGGCCCGGCCTCAGCCCGGCCCGGAACCGGTGCGCGAGGCGGTGATCGACGTGGGGCCCCCGGAGGAGTTCACGGGGGAGCTGCCGGCGGCCCGGGGCGGGTCGGTGCTCGTGGACGCAAAGATCGGCGACATCAACGGCAAGCCGGTGTACGCGTCGAAGTTCCTGGAGGCCAGGGCGAACAAGCTCCGCGAGCGTGCGGCGGAGCTCCAGCGTTCGCGGAACGCCAACTGGCGGGCGCAGTGGCGTCAGGAAGCGCTGCGGGACTTTGCGGTGGGCCTCAACACCATGATCGAGGATGAGTTGCTCCGCGCCGAGGCGATCGCGAACTTCACGCCCGAGCAGCGGATCGGGTTCTTCTCGTTCATGGAGAACGTGTCGGACAAGCTTGCGAGCGAGAACCGCGGCAGCGCGTCCGCGGCGAGCCGGACGCTTGAGATGACCAAGAACCAGACGCTGCAGGAGTACCTGAAGGAGCGGGAAGTGCAGGAGCTGGTGAACTTCCAGCTCAGCAAGCACGTGCGCAGCCGTGTGAACGTGAGCTGGCGGGACATCAAGCAGTGGTACGACACGAACTATGAGCAGATGAACCGGCCGCCGCTCGCGCGGTTCAGGCTGGTGCAGGTCTCAAACCGCAACCAGGCGGGCCTGGAGGAGTTCACGACGGGGCTGGCGGCGGGGACGCCGTTCGCGGAACTGGCGGGGAGGTCGTTCAACGCGAACAACGCGAGGCAAGGCGGGCTGGAGGAGAAGCTGCTGTCGGCGGAGCGGGCGTCGATGACGTTCTACAACCACCCCGAGCTCAACCGGGCGGCGCAGACGCTGGAGGTTGGGCAGACGGCGGGGCCGATCCCGCTGGGAGACTTCACCGCGTGGATCCACCTCGAAGAGATCGTGGACCAGCGTCGGGACCTGTACGACGTGCAACTCCCCATCGAGAACGAGCTGCGGGCGCGGAAGATCCAGGCCGAGCACCAGAGGTACATCGCGCGCCTGCGGTCCAAGGCGACGGTGACCTCGGTGGAGGAGATGAGCCGGCGGCTGCTGCAGATCGCGGAGGAGCGGTACCTCCCCAGGGAGAACTGAGGCGTGGGCGTTGGGGGAATCCGGACATTCCTGCGGCGGCTGGTGCGGGCGGTGCGGGGGG
>JAEYTB010000288.1 GCA_023434205.1 Planctomycetota bacterium | reverse complement strand
CGCCCACCCCCTGGGCCGAAGCGCAGTGCTTGCAGCAGAAGATGGCCCCATTGGCCTCCAGGCCGTGGCCGACGATTCGGACCCCGCAGTGGCCGCACTGGGGGGCAAGGGCGGCGATGGCGCACTCGAAGGAATCGAAGGTGTGGGACTTGCCCGCCATCTCGATGTGGAAGGCCTTGTCGTAGTCGTTGCCGCAGCGCTCGCAGGTGGGCATGGGGGGTGCTCCTATGGGGAGCATGCGGGCGGGGGTGAGGAGGGCGTGAGAAAGCGGAAAGCGGAGGGCGGAAAGCGGAAGCGCGGTGTCGGATTTCGGATGTCGGATGTCGGATGTCGGAACGCCCCGGCTCCCGCTCTCCGACTTCCGTTTTCCGCTTTTCTTCAGAGCACCAGCTTGTCGTGCTTGACGATGTCGTCCTCGGTGTTCATCACCCCGTCCGGGCCGGCGCTGCGCCAGATGACCGTGGTGCTCTCGTGCGAACCCTCGCGCTGCGTCTGGTAGGAGAAGGTCATCGGCTTCTTCCAGGGGTCGAGCAGGGCCGGGCCGACATCCAGCTCCTCGGCGGTCTGCGGCAGGCGGTTGTGCTGGAGCTTGTACTGCGCGATGCAGATGTTGAGCTGCTGCGTGCTGATGTCCTCGGCGGTCCGGATCGCCTGCTTGCGGCCCGCGGCGACGGTCTGCATGTAGCTCTTGCCCCCAAAGGTGCCGAAGTACATCGACATGGCGATGAGCATCACGACCAGGCTGAGGACCAGGCCGATGCCGGCGCCGAGGCTGCGGCCGGGGCGGGCGTTCTGGCGGTACTCGGGCACAACAACTCCCATGTCGAAAAGTATAGAGGATTGTCGGCCGATAGTTCCTGTGGATGCACCGATTCCCAGCAGTCCGGGCACTCATCGGCTTCGCGGCCTTACTGCTGCTGGCCGGTGAGGCGGCGCATGTTGGGCGAGCGTACGGCAACACCCTCGGACCGAAAACCACGATGGGCCGGCTCATAGGACCCTACGTCGGCGCAGAAACCGCGGATGTGAACCTCGGCCGCGGGACATTCCTCTTCACCCGCGAGACGGATGGAACGATGCGGGTGTGTGCCCGCGAAGTCCCGATTGTCTCGATGAGCGGACACCCGCGCGCTGCAGAGTTCTGCGCCCTCGCGCAGTACTCGCACCGACGCTGGGAGGAGGGTTTCTGGGTTCCGACTCTGCGTCGCGAACGGCAGGTGTTCCGCGCGTACGACCCGGTCACGCTGGCGGCACTGCCCGCGGCCGAGGAACGACTCGCGCGGTCCGCACTCACGGACTGGCTGCGGGACTTGGGTTTCCCTCAGGAGAGGCTCGACCTCGAACGTGGTGACTTCGATGTGGGCGAGGTCATGTGGTGGGGAGTCGCTCGAACCGCGCTCGCGCTGCTGTACGCGGGGCTGGTTGCGCAGGGTTTGCTGCTGGTCCCGTCGTTTCTTGTCCGCTGGTTGAGACGCACGCGCGCCGAGCATCGGATCGCGAGCGGATGTTGTGCAGAGTGCCGTTACAGCCTGCGCGGGCTCGATTACAAGGCAGCCGGCAGGTGCCCAGAGTGCGGGTGCCTCGATCCGAGCAAACTTGTCGCGTAGATGCGAGCGTCAGGAGACCTCGCCCGGAGCTTGCGCTCCGGTCTCGTCCGCGGCGGGTTCCGCGTCCTGCTCCCTCGCCCGCAGGTAAATGCCGCCCTCAATCCTGTCCTGCCGCACCGCCACCTTGCGATTCCGCACCAGCTCCAACAGCGCCAGGAACAGCCCCACCATCTCGCTCCGCGTGCGGTTCCTGAACAGCGTCACCAGTTCAAGCTCCGGCTTGGCCTCCGGCTGGGGGTCGGTCGTCAGCCGCGTCATGATGTCCGCGGCGTGGATCTCGATCGGCGTGTCGTCGTACTTGACCTGGTGGTCGCCCAGCCGCTCGAAGTTAACGCTCTCGGCGATCCGCTGGAATGCCTCGACCAGGTCGAGCAGGTCCAGGTCCTCGAGCTCGGTGTCCCGCGAGGCGTTCTGGATCGCGTTGCGCAGGGCCTCGCTGTCGATCCCCGCGGGGTGCACCGGGAATCGCCGGCGCTGGTCGTCCGCACGCCACTCCAAGTGGTCCGCGGCATCCCGGTACTTCTTGTACTCCAGGAGCTGGCGCACAAGCTCGGCGCGGGGGTCCTCCGGGGTACCCCGCCGCTCCGCGCCGGACTCCTCCCCCCCCACCGCCGCGGGGGGCTTGGGCATCAGCATCCGACTCTTCAGCTCCATCAGCGTCGCGGCCATCACGAGAAACTCGCCGGCGACGTCGATGTCGATGCGCGTGGTGCCGCCCAGCTCCTTGAGGAAGCCCAGGTACTGCTCGGTGATGACCGCGACGGGGATGTTGTGGATGTCGACCTCGTTCTTCCGGATCAGGAAGAGCAGCAGGTCGAGGGGGCCCTCGAAGGTCTCGAGGCGTACGCGGTAGTCGTCGGTGAGCATGGGGGAGTTGTCGGAGGTGGGCGTCGAATGTCTAGCCGTGGGACGGTCGCCCCTGTTCCGGCCTGTGCGGGCAGTTTACGCTTTGGGCATGAGTATGCGAACCCAGGTTGGGGGGAAGGCTTCCGGGAGCCCCGCAAGGCCCGAGGACGCGGCGTTCATGGCCGCGGTGCTGTCCGAGGAGGCCCGGGCGCTGACCGCATTGGCGGGGCGGATGGATGCGACCTATGCGAGGGCCGTGGACCTGATCTGCACCTGCGCCGATTCGGGCGGGACGGTGCTGGTAACGGGGCTGGGCAAGTCCGGGCTGGTCGGGGCCAAGATCTCGGCGACAATGGCGAGCCTGGGCATCCCCTCGCACAGCGTCCACCCCTCCGAGGCCGCCCACGGCGACCTGGGCCGCTTCCGGGCGACGGACACGGTGATCTGCATTTCGGCGAGCGGGGAGACGGATGAGGTTGTGAACCTCGCCGCGGTTCTTCGGCAGGACGGGCTGCCGATCATCTCGATCACGGCGAACAGCGGGGAGAGTCCCAGCAGCCTGGAGCGGCTGGCGACCGTGGCCCTGACACTGGGGGTTGACGCCGAGGCGGGCGGGCCGGAGTTCGTGGCCCCCACTTCTTCCACGACCGCGACGATGGCCTTGGGGGATGCGCTGGCCCTCGCCGCGGCGAGGCGGCGGAACTTCACGCAGCAGGACTTCAAACGCCGGCACCCGGGCGGCTCGCTGGGGGGGCTGCTGCGGCCGGTGACGGATGTGATGCGGTGCGTGGTGGGGAAGAATCTGCCGCTGGTGCCGGACTCGTTCACGGTCGCGCAGGCCCTGGCGAAGGCCGACGAGGTTGGGAGGCGACCGGGGGCGTTGATGCTGGTGGACGGGGGTGGGCGGCTGTCGGGGATCTTCACCGATGGCGACCTGCGGCGGCTCATCCTGCGGGATGCGGGCGAACTGTCGCGGCCGGTCGCGGAAGTGATGACCAGGAGCCCACGGACGCTGGTGAGCACGGCCCTGGTGAGCGACGCCGTGAAGATGTTCCGGGAGTTCCGGGCGGACGAGATCCCGGTGGTGGACGAGGCCGGGAAGCCCGTGGGCATCCTCGACGTGCAGGACCTGATCGCCATGCGGCTGGTGAAGTAGACGAAGGGTTCTTCCCTAGGATTCGCCATGCCCCTCCGCCGCGCCAGCGCCCGCACCGCGGGCCTCCTGCTCTCCGCCGGGATCCTCGTGGTCTTCGCGGGGGTGGTGACGTTCTTCGTGATCCGCAACCCGCAGGCGCGCAACGCCGCTGCGCCGCCCCCGGATGTGGCCCCCGACCCCACGCTGGTGCCCAACACATCGGGCCCCGCCCCCACCACCGGCGCGGCGAACCGGTTCGGCGGCGGCTCGGGGTTCCAGCTTCAGATCGTTGACAAGAACGACCCCGCCGTGGTGCGCGCGGAGCTTTCCGCGGCACGCTCCACGCCGATCGAGGGCCAGATGTACCGCGTGGCGCTCGAGAAGCCGGTGATCTGGTACTTCCTGAAGGACGGCCGCACGGTGCATGCGCGGGCGGACAAGGGGACGGCCTACCTGCCCGACCAGGGCGCGGCCGGGACGCCGGGGCGGCCTCAGGACGGCATCATGGAGGGCAACGTGGTCGCCCGGGTCTATGAGGCTCGGGCGGACGGGTCTCGGCCGCGGCTGAATGTGGATGAGCCGGTGCTGGAGGCCCGCACGCAGAGCGTGAAGTTTGATGCGGAGCTGGGGTCGGTGGAGGCGCCGGAGCGCGTGGAGGTCCGGCACGCCGCGGTGGACTTTACCGGCTCGGGCGTGATGGTGCTGTACAACGATGCGCGCGGGCGGCTGGAGCTGCTGAGCGTCGCGAGGCCGGAACGGCTGGAGACCCGGCCGCGTGCGGCGAAGAAAGAGGACCGCGTCGCGGCGTCCCCCCCCCCGGGCGCACCGCGCACGGGTACTACGGCCACGCCCCGGCCAGCGGGCAGCGGCGGGACCGCGCCGGCGGCGGCGCCCACGGAAGTGCTGTACCACCTGATCTCGGAGGGCCCGGGCAGCCGCGTGACGGTGACGCAGGGGGAGCGGACCATCACATCGGAAACGATGGAGGTGTGGGCGCGCCTGGTGGACAACGAGCTTCGGCCCGGGGCGATCATGACCTCGAACCTGCCCCCCGCCCGCCCGGCCGGGGCGCGGAGCAGCAGCACCGCGGCGAGGGCGGCGGCGCCACAGCCCGCCGGCCAGCCTGCTGGGGGCGTGCCGGCTCCGGCGGGGCTCGCGGAATCTGACGAGCCGGTGGTCATCACGTGGACCGCGCCGCTGAAGGTGGCGCCGATCGCCAGTGCCGCGGAACTGACGTACAACGATGTGCTCGCGCGGTTCACGTCGGCATCCGACCACGGCGTGACCATTTCGGACCGCGGGGGCAAGACCACCGGCAGCGGCTCGCTGCTGGAGTACGGCGCTTCGCGCCGCGAAGTGGTGCTGGCCGGGCGCGCGGGGGCGCGGCTGGAGTCGCAGAGCTCCGGGCTGGCGGAGGCGGAGCGCTTTGAACTGAGCCTGGTGACGGGCATCGCCCGCGTGCCGGGCGCCGGGTCGCTCGCCGGCCGCACGGACGACCGCTCGCTCGCGTGGGCCAACCAGGCCGAGTTCCACTTCCGGCTCGACGACCGCAAGGAGGTGACGGAGGCGGTGACCAAGGTCATCGCCGACGGCGCCGTCCGCGCCACGGATGGCGATTCGTCCTTGTCGGGCGGGGCGCTGCACGCGACGCTCGTGCCCGTCGGCGAGGCCGATTCGCGCCTCCAGAGCCTCAGCGTCATCGGCAAAGCAAGGGCCCAGGAGGACGGGGGCGGGTCGCTCGCCGCGGACACGCTGGATGTTTCGTTCGTTCCCGCACCGGGCAAGGCGTCGGACGCCGACCCGAGCAAGGTCGTCGCCCGCGGCGGGGTTCGTGCCGAGCGCGACGGGTCGGTGCTGGAGGCGGCGACGCTGGACGCCGCAATCGCGCGGACCGGCGAGAAGAACGAGCTGAGTGCGACCAGGATCGACGCGTCGGACGCCGTGTTCACGGACAAGGCGGGGACGCGCGCCGAAGCGCCGCGCCTGACGGCGGACCCGGTGGCCCGGGTGGCGCGGCTTGAGGGGTCCGCGGGCAGCGTGCGGGTCTCGCGCGAGGGCTCGACGATCGAGGGCCAGGACATGACCTTCCAAGAGGTCGAGCGGAGGCTGGCGGTCGCCGGGCCCGGCAAGCTCACCCACAACTCACAGGCCCGGGGCGAGGAAGCCGTCACGGCGGTGATCGCGACGTGGACCGAGTCCATGAGCTTCGACGACCTCGCGGGCACGGCGGCGTGCGTGGGCGGGGCGGAGGCGGTGATGACGCGGGCCCAGGGTGGGGCGATCACGCAGCGCGACCGCATGCAGGCGCAGCGCGTGGACCTGTGGCTGACGCCGGCGGGGACGCCGGATGCACCCGCGAAGGACCGCACGCTGCGGCGGGCGGAACTGATCGGCGGCGAGCAGCCGGCGATGGTGGAGTCGCGCCGTTACGCCCGCCCGCAGCAGGGCGCCGACGCGGCGGTCGAGCAGCTCATGTACCTGGAGTCAGCCCGCATCAACGCCGACGAAGAGCAGGGCACGCTGGTGACGCCAGCGCCCGGCAAGTTCCTGGTTCTGGACCGTCGTGCGGCGGCGGAGGCCCGGCCGGGGCAGGGGCCGCTGGAAGTCGGCGGCGGGCGCGGCACGTCCCTGTTCACGTGGACCGGGTCGATGGACCTCAACCGCGAACGCGGCCTTGTCACGCTCCGCGAGGGGGTCAAGCTCACCCACCAGCGCGCGGGCGACAACGTCAAGAGCGAGCTGGACTGCGAGAAGCTGACGGCGGTCATCAAGGTGGACCGCGACACCGCGCCGGCGGCCGGGGCGGACCCCGCCCGGGGCATGACCGGTGAACTGGTCTCGGCCGAGGCCGAGGGCGGCGTGTGGATGCGCGCCAACGGGCGGGAGCTGATCGCGGACGAGGCCAGCTACGACGCCGTGAACCGCGTCCTCACCGCCCGGGCCCGCGGGAACAACCTGGTGCAGCTGTTCGACCCCGGGGCCACCGAGCCGCGGACGGCGCGCGGGCTGCGCTGGAACATGGCGACGGACCGCATCGATATCGTGAACCCCGGCACGACCACGAGCCCACGGTGACGAACCAGACCGGCCGCGTCAGGTTTGTTCGTAAACCTGGCAGCCCCACGTCGAGCCCGCGCCGAACGTCAGCAGCATGACCCGCTCGCCGCGCTGGAGCGTCTCGCCCCGCTCGCGCAGGCGCGAGAGCGCCAGGGGCAGCGAGGCCGCCGAGGTGTTGCCCACGGTCGCGATGTCGGAAATGAGCTGGCTCTCGTGCGCCCCCAGGGCCGCGGCCACCGCGTTCATGATCCGCACATTCGCCTGGTGAGGGATCACCCACCGCAGGTCGGCGATGGTCAGCCCCAGCTCGTCCAGGGCGCGACGGCCCTGCTCGGTCATCGCCTCCACGGCACGCCGGAAGACCTCCGAGCCCTTGAGCGTCAGGAAGTGCTCCTGGGCCGCGATGGTCTCCGCGCTCGCGGGCTTGCGGCTGCCGCCGGCGACCACCCGGATGATTTCGCTGTGCCGGCCGTCGCTGCCGACGTGCGAGTAGATCAGTTCCAGGCCGCCCTCGCTTGTCATGGGCCCCAGCACGATCGCGCCCGCGGCGTCGCCGAAGAGGATGCAGCTCTGGCGGTCCTGGTAGTTGGTCATGCGGGTCAGCGTCTCGGCGCCGATGACCAGGGCCCGGCGGTGCAGACCGGAGCGGATCATCGCCGCCGCGGTGTGGGCCGCGAAGACAAACCCGGCGCACGCGGCGGAAAGGTCCATGCCCGCCGCGTTGTGCAGGGCCAGGTTCCTCTGGACCAAGACCGCGGTGGGCGGCACGGGCGAGTCCGGGGTCGCGGTGGCGATGATGAGCAGGTCGATGTCCTCTGGGGCCGTGCCGGCGTCGGCCAGGGCGCGGGCGCCCGCCGCGGTGGCCAGGTCGCTGGTGGCCTGGTGATCGCCCGCGATGTGGCGGGAGCGGATACCAGTTCGGGGGAAGATCCACTCGTCGGTGGTGTCCACCATGCGCGAGAGGTCGTCGTTGGTGATCAGTGCTTCGGGGAGGTAGTGCCCCAGGCCGCAAACCCTGACGCCGAGCCCCGTGCGCAGCACGGGTGGGGGCGTCTCGAATGCGTGCGTCGTGTCGATGGCGTAGCCCCTTGTGGCGGCCGGACGCTCAATCAACCACCGAGCGGCGGGCCCCACATCCATCGTAGCAATCGACCGGAACACCCGCACGGGAGCGGCACCGCTCACGGCCGCGGCAGCAGCTCGGCGACACGGTGGATGGCGATGGTATTGGTCGCCTTGGCCCTGCCCAGGGGACGGCCGGCCAGCAGCACCATCGCGTCGCCCGGGGCCGCCAGGGCGTGGGAGCGGACGTACTCGTCAACGGTCGCGTTCCACTCGGTAATGGTCCCACTGCCGGGGGGGGAGGTGCAGACCGGGGTAACGCCGCGGAGGATGGCCATGCGGCGGGTAGCCTGTGGGTTGCTGCTGTAGGCGAGGATCGGGACGTTGAAGTGGTTCTGGCTGAGGTAGCGGGCGGTGCCGCCGTTCTCGCTCCAGCAGGCGACGATCTTGACGTCGAGGTCGCGCGCGATGCACCACGCCCCGTGCGCGAGCGCCGCGGTGCCGCGGTGGGTCGGCGAGAGCTTGGTGGGCGGGGTGTCGGGCATCGGCCGGTCCCGGAGTTCCTGCTCGGCGCACGCGATGATGCGGGCCATCGTCTCCACGACCAGCGCAGGGTGCTTTCCGGTGGCGGTCTCGGCGCTGAGCATGAGGGCGTCGGCACCGTCGAAGACCGCGTTGGCCACGTCGCTGGCCTCGGCGCGGGTCGGGGCCGCGTTCTCGATCATCGTCTCCAGCATCTGCGTCGCGACGATGCAGGGCTTGCCGTACTCGTTGCACACACGGACGATCATCTTCTGGACGACCGGGACCTGCGCGATGTTCATCTCCACGCCCAGATCGCCGCGGGCAACCATGATCGCGTCGGAGACGTCGACGATCCGCTCGATGTTGTCCACCGCCTGGGGCTTCTCGATCTTCGAAACCACGGGGATCCACGCGCCGCCGGAAACGCCCGGGGCGGCGCCGGGCGGGGTCATCTCGGCGATCCGGCGCTTGAGCTCCAGCACCTCCTCGGGTGTGCGCACGAAGGAGAGCGCCAGGAAGTCCAGCTCGTGTTGCACCGCCCACGCCACACACTCCCAGTCCCGCTCTGTGATCGCGGGCGCCGAGATCGTGCTCTGCGGCAGGTTGATCCCCTTGCCGCTGCTGATCCACCCCCCCACCGTCACGCGGCAGCGCAGCTCGCCCTTGCTCAGGTCGCGCTCCACAGCCAGCATCCGAACCGCGCCGTCGTTGACCAGCACCCGGTGCCCGGGCTCCACCTCCGCGATCAGCATCGGATAGGTGACGGGGAACACCGCCTCAAGCGCGCCCCCCGGGCCGGGCCGGAGCTGCGCCTCGGCGATGCCGGACTTGAACACCACGTCCTGCCCGGTGAGGACCTCGATCATCCCGCCGCCGCTGGGGCTCGGAGAGCCCACCCCCGCGGGCACCTTGCCCACGCGGATCTTGGGGCCCTGGAGGTCGCCCAGGCACGCGACGGAGCAGTTCATGTCCGCGGCGACCTTCCGAACGGTGGCCAGCCTGCGGGCGTGGTCCTCGAACGTGCCGTGGGAGAAGTTGAACCGGAAGATCCCCACGCCCGATTCCACGAGGCGGCGGACGACTTCGGGGGTCTCGCTCGCGGGGCCGATGGTCGCGACGATGGAGGCAAGGATCGCGGGCGCCTGGGTTTCGGGGACGGCGCCTGGGGTTTTGGTGCGGGCGGGGCTGGCCATAGCCCATTATCGGCCAGATCGGCCCCTGGGGAGAGCGGGCTCAGCCGCCCGGGTGACCGGCGGCCAGTTCGCTGACACGCTGGTAGCACTCCCTGTAGAAGCGGGTGTACTCGATCTCGCAGCGGGACTTGAAGCGGGCGTCGCGCCGCCACGCCGCGGCGATGGTGCGGAGCGTGTCGGGGGTGAACTCCAAAACGCGGCCGTCGGGGAGCGTGGTGGAGGGGAAGGCGTAGAAGAGCCGCTCCATTTCCGCGAGGCGGTCGGGCGGGAAGGACGCGTCGGCCCTCGCCCGGGTCAGCGCGGCCCAGGCCTCGCGCTGCACGTGCGAGTTGTCAATGGCGAAGGCGCCCATCATGATGCCCAGCCCGTCGCGCCAGCCCGCGGGCTTGACCTGACTGGCGATCTCGAAGGGGTCGGCCTTGTCGATGAAGTGCTCGCGGTACTTCTCGTACATCACGCGCCGCGCGGGCATACGTCGCAGCTCGTATTGCTGGGGGCCCAGCTCCTCGCCGGAATCCGCGACAGGATTGTCCGCGCGGGTGCGGGCCGGGAGCTGCCACAGCGCCTGTCCCTCTTCGGTCAGGCAGAACTCGACGAAGCGGCGCGAGAGTTCGGGGTGCGGGCCGCCCCGCAGGATGGAGATCGGATCAGCGTCGATGTACGTCGCGCCGGCCGGGTCCACATAGCCCACGCGGCTCTCGGTGGCCGCCTGCCCCGGGGCGAGCACAGCCTGCGACTGCCCGCGCCCATAGAAGTCGATCGCCAGCGCCATCGCCGCCTCGCCCTGGCTCACGTCGATCGGGGGCTTGGGCGCCGAGTTGGTGAAGGTGCGGGCGTTGGCGCACAGCTCGCGGATCAGCCGCCAGCCCCGGTCCCAGCCGTAGTTGCTGAGGATCGAGTCGAGCGTGGTCGCCACCGAGCCGGACTGGCGGGGGTCGGCGAGCATGACCATGCCGCGGAGCCGCGGATCGGCCAGATCGTCAAAGCGAGTGGGCTCGGGGATGCCCATGTCCGCGAGCAGGTGCTTGTTGTACACGATCCCAAAGCCCGACAGCGCGAGCCCCAGCCATTGCTGCTGAGGGTCGTAGAGCTGCTGGGCGCCCACGGCGTTCTCGCCGTACCAGGCGTCGAGCTGCGCCTGGCTGAACCCGGCGGGCTCGGACATCGAGAGCGGCACCTCGCGCTGGACGCGTGCAAGGTCAATGCGGGCGGAGAACGTGGGCTGCTTGAGGAACCACTGGAGCATGCCGGCCTTGCCGCGGATCGCGTCCAGGGGGATTCGGAGCGTCAGCTCGCGCCCACGGACTTTCGCGGGCAGCGTGACCTCGGTGGTCTTGGGGTCCAGAACCTGTTTGACGAACTGGGCGGGTTCCTCGCCCTTGGGCAGCGGGCCCAGCTCCACCTCTTCCTCACCGCCTGCGGGGAATGCGTTCACCCACACCGCGGCGGTGCGGGGGTTCTTGACCCGGCCGTGGTCGTAGCTGCCGCCGCCGAAGAACAGGTCGATCGTCATCGTGCGGGGCTGGATGAGGCCGTCGAGCGTCAGGGCCGGGTCCGAGAGGCGTTCGGGCTCGCGCTGGGCGAGCTCGGCCAGCAGGCGGCGGCCCTCGGACGAGTACACGGCCTGGAGCTGCGCCATAATGTCACTGGTTCCCCCGGGAACCCGCCAGTCGATCGCGACCCCCGTGCCGTGGGTGCGGCGGTGCCAGCGGTCGAACGCCGCGGCGAACTCGGCCCTGATCTGGGGAACATGCGGGGTCATGACCACCAGCGTGGCCTCAACGGGCCCGCCCGCGGCGGTCCTCTGGGGCCGCATCAGGAAGGGGACCCCGAGGATCAGGACCAGGGCGAGGAAAATGCCGATACGCGACAGGGGCATCGCTCCAGTGTATGTTCCGCGTTGCCGGGGGCCTTGAGGAGTGCCGCATGCTTCCAGTCGCGATCGTCACAGGGGCGGGTTCGGGGATCGGACGCGAGCTGGCCATCGAGCTCTCGCACCGGAACTACCGCGTAGTCCTGGCCGGCCGTCGGAAAGAGCCCCTGCTCGAGACCCAGAACATGATGGTGGGCCCGGCGCTGGTGGTGCCCACGGACGTGCGCGACGCCGGCGCGTGCCAGCGGCTGGTGGACCGCACGGTCGAGGAGTACAGCCGCGTCGATGCGCTCGTCAACAACGCCGGGTACGCCCCCTGCCTTCCGCTCGCGCAGCACACGCCGGAGTTGATCCAGGACGTCTTCGCGGTGAACGCCCTGGGCCCCGCGTACTTGACCGTTGCGGTCTGGAAGGTCTTCGAGCGCCAGTTCGGCGAGGATGAGGTGCTGCCCGGCCGCAACCGCCCCTGCATCGTGAACGTCAGCAGCATGTCCACGGTGGACCCCTTCCCGGGACTCTTCGCGTACGCCGCGTCGAAGGGGGCCGCGAACGTCATGATCCGCTCGTGCGGGAACGAGGGGCGGGACCTGGGCGTGCGCTGCTTTGCGCTCGCCCTGGGCTCGGTGGAGACGGCGATGCTGCGGGGCATCGTCTCTGAGGACCTGCTGCCCAAGGAGCGGACGATTCCTCCCGCCGAAGCCGCGGCGTTCATCGCCGAGCACGTGCTGGGTCAGCACGACGAGCACTCGGGCAAGGTCATCATCGTCCCCAGCCCCTCGGCTGGGAAGGGCTGGACCGACGAAGCGGGCTAAAGGAGAACCAGGCCCACCCTTCGGCGGGCCTGGTCCAGAAGTTCAGATCTGAGGACTGATCACCGGCGGCGGCGACGGGCGAGGCTCAGGCCGCTCAGCAGGATCAGCGCGCCCGCCGCGGGCGCCGGGACGACGGTGTAAACGCTGGTGCCGCTGGCCGTGTCGCCGCCGCTGAGGGTGAACGAGTACAGCGCGGACTGGTCCGTGACGGAACCCAGAACGACGCCCGTCAGGAAGCCGGTGTCGTTGACGGTCTGACCGGGGCCGGCGACCAGATCGGCGACGCGGTTGAGGTAGGTATTGCCGCCGTTGAAGCGGGCCCCGTAGGAGAAGCCCGGGGCAACGTCGCCGGTGAGCGTCGCGCCGTTGCTGTTGTTGTCGGTCAGCGTCATGGACGCAACGCCCGACGCCGCGGGGTTGAGGATTGAGGCAAAGACGTTCAAGCCCGAGGCGATCGTGAAGCTGGTGGGCGCCGCGCCGGACTGGACGGAGAAGCCGATGCTGATCTGGGGGTCGCCGATGAAGCCGACCGAGAGGCCGGTGAGCGTGCCGATGAGGCGGCCCGAGGAATCATCCATGAGCTGCACGGTCGACGAGGACGAGTACGAGAAGTCGCCCGTGCTGGGGTTGTACGTGCCGTCCTGGAGGCGGACGACGAACTGGGCGGTGCCCAGCGAGCTGGTCGCGGTGACGACGAGGGGGTCTCCGACGATGGAGCCCATCGCAGCGGGAGCGGTGAAGAGGGCCGCGGCGGTGACGAAAAGGATTCGGGTTTTCATCGTGTCTCTCTCCAAAGTCGATCAGCGGCGGCGGCGTGCCACGCCGAGCAGGCCGAGCCCCAGCGCGAGCGCCCCGGCGGGGGCCGGGACGATCTCGAAGTTGCTCGTGCCGCTGGCGAGGTCGCCGGCGCTGAGGGTAAAGGCGAATCGGGCGCTCATGTCACCGACGGAAGCGGGGATGAACGTGGGGCCGAGGTTGGCCGAGACCGAGTTGCCCGATGACGGGTCGCCCGTCACCGAGGGGAAGAAGCTGGCGTAGTTGGTGCCCCCGGGGACAAGACCATTGAAGTCCGCCCTGTAGGCGAAGCCGCCGGGGTTGTTGCCCGTCAGCGAGACGCCGTTGCCGTTAAGGTCGGCGACGGTGATGCCGGCGCTGGCCTGCGCCGTGCCGCCGGCAAAGGCCGGGAAGCTCAGCAGCGTGGAGCTGAACGTGAAGCTGGTGTCCACCAGTCCGGCGGTCGCGGTGAAGCTCACGTTGACCTGAGGGTCGGCGATGATGCTGACGCGCAGGTCGCTGATCGTCCCCAGCACCTGCCCCTGCGAAACAAAGTTGTACGACCAGCCCGTCGAGCTGTTGAAGTACCAGTCCGGGCCATTGAACTGGCCCATGCCCGCGGTGAGATTCCACGTCGCCGTCAACCCCGAGGACGTGGTCGCGGTGATGGCCAGCGGGTGGCCGTTGAGATCGGCGTGCGCGAACGACGCGGCGGCGCCCATCAGGGCTACTGCCAGCACGGCCCGGGGGCCATTGATAGTGCGGCTCATGTCTCGTCCTCTCTCTCGCGCGGCCAAGGGCGGAAACCCGGGCCGTGCATGATCTCTCTCGCGGCTATCGGACGCGGCGGAAACGCGTCCGGAACCGGTTATCAGCATCCCACCAACGGCAGATGTCGTCAAGCCGTTTCGGCCTTGCGACCCTGATTCGCGCAGTTTTAGCCTTTGATGGGGGGGGCGGCGATGCTGGCGACGTGGACCTCTCGCAACTGCTCTGCTGGCACGGTACTAGGCGCACGGGTCATCAGGTCCGCGCCCGTTTGGGTCTTCGGAAATGCGATCACATCCCGAATATTGTCCGTACCGACGAAGTTCATGACGAGGCGATCGAGGCCGAAGGCGACCCCGCCGTGGGGCGGTGCGCCAAAGCGGAGGGCCTCAAGGAGGAACGAGAACTTCTCCTTGGCCTGCTCCGGAGTGAGGCCCAGAAGCTGGAACACCTTGGACTGCACTTCCTGGTTGTGGATACGGATGGAGCCGCCGGCGATCTCCTGGCCGTTGAGGACGATGTCGTACCCCGCGGACACGATCGAGGCGATGGTGTCCTCGTCGTTGACGTCGGCCTTGACGAAGGCTTCGAGCTGGTCGTCGTTTGGGCTGGTGAAGGGGTGGTGCATCGCGACCCAGCGGCCGGTCTCC
>JAEYTB010000217.1 GCA_023434205.1 Planctomycetota bacterium | reverse complement strand
TCGCGCCCGCTCTCGCCGGGGAAGAACTCGCGGATGCGGGGCGCGTTCCACAGCTTGACGATCCGGGCGCCGAACTGGGCGTGGAAGACCTCGATGTCGCGCAGGAAGTCCTCGGTAAAGGCCCGGCGTCGGTCCTCCTGCCGGAAGTCGGGGAACGCGATGTACCGCACTCTGTCGCCCAGCACATCGCGGACGGCCGCCGCCTCGCTCAGCCGGACCATGGTGAAGACGCGCGAAACGCCGAAGAGCGAAGCGACCTTCGCGTAGATCTCCGCCGCCCCGCGGCCGTTGATATGCGCGTGGATGTCCACGATCGGCACGGGCGGGTCGCGCAGCGCCGCGGCTTCCCTGCGATAATCCAGCCCGAAGCGGTTGGCCGCGACGCGGGCGACCGGCGCCGGCTCGGCCGCCGGCGCTTCGATGGTGGGTTCCCGGCTCGGTTCGGCGGCCATGACGCATGGTAGACAGCAGTTCCACAACCCCACGCCTGAGGATCGCCCTGGCCCACGACTGGCTCTGCGGCGTGCGCGGCGGTGAGCACGTGCTGGAGCGGATCGCCTCGCTGATCCGGCGCGAGCACGAGCCGGCGGGCCTGTTCACGATGTTCAACGACGGGCGGCCCATCGGCCCTTCGGTGAGCGCGTTTGAAACGCACGTCGCGAGCCTCGGCCGGCGGCCCTGGTCCAACACGCTGCGGCGATGGCTGCTGGCGCAGTACCCCGCGGCGGTGCGCGAGCTCTCCGGCATGCTGGCGCGCGAGCACGCCCGCCGCCCCATCGACCTGGTGATCTCCACCAGCTCCGCCGCGATCAAGGGCCTGCGAACGCCCCCCGGCGTGCCGCACCTGTGCTACTGCCACAGCCCCGCGCGGTACGTGTGGTCGCAGACCGACCAGTACCGCTCAGGGCTGCGCGGCGTCGGTCTGCGGATTGTCGGCGAGCGGTTCCGCGCGTGGGACCGCGAGACCGCGCGCCACGTCACACGGTTTATCGCCAACTCCGCGCACACCGCGGCGGAGGTCCGCCGCTGCTACGGGAGAGATTCGGTTGTCATCCACCCGCCGGTGCGGGCGATGTTTTTCGAAGGGCCGTTCGGTCCGCGCGAGCCCGACGCACCCTGGCTCGTCGTGTCGGCCCTTGAGCCTTACAAACGCGTGGACCTGGCGATCGACGCCGCGAACCGCGCGCGGCACGCGCTCACGGTGGTGGGGGACGGCTCGGAGCGGCGGGCCCTGGCGGCGCGGGCGGGGCCGACCGTCACGTTCACCGGCCGCATCGACGACGACCAGCTCGCGTCGCACTACCAGCGGGCGTCGGTGCTGTTGTTCCCCCAGGTTGAGGACTTCGGGATCGTCGCGGTGGAGGCCCAGGCGTGCGGGCTGCCGGTGGTCGCGCGGGCGGCGGGGGGCGCCCTCGAAACGGTGCTCGACGTGTCGGCGGTGGGGGGGTCACGGTCCACCGGCGTCCTGTTCGACAAGGCCACGCCGGAAAGTCTTCTCGCCGCGATCGCGCGGTGCCCAGGAAACCCGGAAGCGTGCCGCGCCAACGCGCAGCGGTTCAGCGAGGCACGCTTCGACGAGGCGGTGCGGCGCGAGATCACGGCCGTGCGCGCGGCAGCGCCGGCTCGATGATCGTGGGCGGGGCATCACCCTGCCTGAAGGCGCGCACCAGTCCGATGAACAGCTCGTGGTCGGCCTCAAGGTCAAAGTGGCGGACGACCTCGCAGTCCACCGCGAGCGCCGTCCGCGCGAGCACCGGGGCCCCGGTCACCAGCCGCTCAACCCGCACGCAGTCGAAGGGGTCGCTGTCCCGCCCGCGCGCAGGCTCGGCCAGCTTGCGGAGCAGCAGACGGTCCGTCGGGTTCACGCGGCAGACCGCGAAGGCGTGGCTGTCCCGGATCAAAGGGTCGATGCCATGACCCGTCCGCACCGCGACCGCGACCAGGGGCGGGTCGTCGGCGCACACCTGCACGGAGCGGACGATGACCCCGGAACGCTTGCCCTCGTGGTGCGCGGTGAGCACAAACATGCCGCGGCCGAGGTCGGGGAGGGTGAATCGGGCAACACCAGGCTCGGGTGTAGTCATGGGACTCCTGTGCTCCCACCCGTCTATACACCGGCCAAGAGGGATTCCGGTGCAATCACTTGGTATTTTGGGAAAGATCGCCGCCCGTTCGGGTGAGGTTGGTCACAGTTTTTCCACACATTACTCAGAAAACCAGGCTCAGTGAGGGTTGGTGTTGCAAAGTGTGGCAAAGTGTCGTATCTTCCCACTCGGGCACGGACGTGCCCTTGGACGGGCAAGGACGCCCGACGCGTGGGAGCCGGTGTCATGAGCTCGATGGGACAACCGCATGATCTTCACAGGACATGCCGAGCTGACCATCGACGCCAAGCAGCGGCTGGCCATTCCTGCCAAGCACCGGGCGCTGCTGCGGCCGGAGCGGGACGGCACGGCGTGGTACTGCGTGCCGTGGAGCGGCGGGAAGCTGATGCTGTACACCGAGGCGCGGTTCCAGGAGCTGGCCGAGCGTGGGCGCGGGACGCTCACGCCGGGAGAGGACGAGGCCGGGCTGGAGGCCAACTTCTTCGGTCTGACGGAACGGCTGGAGATGGATTCGGCGGGCCGGATCAACATTCCGCGTCTGCACCTGGACCTGACGGGGATCGGCAGCGAGGTGGTCATGATCGGCTCGGGACGGCGGCTGGAGGTCTGGGACAGGCAGGCGTGGACGGCCGGTTTGGCCGAGCGTTTCCAGGGGCTGCCGGGGCTGGTGCGGAAGCTGGAAGAGGGGCGTAAGCCCGAGGATCGCTGAGGCTTGTATCGGGGGAACCCGGTGCGGGCGGTTGAAATCGAGCGTTTCGGAGCCGTTGGGAGGCTGAAGGGATTCGCTAGCGCGCGGGGCGTCACACCCCCGGCGCCCGCAAGGACGCGGGCGCACAACGCGAGGACCCCAGCGGCTCACGTGCTCGCCCGCGTCGCACCGGGCGAGCGCTTTTCAACCAGGGACCACCACCGGCGGCGGGGCCACCACCACCTTCCCATCCACCCTGCTGCCACGCCCCGCCCGGCCTACGCCGGGCGGGGTTGTTTTTGGTCCGCGCACGCGGGCGTCAGGTAGACTGTGGGCATGATCAAGGCTCTCCTCACACTGGTGTTCCTGGGCGTCATCACCCTCGTGTGCGTCGCCGGCTGCCGCCAGTCGGACAAGGGCGGAAAGCCCGCCGAGCAGCAGGGCACACCCCCTCCCGCGGCGAGCACGATCCCGCCCCCCCTGCCCCCGGGCCGCACGCCCGGGCAGGGCACGCGTTAGGTCTTGCCCGCCGCTGCGCTTGCCCTCGTGGCCCAGCCCTGAGAGAATGGGCCTTGTACCCGCACGCGCACGAAAGGGAGAGCCGCCGATGAGCCTGATCCAGTTCACGTCCAACTACCAGGACAAGTCCACCGACAACGGGTACCAGTTCGAGTTCTTCTGCGACCACTGCGGCGGCGGCTACACCTCCAAGTTCCAGGAGAACAAGCTGGGCATGGCCAGCGGCTTTATGCGGGCCGCCGGCAGCATCTTCGGCAGCAGCCTCGGGCACAACGCCGCGGAAGGGGCCGACTACATGCGGGACTCGATGCGCGGCAAGGCCCGCGACGAGGCCCTGCGCGTTGCGGTGGAAGAGGCCAAGAAGGTCTTCAAGCAGTGCTCCCGATGCGGCAAGTGGGTCTGCCCGGAGGTGAGCTGGAACGGCGCCCGCAACATGTGCGTCAAGTGCGCCCCCGACTTCGCCAAGGAAGTGAACGCCGCCCAGGCCACCGGCCAGGCCGAGCAGATCTGGCGCGAGGCCCGCAACGTGGACGGCCGCGTCATGGGCACGGTCATGGGCGGGTTTGATATTGGTGCGCCCGGGGGGGTGGCCGCCGCGGCGAACTGCCCCTCCTGCGGGGCCAAGGCCAGTGGCGGCAAGTTCTGCAACGAATGCGGCAAGCCGCTGGCGACCAAGGTCTTCTGCCCCGGCTGTGGGGTCGAGGCCGCGCCGGGCGCCAAGTTCTGCGGCGGCTGCGGCAACAAGCTCGGTTGAGGCCCCCCGGAAGAGGTTGAAGTCCGCGTCAGGTTAGCATACACTTACTTCACACCCGGAACGCTCCGGGTGCTGGGGAAGAGTCATGCCGAGCGCAACTTCGCCCGCGATGTTTGTGCGGATGGCGACCGCGGAGGACCGTGAGGCCGTCTACGCGCTCCGGCACCGTGTGTACGCACAGGAGCTGGGGCAGTACGCGACCAACGCCGAGGGCCGCCTGACGGACGCGCTGGATGCGTTCAACGAGTACGTCGTCGCCCGAGTCGACGGCGCGCTGGCGGGCTTCGTGAGCATCACGCCGCCTTGGGGCGGGCGGTACTCGATCGACAAGTACTTCGCGCGCGAAGAGATGCCCTTTGACTTCGACGACGGGCTGTTCGAGATCAGGATCCTGACGGTCGTTCCCGAGATGCGGCATGGGCCGCTCGCGGTGCTGCTGATGCGCAGCGCGTTCGAGTGGGTGCGGGCCCACTCCGGGCGGCGGATTGTCATCATCGGCCGGCGCGAGGTGGCCGACATGTACCGCAAGATCGGCCTGCGATCGCTGGGGCGGACGGTGCAGTCGGGCGCCGTCACCTACGAGCTGATGACGGCCACCATGGAGGAGATCGACCAGGCGTGCCGGCCCTACGCCGACGCGGAGGAGCGGACTCTGGCCCGGATCGCCCGCCGTGCCAGGGCCGCGGCCCCACCAGCCGCGTGCGACCACGGCGGGGCGTTCTTCCAGGCCCTCGGCGACGAGTTCGACCGGCTGGACGCACGGGACGCGATCGTCAACGCCGACGTGCTGGACGCCTGGTTCGAGCCCTCGCCCGCGGTGCTCGCGGCGCTGCGGCAGGATGTGGGCTGGATGGTCCGCACGTCGCCCCCCACGGGCTGCGAGGGCCTGGTAAGGACCATCGCGCGAGCCCGCGGCGTGCCGGAAGCATGCATCGTCCCGGGCGCCGGCTCATCGGCGCTCATCTTCCTCGCGCTGCGTGCCTGGTTGAACGCCACCTCGCGTGTGCTGATCCTGGACCCCATGTACGGCGAGTACGCCCATGTGCTCGGCAGTGTCGTGGGCGCCCAGGTTGACCGATTCGCGCTCTCACCGGACGAGGGGTTTACCGTGGATACCGCGGCTCTCTCCAGGGCGATCAGCCGCGGGTACGACATGGTCCTCATGGTCAACCCCAACAACCCCACCGGCAGGCACCTTCCCCGCGCCGCGCTCGAGCCCCTGCTCCGCGCCGTCCCGCGCGAGACGAGGGTGTGGATCGACGAAACCTACAGCGAGTACGCGGGGCCCCGCGAGTCGGTCGAGACGCTCGCCGCGGCGGGCGCGAACATGGTTGTCTGCAAGTCGCTGTCAAAGGTGTACGGGCTGAGCGGCGTGCGGGCGGCGTACCTCTGCGGGCCGGCGGGGCTGATGGCGGGCCTGCGCAAGCTCACCCCGCCGTGGGCGGTGAGCCTTCCCGCGCAGATCGCGGCGGTGGCGGCGATGAAGGACGAAGGCTACTACGCGGGGTGCTGGCGGCGCACGCACGAGCTGCGGGCGGCGCTGGCGTCGGGCCTGTGCGGGCTGGGGCTGGAGGTGTTCGAGGGCGTGATTAACAGCGTGCTCTGCCGCGTGCCCTCGGGCGGGCCGAGTGCGCACGAGGTGGTGATGCGCTGCCGCGGGAAGGGCGTGTTCATCCGCGACTGCGGCACGATCAGCCCCGCGCTCGCGGGCTGCTGGGTGCGGGTGTCGGTCAAGGACGAACGCACCAACGCCCGGGTTGTGGCGGTGCTGCGCGAAGCCCTGACCTCCTAGGGAGCCGCCGTGTTCGAGCTGCTCCTGCTGATGTGCTACTGCGTCGTGCTGGTGCTGCTCGCGCGGTGGTGGTCTCGCGCGGGGCTCGCACGGTTCCCGCTGACGGCGTCCGGGCTGACCTGCGCGGGCTGCGGCTACGACTTGGGCGGGCTCCCCACCGGCGCGCACTGCCCCGAGTGCGGCGGCTGGCGGCGGTTGCCCGAGGTGCTCGCGGAGCGGCGCGTGCCCCTGTGGGTGCCCGCGTGGGCCGCGGGCGGCTCGGTGCTGGCCAACGCTCCGGGGTTTGCGATCCTGGGCGCGGGCGGTGTGTTCGACTGGGCGCTGCTGGTCGCGCCGGGCGTGTTCGCGGGGGTGCTGCTGGTGTCGTCGGTGCTCATCGCCCAGCGGCCGCGCAAGACCGCGGCGAAGGCGGCGCTCGTGATCCCGCTCACCATCCAGTGCCTCGGCCAGGTGATCGCGACCGTGCCGCTCTATCACAACCCGCCGACCGGGTACCTCTCGGGCCTCGGGTACTTCTTCGCGATCGCGGCGCCCACGTTCTACGCGTCCGTCGCGCTGGCGCTGCTCTGCCTCATCGGCATTGTCGTGGCCTACGTGCGGCAGGTGACGCCCTAGCCGCCGGCCTACTCCGGCCGGATGATCCGCGGCAGGTCGGGGCCCTTGCCGTCGCCGAACACATCGACGAGATACAGGTGCTGGTTGTTGCGCGGATGGCTGCTGATGCCCGTCACCTTGTTGGCGTCAAAGAGCGTGATGTCCACGTAGAAAAAGATGGGCAGGATGGGCAGCTCTTCCTCGACCAGCATCTGCTCGGCGCGCTCCAGGATCCGCATCGCCTGGTCGGGCGGCGCGGCCTTCGCGTCGTCGAGGAGCTTGTCGAAGGCGGGGTTGCTGTACTTGCGGTCGTTGTTGCCGTCGCCGGTGCGAGAGAGGTCGAGGAAGGTGGTGGGGTAGCCGTAGTCGCCGAACCAGCTGCCGCGGGAGACGATGTAGTCCGCGTTCTTGAGCTGGTCGCGAAGGACCTTGATCTCCTTCATCGAGAGGGAGACCTGCACGTTGAGGTTCTTCTGCCAGTCCTTGGCGATGGCCTGCGCGATCGTGTCGTGCCCGGCGTCCTTGTTGAACAGGATGTCGACGGTGATGAATCCCTGGCCGCCGGGGTAACCGGCCTCGGCGAGCAGGGCGCGGGCCGCGGCGGGGTCGTAGCCCAGCCCCTTGGGAGCCTTGTAGCCCGCGATCGAGCCGGGAGGGATCAGCGTGGAGGCCACGGGCTCGCCGGTGCGGCGGACGTTGTCCACGATCGACTGCTTGTTCACCGCGAGCGAGAATGCGCGGCGCACGCGCGGGTCGTGGAAGGGGTTGGGCCGCCCATCGGAGAGGCGCGGCTGGCAGTTGAAGTTGTAGAAGTAGGTCCCGAACGCGGGGAAGGAGTGGATGTTCTTGCGCGGGTCGGGCGGCAGGCGGCGGTCCACCTCGATCGGGTCTACGTGCTGTGCCTTCAGCGACTGGTACTCGTCCCAGTGCTCGCGGTAGAAGTCCTGCTTCTGGGCAAGCATGTCCGCCCTGTACGCGGGCGTGACGTCGCTGACCCAGTCCGCCGCGCCGGTGCGGAAGGCCATCACCTGCGCGTTGGGGTCTTGCACCGAGGGGATGGCGATGGTGTCGATATGGACGGTGGCGGCGTTCCACCAGTGCGGGTTCTTCTCCAGCCGCATGTCGCGCATGAAGCGCCACACGGTCAGGGTGAACGGCCCGTTGGAGATGAGCTTGGGGGGCTTGGTCCAGTCCGCGGCGGTGCGCACGCGGCCGGTGTCGGGGTCCAGCGATTCATGCGCGCGGGTCAGCGGCGGGTAGACGGGGTAGAAGCTGCCGAAGCCCGTCAACTCAAGGAAGTAGGGCGTGGGCTGCACCAGCTCGACGCGGAGGGTGCGGTCGTCCAGCGCCTTAACCGCGACCAGTTCGTCCCACTTCGCCAGCGCGGCGTTCCAGAACTCCTGCGCCGCCGCCCGCCGGTCCTTGAGATCGCGGAGCCGTGCGAACTCGGAAAGCTGCCTGGTGCGGAACTCCTGGAACTCGGCCACGCCCCGGATGCACGTGAAGATCTGCGAGTAGTCGCCCGCGTTGTCGGGTAGGATCACGCGGCGCCACGCGTAGACGAAGTCGCCGGCGACGACCGGCGCGCCGTTGGACCACTTGGCGTCCGAGCGCAGGTGGAACGTGTAGGTCTTCTGGTCGTCCGAAACGTCCCACCGCTCCGCGACGCCGGGGACGGTGTTGTGGCCCTGAGAGAGCGGGTCGTGTCGGGTGAGGCCCTCGTACAGCAGGCGCGCCACCCGGAAGTCCTGCTTCCAGGACATGATCGCCAGGTCCATCGTGGTGACGTCGCCGCGGTTGATGAACGTGAAGTCCGCGCGGGGCGAGGGCGTGTCGCTCAGGACCGAAGCTCCCACGAGCAGCAGCAGGAGCAGGAAGGGAACCAGCAGCCGGGCCATGGCGTCCCCT
>JAEYTB010000213.1 GCA_023434205.1 Planctomycetota bacterium | reverse complement strand
GTGCTGGCCCGGGAGACGGAGCGGCGGCGGCGCGGATAGCATCCCGCTTGTGCCGCCCCAGGTCGGGGCGGCCGCGGGCCCACGGTCGGGCCGACTCAGCCGCGGAGATTCGCCAGGGCTATGGCGCTGTACGACCGGGAGTATTACCGCGGAGAGCAGGGCGGCTTCAGGTCGCTCTCCCGCTTCTCCGTCAATACGTGGATCATCATCGTCAACGTGGCGATCTTCGTGCTCATGGCGATGATGCCGGGCTTCCACTCGTTCGCCCTGGAGCACGGGCACTTCTCGACGTACGAAGTGCTTTGGCACCGCAACCCAAACGGCACGGCGGGCGGCCTCGAGTTCTGGCGGTTCCTCACCTTCCAGTTCCTGCACGCCGGTCCCATGCACCTGGCGTTCAACATGCTGGGGCTCTACATCTTCGGCGGCATGGTCGAGGAGCAGCTCGGCCGCAAGAAGTACCTGGCGTTCTACATCACGTGCGGCATCTTCGGCGGGCTGATGTACCTGCTGCTCAACCTTGCCGGCAACCTGCTTGGTTACATGGGTGTCTCGCGCGTCCCGGGCCTTCTCTTCTCCGACCCCAAGGTGCCGCTCATCGGCGCGTCGGCTGGCGTCTTCGGCATCATCATGGCCTGCGCCTACATCGCGCCCACGCTCCAGGTGCTCGCGTTCTTCGTGTTCCCCATGCGGCTGAAGACCATGGCGTACCTCTACGTCGGCATCGCCCTGGTCTCGCTGCTCATGGGCGCCCGCAACGCCGGGGGCGAGGCGGCGCACCTGGGCGGCGCAATCGCGGGCGCCTTCTTCATCCGCAACTCGCACCTGCTGCGCGACTTCTTTGATGTCTTCCGCGACTCGCGCAAGGTCGGCCGCCCGGGGCCGGCGAAGCGACCCGCCAACCCGCCGCCCGGACGGCGCGACCGCAACGAGGACGAGGTGGACCGCATCCTTGCCAAAGTCCACCGCCAGGGCATCCACAGCCTGACCGAGGCGGAGAAGGCCGCGCTCGCGCGCGATACGGAGAGCAAGAGGTCCGGCCGGTGACCTCGGGCCCGCTCACCTTCCGCGTCACCGCAACTTCTACAACCTGCGCTGCCCGCGTCGGCCGCGTCGAGACGCCCCACGGCGGCTTCGACACGCCCGCCTTCATGCCCGTGGGCACCCGCGGGTCGGTCAAGGGCATCTTCCCCCAGCACCTGCAAGAGCTTGGGGCGCAGATCGTCCTCAACAACACCTACCACCTGATGCTGCGGCCCGGGTCAGAGCTGATCCAAACGCTGGGGGGCGTCCACAGGTTCATGAACTGGGACGGCCCGATCCTGACCGACTCGGGCGGGTACCAGGCCTACTCCCTCGCCGATACCAACAAGGTCGATGACGAGGGCGTGACCTTCAAGTCCATCATCGATGGCAAGACCATCCTGCTCACACCCGAGCTCGCCATGAAGGTCCAGAACGAGCTGGGCCCCGACATCATGATGGCCCTGGACGACTGCCCGCCTCCGGTTGACCCCAACGTCGACACCATGGACGCGGCGCAGCGGGCCCGCGTCATGGGCGCTGTCTCGCGCGATGCCCGTGCCGCGGCGACCGGCCGCACCCGCCGCTTCGACCACGCCGCACGCCTCGCCACCGCCAACGAGCGGACCGTGCGTTGGCTGGAGCGGTGCAAGCGGTCGCACGCCCGCCCGCACGACCAGGCCCTGTTCGGGATCGTGCAGGGCGGCACGGATCCGGAGCGCCGCACCTGGTGCGCAGAACAGGTCACCAACATCGACCTCCCCGGCTACGCCATCGGCGGGGTGGCGGTGGGGGAGCCCCCCGAAGCCATCGAACGCGTGGTCCGGCACACGGCACCCTTGCTCCCGGCCGACAAGCCCCGGTACCTGATGGGTGTGGGCTACGAGCGGGACATTCTCGCCGCCGTGAGGGCGGGGGTGGACATGTTCGACTGCGTGCTGCCGACGCGTAACGGCCGCAACGCCAACGCCTTTACCCGCACCGGGCAGATCCGGCTCAAGAACAACCAGTACGCCCTGGACGAGGGGCCCATTGAGGCCGGCTGCGACTGCCACGCCTGCAACCCGTCGGCGTATGGGTGGAAGACCCCAGAAGGACGGCCCTTTTCCCGGGCGTACTTGAGGCATCTGTTCGCCGCGGGCGAGATGCTCGGGCCGATCCTCGTAAGCCTGCATAACCTACGCCACTTCCAGCGGTTTATGATGGACCTGCGGCAGGCCGTCAGGGACGGGTCGTGGGCCGGGTTGGAAGCCCGTTGGCCGGTGCTGAAGGCGGCCTCCCCCGGAGGGTGACAGTCGCTTAGGCCCCGGTCGGAGTTCGTGATACACCACGTGGGGGCGGCCCATCTTCCGGGCGCCAGAAAGAGCAGGACATGAGTCAGAATGTCAACAGCGGTTGGGTGCAGTGGGTTGTTCTGGGGCAGACCGGCGATCCCGCGGCCCCGCAGGCAGGTGCGGCACCCGTCGCGGCCCAGCCCGCAACCCCCGTCGGCCAGCCCGTCACCGGCGGCAACGGTGCCCTCGGCACCCCCGCCGGGCCCACGCAGCAGAGCTCGCCCATGGGCGGCAGCTTCATGTTCCTCATCCTGGCGATGGTCCTGATCATGCTGTTCACCAGCATCATGGCCGGCCGCAAGGACAAGAAGAAGCGGGCCGAGCTGATGAGCTCGCTCAAGAAGCAGGACAAGGTGCAGATGATCGGCGGCATCATCGGCACCGTCGTCGAAATGAACGAGCACGAGGTCGTCCTCCGCGTCGAAGAGGGCCGCATCCGCTTCCACAAGAGCTCGGTGCAGGGCATCCTCGAATCCCGCGGCAAGCCGGAAGGCTCCATCGCCGAGGTCAAGTCCGAGCCCGCGACGACCGCCGTCTAAACTTCCGACCCGCCGCGTTCCCCGCGCCGTTCACGCCAGGTGGGCCCCGCCGCTCCGCCGCCATTCCGAGTGATTATGAGACAGCTTTACAAGACTCTGATCCTGGTCGTCGTCGTCCTCATGGCGGCGGTGTACTTCGTCTACCCGCCACAGGAATCGCTGCGGCTGGGCAAGGACCTGCGAGGCGGCGTCAGCCTTGTCTACTCGGTGGCGATCGGCCTCAACGAGGACCCCAAGGAGGTCATCGACAAGACCATCCAGGCCCTCAAAGAGCGCGTGGACCCCGACGGCGTCATGGAAATCTCGATGGTCCAGGTCGGCAACGACCGGATCGAGGTCACCATGCCTCTCCCCGGCGACGAGGTCAAGAAGCTCAAGCAGCAGTTCGACGAGATGCTGGTCGAGCTCGGCCGCAACAAGCTCACCGAGGCCCGCATCGAGCAGCTCCTGCGCCTCCCGCCGGACCAGCGGGCCGCCGAGATTACCCGCCTCAGCGGCACCAACGACACGCGCCGGTCGGTCCTCCAGGACGCCGCCGCCACCCACGACCTGATCGCCGCCAAGCGGGCCGAGCGGCAGGCCGCCGCCGACCCCGCGGCGGACGCGCGGCTGGTCTCGGAGATCGCCGCCGCGGAGTTGAAGCTGGACGAGCTGCGGGCCCGCGCCCTGCGGACCTCCGTCGCGCCCGAGGACATCCGGCGCGTGGTGGAGGCCTCCACCCGCCGCCGGACGATCATGGACAAGGGCCAGCCGATCGTGCTGGACAGCCCGCGCGAGGTCGCCCGCAAGCAGCTGTTCGAGGACTACCCCGACGCCAAGGCTGACCTTGAGCGGGTCCTCGCGGCCTACGACGCCTACGCGGCCCAGCGAAAGACGCTGGATGACCCCAACGACCTCATCCGCATGCTCAAGGGCGCCGGCGTGCTGTCGTTCCGGATCACCGTGGACCCCGGCAAGCACCCGCCGGAAGAGGAGCGGCTGCGGCGTGAGTTCCACGAGGTGGGGCCCCGCAACGTCAAGTCCACCGACACCCGCTGGCTGAAGATCAACCAGATCGACGGCTGGGTCAACACCCAGCAGGACATCGACACCCTCACCTCCGACCCTGTCGCCAACACCCCCGGGTACTTCCTCCGGCGCGGGTACGTCGCCGAGTACCGCGGCGGCGCGTACTACATGCTGGTGTACGACACGCGCAACACCACCTTCACGCCCAACCCCGGCGAGGGCGTGAGCCGCGCGGGCGTCGGGCAGGACCGCATGGGCCGCCCGGCCATCAGCTTTGAGATGACCGCCGCGGGCGGCGTCAAGCTCGGCGAGCTGACCCGCAACCACGTCCAGGACCAGATGGCGATCGTGCTGGACGACGAGGTCTACACCGCGCCCAACCTCAACAGCGAGATCTCCACCAGCGGCATCATCGAGGGCGAGTTCTCCCCCGAGGAAATCGACTACATCCGGCGAGTGCTCGCAGGCGGCTCGCTCCAGGCCAAGCTCAGCCCCGAACCCATCAGCATCAGCGCCGTCGGCCCGCAGCTGGGCGCCGACAACCTCCGCAAGGGCCTGATGGCCGGCGTGCTCTCCATGCTCATTACCGCCGGGTTCATGGTGGTGTACTACTGGGGCCTTGGCATCATCTCCGTGTTCTCCCTGATGGTGAACGCGATCCTGGTGCTGGGCATGATGGCCGTGAGCAACGCGGCGTTCACCATGCCCGGCATCGCCGGCGTGATCCTCACCTTCGGCATGGCCGTGGACAGCAACGTGCTCGTCTACGAGCGCATCCGTGAGGAGCTCAACCGCGGCGCCGACCTCAAGACCGGCGTGCGCGTGGGCTTCGACAAGGCGCTCTCGTCCATCGTCGACGGCAACCTCACCAACCTCATCGTGTGCGTGGTGCTCTACTACACCGGCACGCCCGAAATCCGCGGCTTCGCCATCACCCTGGGCATCGGCGTGGTCGCGACCCTGTTCGCCGCCCTCACCGCGACACGTCTGCTCATGCAGATGCTGCTGCTCGCGGGCTGGAAGCGGGCCCCCATGCTCGCGACCGCCGTCCCCGCCGTGCAGCGGGTGCTGACGCCCAAGATCAACTGGATCCGCCTGCGTTACGTGTTCGCGGCGATCTCCGCGGTGTACGTCCTCATGGGCCTGGGCCTTGTTATCAAGCAGGGCTCGCACATGCTGGACAACGAGTTCCTGGGCGGCACCCAGGTCACGCTCCAGTTCAAGGCCAAGCCGGGCTCGGAAGAGCGGATGACGCTGACCCGCCCCGAGGTGGTCGAGCGCGTGAAGGCCATCGGCGACGCCGCCCCCGAGGGCGACGAACTGCGGGCCCTCCGCTTTGCCGAGGTGCTGCCGATCAACCCGGCCGCGGACGGCATCACCTCCGACCAGTTCGACATCAAGACCGTGGCGACCAACGCGCCCGCCGTAACCGAGGCGGTGGTCGCCCAGTTCGCGGACTTCCTGGACGCCAAGCCCCGCCTGAGCTTTGCGGGCGCGGACAACCCATCCTCGAGGGCCCCGGTCTACCCGATCGAGCGGGCCACCCTCGGGGCCAATATCCCCGACCCCATGCTCTCGACCCTGCGCTCGGATGTGTCCCGCTACATGGGCGGCGCGGTCGTCGTGCTCAAGGACCTGGCTTCCCCATCCGCCGAGCGGCCGGTGACCCTCGCCGACCTCAACGAGCGCATCACCATGATGCGCCAGCACGAGCGCTACTCGTCCACGCTCAGCCGCCCCTGGGAGATCTTCGTCACCGACGGCACCGACGCCAACGTCCGCAACGCGGTGTTGGTGGTCGCGGACGACGGGGCCAGCATCTTCGACAACGAGGCCCGCTGGGACTCCGATCTCAAGTCGGTCGAGTGGGCCCTCGCTCAGGAGGCGCTGACGCAGCCCTCCAGCCCCGCGAGCGTCCACAACTTCAGCGCCACCATCGCGGAAACCTTCAAGACCAACGCGATCACCGCGGTGCTGCTCAGCTTTTTCTTCATCGGCGTATACATCTGGATCCGGTTCAAGCAGCCGCGGTACGCCCTCGCGGCGGTCATCGCTCTGGTCCACGACGTGCTGACGGTGCTGGGCCTGCTGGCCCTGGCAGAGATCCTGTACGAGAGCTCGGCCACCCACGATTTCGCCGCGTCGATCGGCCTGCTGCCCTTCAAGATCAACCTCAACACCGTCGCGGCGCTGCTCACCATCGCCGGCTACTCGCTCAACGACACGGTGGTGGTCATGGACCGCATCCGCGAGAACCGCGGCAAACTGCCCTACGCCTCCGCGCAGGTCATCAACGACTCGGTCAACCAGACGTTCAGCCGAACCCTGATCACCGGCGGAACGACCATCATCTCATGCGTAATCCTGTACTTCCTGGGCGGCGAGGGCGTCCGTGCCTTCGCGTTCGCCCTCTGCACGGGCATGATCGTGGGCACCTACTCGACGGTCGCGGTGGCGGCCCCCATCGTGTGGTCCCGCAAGGTCGAAAAGCTGCCCCCGACTCCTCCTGCGGGCGGAGCCCCCATCGAATCGCGACGATTGGAGACCGCCGGGGCATAGTGCCGAGGGTTGAGGTATGACCGAAGCCGCAGGACGGATCGCGGGCGGGCTGGTTCTGCTGGTGGCCCTTTGGATTTCTGTGTACTGGTGGTGGCCCAGCGACCCCAAGGTGTCCTTCGCGCAGGCGGACGACACGATCCGCGGCGTCACACCCAAGGAACCGCCCCCGGCCCGCGCGCCCGACGAGCCCCTCAACACGCCGCCCCGCCCATCGCCCGTGGAGCCCGAGGTCAAGCC
>JAEYTB010000201.1 GCA_023434205.1 Planctomycetota bacterium | reverse complement strand
GAAGGATAACCTACTTGCGCCCGGGCTGAACCAGCGGGCGGACGCGCCCGAACCGCAGCCCCGTCAGCGGCGCCGACACGGCCGAACCCGTCCGCGGCGTGAACTCCGCCGCCAGGTCCGTCGACTGCGCCTCAAACTCGTCCTTCGCCACTTCCTTCACGTTCAGCCGGAAAAAGTACCCCGGGCCCACGGCGTTGCGACGCATCGCCGCGGTGGTCGCCGGCTCGTCAAGCTCCCACTGCGCCAGCACTGACTTATCAGCCCCGATCAGCCGGAACGTGAACCGCCCCGGCACATGCACCGGCGCCGGGAACTGGTCCGACGAGACGTACACCGTGATGTCCACAGAGTCGAGGAACCCGTTCGCATCGGAATCCCTCGGAGGCGTCGCCCACACCCCCACCGTCGTGGGCTGGATGGACGCGGGCTGGGCGGGCAGCGGACGGCGGCCGGGCTCATCGCTCACGCAGCCGCCAACGCACAGCAGAAGCAGAGACAGACTCAGGCGTCGCATCAGGGCTCACCTCGATCGCGATGGGTTGGGCATGACCCGGGACGGCTCGAACGGCGCCGGCGTCGGCTCGGACATCGACCCCGGAGACGCGGGCGGCGCCTCCTGCTGGTACAGCTGCTCCTGGAGCGCCTCCGCCTCCTTCGCCCGCTTCTCCTTCACCTCCAGCCGGATCCGCTCGAGGTAATCCTCGATCTTGCTCGGGTCCTCCAGGCGTCCGACGGATTCCTCCGTCACGTCCTGGATCAGCGGCTCGGCCGTGCCCGCCTCCCCGGGGATCACGCGGGGCGTCAGGATCACCAGCAGCTCGGTCTTGACGTTCGTGTCCTTCTTCGTGCGGAACGGCAGGCCCAGGATCGGGATGTCGGCCAGGTACGGCACCTTGGTCCGCCGCTGCTCCTCGGTCGTCTGGATCAGCCCGCCGATCACCACCGACTGCCCGTCCTTCACCGTCACCACCGTGTCCACGGCACGCTTGTTGATGATCGGGGCCGCCACGTCGCTGCTGATCTGCGTGGTCTTCGCCGAGAGCTGGCTGATCTCCGGCTGGATGTCCATCCGCACAAAGCCGTCCGCGCTGATCGACGGCACCACGTTCAGGATGATGCCCACGTCCTCGCGGATGATGTTCGCGAACGAGCTCCCGACGCTCGACCGCTCGACGCCGTTCACCACCGCCACGTTCTCGCCCACCTGGATCTTCGCGGTCTGGTTGTTGTTCACCATCACCTGCGGGTTGCTGAGCACCTCGAGCTTGCCCTGCTCCTCAAGCGAACGAATCAGGATCCCGAAGTCCGCCGACGACACCGACAGGTTCGGCACGCCCAGCGCGGTCGCCACCGACGCCCCCGCGGGCGTCGAACCGATCCGGTACCCCTCGCCGCCAAACGGCCCGACCGTCACGTCCATGCCCCAGGTGTCCGTGTTGTCCAGCGTGATCTCCGCCAGCAGCACCTGGATCATCACCTGCGGCGGCGACGCGTCCAGCTCGTCGATGATCGACAGCACCGTGTTCATGTACCGCGGGCTCGTCGAGATCACGAGCTTGTTGGAGTTCTCGTCCCCCACCACCGTGACCTCTTCTTCCAGCCGCCGCATCAGCGAGCCGGAGAGCTGCGGCCCCAGCGTGCTGCGTTCCGTCGAAGACTCGTTGCTGAAGTAGCTCTTCAGCGTCGTCTCGATCTCCTTGGCCTTCGCGTTCCGCAGCGAGTACACCCGCCGCTCCCGCTCGTTGGCCTCGATCCCGTCCAGCTCTTCCACCAGCTTGCGCACCAGCTCCAGATAGTCCGCTGTGCCGCTCACGATCAGCGTGTTTGTCCGCGCATCCACGGCGATCGACAGCGCCTGACGCTCGTCCGGAACCGCCGTGACCGTCGTGTCCCCCAGCCCCGCGGGCGGGACGGGAGCGGCGGGGTCCGCCGGCTGCGGCTCGCCCGGCTGCCCCACCGGGACCAGCACCAGCGCGTTGCCCTGCTGACGCAGGTTGAACGTGTCGCGCAGCACCTCGGCCATCTGCCGCGCGTCCGCGTTCATCAGCTTGAAGTACTCGATCTTGCGCGCCCCCGCGGACGACGCCTCGATGTCCTCGATCATCTCCGTCAGCAGCCTGACAATCGGCTCGGGGGCCGTGATCCAGATCGAGTTGGTCCGCGTGTCCGCGTTCAGCGTCACCTGGTCCTTGATTGCCCCGTCGATATCCGCCTCCGTCGGCTTGCGGCCCGCCGCCGCGAGCTGCGTGCCCAGCTCGGTGTGCAGCCGGTCGCGGAGGAACTGCACCTTCATCGCCTGCCGCGCCTGCCCGCCCGAGAGCGGCCGCCCCGCGAGCACGCTCTGCAGCAGCCGCACCACCTCCGCCGCGTTCGCCGACTTCAGCTCGATCCACTTGATCTGCTGCCTCGCCAGCACCTCCGCCGTGTCGAGCTTGTTGGCCAGCGCCCGCAGCTCGATCATGTCCGACTCGTTGCCGTGGATCACCACCGCGTTCAGCCGCTCGTTCGCGGTGGCGCTGACCGCCCCCGCCCCGCGCCGCGCGATCTCCTTCTCGATGTACAGCCGCCCCAGAGACTCGGCCACCTCCGCCGCCCGCGAACGCGTGAGCTGGATGATGTCCATCCGCTCGCCCTTCGCCAGGCTGTCCGCCCCCGCCGTGAGCGCCGCCACCAGCTCCTTCACCACCTGCAGGTTCTCATTGCTCGCGGCGACGATCAGCAGGTTGCTCGTCGGCTCCGGCTCAATGCTGAACGCGTCCATCGGGTTGCTGACCGACCCGACCCGCGCCGCCGCCGCGATCCGCTCCCGCATCAGCCTGTCGATCCGCGGCGCCAGCTGCCGCACATCCCCCGCCATCACGGGCACCACGTGCAGCCCCACCGAATAGTTCGTCTGCTCCCCGTCCAGCGTCTTCAGCAGGCCCTCAAGGATCGCGAACGACTTCGCGCTCGTCGTCGCGATCACCGAGTTCGTCCTGGCGTCCGACGACACGATCAGCCGGTCCTCCGGCCGGTGGTCTGGTGAGGCCTCCCGCTGCCGGAACAGGTCGCGCACGACCCCCACCACCCGCTCGCTCGCGGCGAACTTCAGCGGGTACACCCGCACCGTGTTCGCCGCCGACGCGGCCTCCACATCCAGCATCGCCACCAGCTGCCGCACCACCTGCGTGTTCGCGGGCGTGCCGATCACGATCAGGCTGTTGAGCTGGTCCTCCGACGCGATCACCAGCCCGTGCAGCGGCGCAAAGAGGTCCGCCTCCACAAAGCTGGGCGGCTCACCCGGCGCGGCCCCCGGAGCGCCCGCGGGGACGTCGGCGAGCATCCGCAGGCGGCCGTACTGCCGCTGCAGCCCCAGGGCCTCGGGGGTCGTCGCCACGCCCCGCACCAGGATCGTGGTCAGCGTCGCCGCGAGCGTCGAGCTGTCCGCGTGCTTGAGCGGGATCACCGTCGGCTCCACCCACTTCCCCGCCCGCTCGCTGTCAAGATCGCGGATCAGCACCTCGACCAGCGCGACCGCCTCCTCCCGGCCCGCGACGATCAGGGCGTTGGTCCGCTCATCAACCGTCACCGCGATCTCACCCGCCAGCGCCTGGCCCGTCGCCGTGGGCGGCAGGCCCTGGCGGCGCGTGCCGGGCAGGCGGCGGATCGCCTCCCCCTGCGCGAACAGCTGCTGAATCACGGCCTGCGCCCGCACCGCCGACGCGTTCTCCAGGTTGAAGATCCGCACCAGCACCGCATCGCCCACCGGCAGCGTGTCCAGCAGCTTCACCACCTCTTTCAGCGCATCGATGTTGCCCTGCGTCGAGGCGATGACCAGCGCGTTGGCCTCCACGTCCGGCACCAGCCGGATCGGCTTGCTCAGGTCCACCGTCAGCGGCGTCTGGTTCAGCCCGTTCTTGCTCAGGCCCAGCCTGCGGATCTGCTCCGCCAGAGCCCGCGCGGGCCCGGTCTGCCCGGCCTGTGCCGCGGGGTCGGCGGGCTTGAGCATCGCCGCCAGGGTGTCCGCCAGCGGCTTGGCCGTCGCCATCTTGAGCGGGATCACGGCGAGCTGCTGCTGCGCATCCACCGGCTCGGCGTCCAGCGCCCGCACCAGGCTCTCCACCGCCCGCGCGTCCGCAGGGCTCGCGATCACCGCCAGCGCCCGCCGGCTCGTCATCGGCACGATCGTCACCGCCTCCGAAACAATCCCTCTCTGGTCGAGGTTCTGCGGGCGAGTCAGCCCCATGTCGTCCAGCAGCTTCTTCAGGTCCGCCGGCGCGTTGTTCTGCACGTCGATGATCGTGAACGCCGCCGACAGCGGAGAGCCCTCGGGCTTCCCGGGCTCCGCGGCGGGCGTGTTCGCGGCGTCCAGCTCGTCGATGACCCGCCTGATCTCCTCCAGCAGCCGGCTGCTCGAAGCGATCACCAGCGAGTTGCTCGTCCGGTCAACCTCGATCGCCAGCGTCTCACCCTGCGCCTTCGCAGTCTCCGTGAACGTCGCCAGCAGCGTCTGACGCAGCCGTCCCGCGGCGACATTCCTCAGCGCCACCACGTGCGGCGTGACCCGCCCGATCTGGCCCTGCTGCTCCAGCGTCTCCGCCAGAGCCTTGATCTGCGCGAACTTCTCATCGTCCGCCCGCACGATCAGCGCGCCCGACGAGTCGTCCCCGATCACCAGCACCGCCTTGGGCCCCTGCACCCGCTGGTTGGGCTGCCGGTTCAGGTACAGCTCCCGGATGCTCGCCGCCACCGCCGAGGGCTTCCCACTCCGCAGCGGGATGATCCGCGGCATGGGCATCTCGTCAAACCCCGCCACGTCGAGCTGCCGCACGATCCCCTGGATCCGCTCCAGGTCGTTCTTGCTCGCGAACACGATCACCGCGTTGGTCATCGGCTCGGCCGACACCGTCGGCAGCCCCTCCGCCGCCGTCAGCACCGTCGGCTCGATGAACTGCGGCCGCTGGTTGTTCCCTGGCCGGTTCGCCGCCGCGGCACGCGCCTGCGCCTGGCGGAACTGCTCCTCCAGCGGCGCCCGCAGCCCGTCGTTCAGGGCCTTCGCCACGCTCGCCGCGTCCGCGTGCGCCAGCGGGATCACCGCCAGCTGCCGGGCCGTGTCATACTCCTTCGTGTCGAGCTTGCTCAGCAGCTGCCGGATGCCCTCCCACTGCCCCTTGTCCGCCCGGATCACCAGCGAGTTGGACACCGGGTCGGAAATGATCGTGACGTTGCGTGCCCCCGGGTTCGCCGCCTCGGGAGCGAACCGCCCGTAGAAGTTCTTCAGCGCGTTCGCCGTCGCCTCCGCCTTGGCGAAGTCCAGCTTGACGAACTCGGTGGTCCGGTCCTCGCCCACCGGCGTGTCCAGCTCGCGGATGATCTTGTCGATCTCCTCGATCTGGTCCGACGGCGCGTACACCGTCAGCGTGTTGTCCTGACGCGAGTAATCAATCGACGCGTCCCCGTCCACCGCGTTCCGCGGCCGGGCCCGCAGCATCTGCTCCACCGTGTACGCCACGTCCGTCGCGTCCGCGTTCGCGATCCGGAACCGCCGGAACACCAGCCCGCTCCGCACCGGCTCGGTGTCCAGCTTCCTGATGTGGTCCATCACCAGCGCGATCGCCTCCTTGCTGCCCGTCAGCAGCAGGGAGTTGCTCCGCACCACCGGCGTGATCGTCACCTTGACCGCCGGCGGCAGCGCGTTGCGCAGCGCCGTCGCCACCTCCTGGGCCTTCGCCGAGGTGAGGGCCACCGTCTCGATGTTCGCCTCCTCGCCCTTGGGCGCCGAGTCCAGCTGCCGCAGCAGCGCGATGACCTCCTCGTAGCTCGCCGCGGGCGCCGACACGATCAGCGAGTTGGTGCTGGGCTGCGGCGTGATGATCACCTGCTCGTCCGCCCGCGCGCTGCGCGCGAACATCGACCGCAGCGCATCCGCGGTGTCCCGCGCCACGCCGTTCCTCAGCACGAACACCTCGATCCGGCGGTCCTTGCCCCCGTCGGGCTGATCGATCTGCGCCACCAGGTCGCGCAGGGTCTTCATGTCATCGTCCGAAGCGCTGACGATCAGCACGTTCCCGTCCTGGCTCCCGATCACGCTCACCGTGCTCGCGTCCACCCCCTGCGCCCGCGCACGGTCCGTAAAGAACTGCCGCAGCGACTGGCTGACGCGGTCCGCACGCGCGTGCGTCAGCGTGATCGCCTCGATGCTCGCGCCGGCGCCGTCGGGCCCCTCGTCCAGTTCCTTGATATACCCCAGCGCCTGCTCCACGCGCTCCGCCCGGCCCAGCAGGATCAGGGCCCGCCGGCCCTTATCCACCTCCACCGTGATCGCCTCGGGGTCCGGCCCGCGCCACGGCCGCCAGCCGGGCGTCGAGAACGCCCGCTGCAGCACGTTCCGCAGCGCCGTGACGTCCGCCGACTTCACCACCACGCTCCGCATCACCGTCGCCGCCCTCTGCTCGGGCGGCAGGTCCAGCGCCGCGATCACCCGCTCCGCCGCCGCGATCCCCTCGCCCCGCCCCACCAGCACCACCGAGTTCGTCGACTCGTTGCCCTCGACATACAGCTTGTGGTCGTTGCCCTCCGGCGGCTGGCGGCTGGAGAACATCGTCTCCCAGCGCATCTCGTCGATCACCTGCTTGATGGTGTTGCTGATGTCCGAGACCCGCGCGTGCCGCAGCGGCACCACCTTGAACTGGAAGTCCTGCATCGGCGTCGGCGTGTCAAAGGTCTTGACCAGACTCTCGACCTGCGCAAAGTCGTCGTTGCTGGCCGACACGATCAGCGTGCCCGTCCGCCGGTCCCCCACCACCGCCACGCGGTTCACCGCCCGCACCCCCGGCCGGCTCGAGACCGCCGCCCGGTCGGTGAAGAACTTCTGCAGCGCCGTCGCCACCACCGCCGCGTCCGCCCGCTCCAGCTTGATCGACCGGACCGGCAGCCCCGTCGTCTCGGCGGAGTCCACCTGCGCCACGATCTCCCGCACCGCCGCGATGTCCGCCGCCGGCGCATGCACCACGAACAGGCTGCTCCCGTCCTGTGCCGAAATCCTGATCCGGTCCTTCTTCGCGGGGTCGCGCCCCACCACCACCTCGTCCACGATCCGCTGCACCGTCGAGGGCGAGGCCTGCTGCAGCGTGATGATCGCCAGCTCCCGGTCCGCCTGGTCCAGCGACGCGTCGGCCGTCTCGAGCAGCCGCTCGACATCCTGGTGCTGCGGGCCCGACGCCGTCACCAGCATCGAGTTCGTCCGATCATCCGCCACAAACCGCGCCTGCGGCAGCTCCGCCGCCCCCGCCCCCTGCCGCTGCGCATCAAACAGCGACTGCAGCGTCCGGCTCAGCTCCTGCGCCCGCGCGTTCTTCAGCTCGTACCGACGGATCGCCAGCCGGTCCCGCACCGGGCTCTGATCGATCGTCTCGATCAGGCGGTCGATCAGCGCGAACGCCTCCTGCGGCGCCGCCACGATCACCGACGCCCCGCCCGGGTCCGGCGTCATCCGCACCAGCGACGGGTCGATCCGCGCGGCCGCACCCGCCCCCGGCATCGTCACCTCAAACTCCCGCACGCGCTGCGTCTGCCGGCCCACCGGCGAGACCGAGAACAGGTCCCGCAGCGCCGCGATCGCCCGCGGCGCCGTGATGCTCGTCAGCGGGTACACCTTCACCGTCACCGCCGCCGCCGGCCCGCCCTGCGCCAGCGTGCCCACCAGCGTGCCCACCGTCGCAAAGTCCGTGTCGTTGCACAGCACGATCAGCGACGAGCCCGCCGGGTCGGGCATGATGCTCACCGGCCCGCTGAACCCGCCGGGGTTCCCCGGCGACTGCCGCCCGATCTGCTGCGCCGTCTGCCGCACCACCGCCGTGATCGCGTCAACATCCGCCCCCGCCGGCAGGCCGATCACACGCACGCCCACCGGCTCGCTGGGCATCTGCCGCTGCAGCGTCTCCGCCAGCGCCGCGATCCGGTCCGTCAACCGCGGCGAGCCCACCAGCATGATCGAGTTCGTCGCCCGGTCCACCGCGATCGTCAGCCCCGCCTCCTCGCCCTCGGGCTGCGGCGCCGCCCCGGGCTGGGCCGTCTCCCCGGGCTGCGCCAGCACGGCCGCGACGACCGCCGCCGCCACGACCCCGCCCGTCGCCCCGCCTACTTGACTTCGCAACCCCCGGTCATCGGCCGAGCCCACCTTCTTCGGCGGCTCCTGCGGCTTGTCCTTACCGTTCTGCTTGAGCAACTCCTCCGCCGAAATCACCTCCACCTTCACCCCGCCCTGCTGCTCCAGCAGCCGCCGCAGCGTGCTGGCCAGGAGCTCCGCGTCCACGCGGCTCTTGTCCACGCTCACCATGCGCATCTGCCGGCTGCCGCTCACCGCCGCGGCATCCAGCTTCCGCGTCAGCTCATCGACCTGCGCAAGCTGATCGGTCGTCGCGCGCACAATCAGCGAGTTGCTCTGCGCATCCACGCGGATCGTCGGAGCCGGGTCCTTGCCCTTCTCTTCCGCGAACACCGCCTGAAGGTTCGTCGCCAGCGTCGCCGCGTCGGCGTTCTGGAGCGTGATCACCCGCACCGTGCGGTCGCCCGCCCGCTGCGACGCGTCCACATCCAGCTGCGCGATCACCTGCTCCGCGACCTCCAGCACATTCCGCGGCCCGCTCACCACCAGCGCGTTCAGCGCCGGCTCCGCCACCACCCGCACCTGCGGCTGCTCGCTCGCCCCCCGCGCAATCGCCTGCATCCGCGCCCACTCCGGCAGCTTGTCGAGCGCCGACTCCGACCGCAGCACGCCCTCCAGCACCGGCGCCA
>JAEYTB010000188.1 GCA_023434205.1 Planctomycetota bacterium | reverse complement strand
ACCGTTGGGCGGCGCGAAGTGTGGGACGTTCACGGCCGTCCTGTCGTTCGGAAGGTTGAGCAGGTCGGGTTTGAGGTGGCCGAGGGGCCCGAACTCAGGTTGCGTTCTGGGAAAGTGGTCGTGTGCGGGCCGGAAATGCTGCTAGGCAGCTCCTGCCGGGCGCTGGCGCGCACGCTTGCGCCGGGGAGCTACGCCACCTTCGCCGTGATTGCTTTGCTGGCGGAGGGGCCGCTGACGGCCATGCTGGGTGTGCGGGTCCGAGACATGACCGCGGAGCGATGGGAGCCTGCGGAGCCGGCCGGGAACTGGTGGTTCCGATGGTGGCGTAGAACAGGATGGCCGGGGCTCGCCGCGGATCACGGCCTCGGGTGCATCGCGGACGAGGCGACGCGACGGTCGCTTCGAGAGGCGCAACTGGATGAATGGACGGAAGAGCTGGACGCGCAGGGCCCCCCGGTGCAGGAACTCGGCCGTGAACACGGCGGTGTCGTGACGAGCGTTTCGGGGCGTGGAGATGGGCTCTACCCGATCATGTGGGGCATGGTCGGGCGGGTTCCGGTGAGTCTCGTGGTTGACTTCGACGTGGTGGATTGGGGCGGTGTGCCGCCGGGGGTTCAGGTGCGAAACCCGTGGAGCTAGCCGGCCGGAGCACGCGACTCAAACGACCCGGTTAGAACCGTGGGCGGGCGGGGGCGTACTGCCAGTGGCGGCTCTGGTAAACTGGTGCCGAACGAACCCACCCCCCGGCCCCCTCCCTCAGGGAGGGGGAGTTTTCGGAACGCAGCCATGGCCACCGACTGGTCGGACAATATCGTGATCGCCGAGCTTGCGGATGAGCCTGCGCTCTCGGAGGAGCTGAGCGGGATCTCGCAGCGGATCAGCGAGCAGAAGGGGCACGTGCCGCACGTGGTGCTTAACTTCGCGGCGGTGAGCTATGTGAACAGCTCGAACCTTGCGCAGCTCCTGCGGCTGCGGAAGCAGCTTGCGGAGAACAAGAAGCTGCTGAAGATCTGCTCGGTGAAGGACGACCTGTGGTCGGTGTTCCTGATCACGGGGCTGGACAAGGTGTTCCGGTTCGCGCCGGACCCGATGACGGCGCTGGCGGGGATACAGATTGAGGCGGAGGGGTAGAGCGGGCCCTGTAAAGAGAACCAGGCGGCACGGCCCGAAGACGGGCCCGTGGCACCCTAGCCCGGAAACTTGGTGGCGAAGGTGTCGGACGTCTTGGCGAGGTCGAAGTCTTTGGTCGTGATTCCGCCGGCGTCGTGGGTGGCCAGCGTCAGGGTGACGCGGTTGTAGCGGATCAGGATGTCCGGGTGGTGCTGAGCCTGTTCCGCGGCGTCGGCGACCGTGTCCACAAACTGCATGGCGGTGAGGAAGTCGCGGAACTGGTAGGTCTTCTGGATGGCCTCGCCGACCAGGGCCCAGTCGGGGGCGCCCCTGAGGGCGTCGGTGATCTGGTCTTCGGTGAGCTTTTCCATGGTGACCCTTTGGGAAGCGGGCGTAGCCTGGGAAAGAACGGGGTGATAGCGGGTGCAGTGTAGGGCTGCGCGCCGGTTTAGGAGGCGTTCACGGGGTGGAGAGCGGTTGGTGGCACGGTAGGGGTGGATGAAGGACGGTGCGGCCAGCGGGCGTGTGGAGAAGCCGCGGAAGAGGCGGCGGCTGCGGCGCGCGGTGCTGCCGGTGTTGGCGGTGCTGGTGGTGCTTGTGGTGGCGGCGCGGCTGGCGCTGCCGTGGTGGCTGCAGGGGTACGTAAACCGGACGATCGACCGCAGCCCGGACTATGACGGGCGGGTGGGGGAGATTGAAGTGGCGCTGCTGCGGGGGGCGTACTCGATCCATGACCTCAAGATCGTGAAGACGACGAACGTGGTGCCGGTGCCGTTCTTTGAGGGGGAGCGGGTGGACTTCTCCATGCAGTGGGATGCGCTGCTGAAGGGGGCGCTGCGGGGCGAGATCACGATGCTGCGGCCCAAGCTGAACTTCGTGGATGGGGAGAGCGAGGAGGAGGACCAGACGGGGGCGGGGCAGCCGTGGCTGGCGATCATCAACGACCTGTACCCGTTCCGGATCGACCGCGCGGAGGTGGTGGAGGGGACGGTGGCGTTCCGGGCGTTCCACAAGGACCCTGAGGTGGATGTGGAGCTGTCGAGCGTCCACGCGGTGCTGGAGAACCTCACCAACATCGAGGACAAGGTCGACCCGCTGATGGCCACGCTGAAAGCGGAGGCGGAGGCGATGGGGGGGATGTTCGAGCTGGACATGGCGCTGGACCCCGGGTCCTACCGGCCGCACTTCGAGGTGGCATGCCGCGTGATCGGGGTGGATGTCAACCAGCTCAACGACCTGGCGGAGGCGTACGGGGAGTTCGACTTTGAGGGCGGGCGGTTTGATCTGGTGGTGGAGTTCTCGACGAAGGACGGGTTCGTGGATGGGTATGTGAAGCCGCTGTTCCGCAATGTGCAGGTGATCAGCTTGCAGGACATCGGGGAGGACAACCCGCTGGAGCTGCTGTGGGAGGCGCTGGTGGGGACGGTGGGGGAGCTGCTGACGAACCAGCCGCGGGACCAGTTCGGGACGCGGATCACGATCGAGGGGGAGCTGGAGGACCCGAGGACGAGCGTGCTTGAGATCGTGGGGAACGTGCTGAGGAATGCGTTTGTGCGGGCGTACCTGCCGCGGGTTGAAGGGCGGGATGCGCCGAGCACCCGAAGACTGGAAGGAGAACAGGAATGAAGCGTTGTGTTGCGATCGTGCTGGGCGTGTGGGCGCTGGGGATGGGCGGGTGTGGCTGGGGGCAGAACCCGGAGGACGAGGTGGCGGGGTCGGGGAACCCTGAGGCGGACCAGCGCGCGGAGATGCGGGTGGGGGACCGGAAGGAAGAGGCGGAGAAGCGTGCGGCGACGCTGTACGAGCGGCTGGGGGGCGAGGGCGGCGTGAGGGCGCTGGTGGACGACTTCACGACGCGGGTGGTGAACGACCCGCGGGTGAACTTCGCGCGGCGGAACGTGGACGGCGGGCTGCTGAAGGGGGATATCGATGCGTGGGACGCGAGCGCGCAGAACGTGGGGCACTTCAAGGACCGGATGGTGGAGTTCATCTCACTCGCGGCGGGCGGGCCGGCCAGTTACCAGGGCCGGGACATGGGCTCCGTGCATGACGGGATGCGGATCAGCAACAGCGAGTTCGACGCGATGATCGGGGACATCAAGACGTCGATGGAGCGGCTGGGGCTGGGGCGGCAGGAGCAGAAGGAGGTGCTGGCGATTTTCGAGACGACGCGGAAGGAGATTGTGGAGGAGGCGGACTGAGGGGGAGGGAAAGCGGAAAGCGGAGGGCGGAAGAGCGTATTCTGGGTGTGTGGCGGCACAGGATTCGATGCGAGAGGTCACGCGGCTGGCGCCTTCGCCCACGGGGGCGTTGCACCTGGGGAATGCGCGGACGTTTCTGGTGAACTGGGCGTTGGCGCGGCAGGGGGGGTGGCGGGTGGTGCTGCGGGTGGAGGACCTGGACACGCCGCGGGTGAAGGCGGGGGTGATCGAGCTGACGGTGGACCTGCTGGGGTGGCTGGGGATGGACTGGGATGAGGGGCCGGTGGTGCAGTCGGCGGACCTGTCGCCGTACCGGGCGGCGATGGAGCGGCTGGCGGAGCGCGGGCTGGTGTACCCGTGCGCAATGACGCGGAAGGAAGTGGAGGGCGCGGCGTCGGCGCCGCAGGAGGGGTCGCACGAGGTGGTGTTCCCGGCGTCGCTGCGGCCGCCGGTGATCCCACGGGTGTTCACGGATGAGGCGCCGAGCTGGCGGCTGGCGGTGGGGGCGGGCGCGGTGGAGTTTGCGGATGACTTTGCGGGGCCGCAGGGCTTCGAGGTGTCGCGCACCATCGGGGACTTCATCGTGTGGACGCACCGGGACAGCGGGCGGCCTGGGCAGCCGGCCTACCAGCTCGCGGTGGTGGTTGACGATGCGCGGCAGGGGGTCACGCGGGTCGTGCGGGGGGATGACCTGCTCGAGAGCGCTTCGCGTCAACTGCTGTTGTACCGGGCGCTGGGGTTGTCGCCCGAGCCGCGGTACCTGCACCTGCCTCTGGTGCGTGGGGCTGATGGCCGGCGGCTGGCGAAACGGCACGGGGACACGCGCCTGGACACCTACCGGGCCCGGGGGGTGCGGGCGGAGCGGGTGGTGGGTCTGGTCGCGTACTGGTGCGAGGTTGTGGCCGCGAGGCAGGAGATGAGCAGCGCGGAGTTCCGGGAGCGCCTGGACGTTCATAGGATTCCCAGGGCGAGGGTGACCTTTACGCCGGAGGATGAGGCATGGCTGTTGGGCTGAGAATGGTGATGGCGGGTGCGGTGCTCGCGGGCGGCGTGGTGTTCGCGCTGCCGATGTGCGGGTGCGATGAGCAGGGCCAGGGGACCAGGGTCCAGCCCGCGGCACAGCCCAAGGCGCCGGCCGCTCCCGGGCAGCCCCAGGCTCCGGCGAACCCCAAGATGAACCCGACGCTGCCGACGGAGGAGGTGACGGTCGGCGGGCGCAAGTTCAAGCTCGAGCTCGCGGTCGATCAGGACCAGCGTATGAAGGGCCTGTCCTTCCGCGAGGTGATCGCGCCGGACGGGGGGATGCTGTTCGTGTTCCCGCGCCCGGTGACGACGGCGTTCGTGATGCGCGATTGTCCGGTGCCGATCGACATCATTTATCTGGACGCGACGGGGCGGATTGTGTCCATGCACAAGATGGTGCCCGACCCGCGCAAGCCGGGCGAGAGCGATGCGGACTACGAGGACCGCCTGACGAAGTACCCCAGCGGGTACGACACGCAGTTCGTGATCGAGCTGAAGGGCAACACGCTCGATGCGCTGAACCTTAAGAAGAACGACAAGATCAGGCTGGATATCCCCAAGCTGAAAAAGATGGCCAAGTGAAGAAGGGCGGCGGGACGGCCGATCCTGTGGCGTAGCGCCGTGGCCGCGTGGGGGCTGGAGTCCCTACGCGGCGTTTCGGCCCGCGTGCGGACATCTTCATGGCTCGCCACACACTCTGCTTCGCTACGTCCGGGAATGTCACGGGTTCACGCGCCCGGTGGGTTGCGCCGGTCGAGGGCGCCTGGCCCGGGGGCTCGCCCCCGGAGGTGAGGACGCTGGGGATTGATGCCCTGGTGACGCAGCTCGAGGCGGTGCGGGAGGGCACGTCGGCGGAGCGGTTCGACGGCGTCCTGATCGTTTTCGGACGGGAGGAGCCGGCGCGGAGCATCGACCGGGTGATCGAGGCGCTCACCAACGCCAACGTGGCCGGCGTCTGCCTGGTCGCCGACGCCTCGCAGTGGCGGCCGTTCCAGCGCAACGGCGTGATCTTCGAGGGGCACGACGCCAACCCCGCCACGCTCGCGGCGATGCTCTACGCGATCACAGAGCGGCAGGGGATGGTGGAGGCCCTGGCGCGGGAGGCGGCCATCGCGCAGCGCTGCCAGGGCGGCATCCGCCTGGAGATGGACCGGATCCACGAGGAACTCCACCTGGCCGCGGCGGTGCAGCGGGAGTTCACGTCCGCCCCGATCCCGCAGGTGGAGGGGCTGAACTTCGGCGTGCTGTTCCGCCCGGTGAACTTTGTGAGCGGTGACATTTACAACGTGCGGAGCCTGGGGGACGGCAAGGCCGCGTTCTTCCTGGCGGACGCGGTGGGGCATGGGGTTCCCGCGGCGCTGCTGACGATGGTGCTGACCAGCAGCCTGACGACCACCGAGGCGGCGCCGGGCGGGGGCATGCAGGTGCTGGAGCCCAGCGATGTGCTCCGGCTGCTCAACGACCGGCTGTGCCAGAGCTGCCTGGGCTCGGGGCGGTTTGCCACGGCGATCTATGGGGTGGTGGACTCGCGCACGGGCGGGGTGAAGGTGGCCGGGGCGGGCCACCCGTGGCCGATCAGGCTCTCGAAGGCGGGGGCGAGCGAGGTGCGCACGGAGGGGCCGCTGCTGGGCGTGTTCCCCGGCGCCGAGTTCACGCAGGCGGAGTTTGAGCTGGAGCGCGGGGACACCCTGCTGCTCTACACCGACGGGTTTGAGGCGATGTTCGCGCCCACGGACGACGAGGCGGCCTCGGCCTGGGCGGGGCGGTCGTACCTCCGGGAGCTCACGCGGATGGTGGGCAAGGAGGGCGACATCGGCGCTTCGCTCCGCGAGCTGGAGCACCTGCTCGATGAGCAGACGGGCTCGCTGCACCAGGCCGATGACATCACCGCGCTGGTGATCGCCCCGGCGGGGGTGGCCGCGCCGGTGACGCGGGCCCGCGCGGCGTGACCGGGCGCGGTATCTTGCGCGGATGATTGCAGCCGTCTTGTCGTGCCTGCTCGGGCTTGGGCCTGGTGACATTGTGGTCCGCGAAGCGCTGACGCTGCCGCCGGGGGGGCCGTCGATCCGCACGCCCTTCCGGGTGGACCCGGTGCAGTGGGAGATCGCGTCGGGAGGCTGGACGCCGCCGCGGGAGGGCGGGGAGATCGGCGGGAACGCCTGGAAGCCGGCCAAGGCGGACGGGGAGGGCGTGTTCTCGGGGCGGGCGTTCTCGGGGGGCTACTCGTTCGCGAACTTTGAGAGTGAGGCGGAGCGGGTGATGGTGCTGGAGGCCTCGGGCCACCTCGCGCTGTCGTTTAACGGCGAGCCGCGTGCGGGTGATCCCTATGCCTATGGCACGGTGCGGCTGCCGGTGAAGGTCCGCAAGGGGACAAACGAGGTCCTGGTGCAGAACGGCCGGGGAAGGCTGGTTCTGAAGCTGACCGAGCCCCGGGCCGGGGCGTACATCGACACGGCGGATGCGACGCTTCCGGACCTGGTGGAGGGGCGCGGCGATGCGGTGCTGGGCGGGCTGGTGGTGGTGAATGCGACGGAAAGGTGGCAGAAGGGGCTGATCGCGAGCGTGGCGTGCGAGGGGGTGGTTTCGCGGACAGAACTGCCCGCGGTGCCACCGATGACGGTGCGGAAGGTGCCGGTGTCGTTCACGCCGCCGGCGGACGTGGCGGCGGGCGAGGTGGAATACACGGTGACGCTGGGGTCGGAGGGTGGCCGCGCGGTGCGCGATGAGGTGCGGGTGAAGCTGCGGGCGCGGGGGGCGGGGCAGACGCGGAAGGTGACGTTCATCAGCGGGATCGATGGGTCGGTGCAGTATTACGCGGTGAACCCGGCCACAGGACAGGGGCCGGCGGGGCTGGTGCTGTCGCTGCACGGGGCGAGCGTGGAGGCGACGAGCCAGGCGGATGCGTACCGGGCGAAGCCGGACTTGAACATCGTGTGCCCAACGAACCGGCGGCCCTTTGGTTTTGACTGGGAGGACTGGGGGCGGCTGGATGCGCTGGAGGTCTTGGCGCACGCGACGGAGAGTTTGAAGCCGGACCCGGCGCGGGTGTACCTGACGGGGCACTCCATGGGCGGGCACGGGACGTGGAACATCGGGGCGCTGTTCCCGGATCGGTTCGCGGCGATCGCTCCGAGTGCGGGATGGATCTCGTTCTGGTCGTACACGGGGGCGCAGGAGTACACGAACCCGACGCCGCTGGAGACGATTTTTCGGAGGGCGGTGAGCCCGAGCGACACGCTGAAGATGTCGCGGAACTACCTGCAGCAGGGGGTGTACATCCTGCATGGGGATGCGGATGACAACGTGCCGGTGGGGCAGGCGCGGCACATGCGGCAGCACCTGGCGGGGTTCCACCCGGACTTTGCGTACTACGAGCGGCCGGGGGCGGGGCACTGGTGGGGGAACGAGTGCGTGGACTGGCCGCCGATGTTTGAGTTCTTCGCGCACAGGAGGCGCGCGGAGAGCGTGGACAGCGTGGAGTTTGTGACGCCGAACGTGGGGGTGTCGAGCGAGTGCCGGTGGGTGAGCGTGCGGCAGCAGCAGGTGCAGAACCAGTACTCGGTGGTGAAGGTTGATCTGGACAGGAAGTCGCGGACGTTCACCGCGCGCGAGCTGACGAACGTGGCGCTGCTGTACCTGGACCGGGGCATGCTGGAGGGCGAGGGGGCGGTGTACTTCAAACACGAGGGCGGGACGATCGACATCGGGGGCGAGCGGCGGGTGGCGCTGCGGAGGACTGCCGGCGGCTGGTCGCTCGAGAACATCCGCATGGATGGGGAAAAAGGGCCCGAGAGCACGGGGCCGTTCAAGCACGTGTTCAGCAACCGGGTGGTGCTGGTGTATGGGACGGGCGGTGGCAGCGCGGACCAGGCGTGGGCGCTGAACAAGGCGCGGTTTGATGCGGAGACGTTCTGGTACCGCGGCAACGGGGCGTTCGACATCATCGCCGACCGCGAGTATGACCCCGAGCGGTTCAAGGGGCGGAACGTGGTGCTGTACGGCAACGCGGACACCAACCACGCGTGGAAGGGGCTGCTGGGGCACGCGCCGGTGCAGGCGTGGAACGGCAAGGTGCGCGTCGGCGAGCGGGAGATGGTGGGGGAGGACCTGGTCGCGATGTTCGTGTACCGGCACCCGGGGTCGTTCACGGCCTTGGTGGGGGCGGTGGCGCCGACGGGGGCGGCGGGGAGGGTCGCCGCGGAACGGGTGGGGTACTTTGGGTCGGGCGTGGGGTACCCGGACTGGACGGTGTTCTCGTCGCGGGTGTTCCAGGACGGGTTGGGGGGGGTGCGGGCGGCGGGGTGGTTTGGGAACGCGTGGGAGGTGGATGGGGGGCAGAGTGTGTTTGAGGAGTGAGTCAGCAGGCTGAACCGGCCAGCACCCGGAAGAAGGCCTCGATATCGGAATCGGTAGCGGTGTCGCCGTCGTTGTTGAAGTCGGCGGAGCCGCAGCGGGCGCAGCACGAGCCGGCCAGGCAGGCGAAGAACGCTTCAATGTCTGCGTCAGTCCCCGAGTCGCCATCATTGTCGAAGTCCGCGGTGCCGCAGGCGGGGCCGCACGTCTGCGAGAGCTTTGCGAAGGTTGAGTTGCGTGGGTCGGAGATGGGTAGCGACGCGTCGGTGTGCGCGGCCGCGTGGAGTGCGATGCCGTAGAGGTCGCCGTTCCAAGCAACGAGGCTGGTGTGTGGCGGGTGTAGGCTAAACAGCCAACGGTGCGAGTCCCAGTATCCGAAGCCGCGGACGTAGAGGCGGTGGTCATACTCGGCGAGCGTGGTGGTGGGCGCCGGAGGGTAGCCGATTGGGAGCCACTGGCGCTGCGAGTAGCGGGCCAGGTACCGGGTCTGAGTGCCGTTGGACATCGTGACGGCGGCGTTGATAGCCAAGTCGCCCTCGAACTCCGATAGCTCGAAGGGGCCGCCGGAGTTCACGAGGCCGACATTCTGCCACGCTGCCCCGTCCCATTGTGCGATGTGGACGGAGAACGACTGCCCCGAGAGGCGTGAGTAGAGAAGAAAAAGCTCGTCGCCTACGACGCGGATCGCCGCGCCCACGACCTCGTCGCTCGCGCCGCCGATGGTGGCGCCCATCTGGAGCCACTCCGAGCCGGTCCAGCGGGCGACGGCGCGGCACGGCGATGCGCCGGAGGCGGTAAACCTGCCAACGACGATCGCATCCCCCTCGAACACGGCGATGCCGGAAACGGAGTCGTTGAGCCCAGCGCCGAGCGGTGACCACCCGGTGGCATTGCTCCACTGGGCCACGTTGTTGGCCTGCATTGTCCCGGCGGAGTGGAAGCTTCCGCCGATCACCAGGCCGGTCGGGGTTTCGGCCACCGCACCGACCGCACCAGGGACCAGGTGGCCGTTGTGCGTGCGAAGGACGCCGGTCCCGAGCGGCGTCCAAGCCGTGCCATCAAACCTCGCGATGCTGTTCGCTTCGGACTGACCGGCCGTCCTGAAGAAGCCGAACGCGACGATGCCGTCGCTGGTGGAGGCGAGTCGTGCCGATCCGCTGATACCGTCGGTGAGGGCCCGAGGGACGGGGTGATCGATCACACTCAGGTTGGTGTTCTGCAGGTGCGTCCGCTTGCCGGCGGCGATGAGGCTGCCGCGGAAGGTGGTCACCGCGTGCACTGTTCCGAGGCCCATCGACCCGGTGAATGCCAGGGGGTAAGCGAGCGATGTTCCGTTCACGCGGGCGAAGTTGTCGAAGCTCGATGCTTGGAAGGCACCACCAGCGTACATCTCCCCCGTGTGGCTGTGGAGGGAGAAGATCGCACCGGCAGAACGAGGCAATCCTCCGATCTCTTGCCAGGTCGATCCTGAGTAAGCCAGGAGCTGACCCACGGTGGAGTCGTACGTCGTTGCCACGCCGACGTAGATCGTGCCGTCCTGGATCGCGATTGCCCTGACGGGGCCGACCGGTCCGAACAACTCGGGGAAGGTGAGCCACTGCGAGCCGTTCCATCGGTTGATGAACTGGGTCGAGGGGGACGAGTGGATGCGCTCACCGCCCACCAGCAGCGTCGCGCCGTCAGCTCGCAGGGAGTACACGGCGGTGGTGAAGGACGTGGTCTGGGTGCCGAGCGGCAGCCAGCCGGACCCGTTCCAGCGCGCGAGGTTGGGGGACGTGAGCCCTCCTGCTGTCTGGAACTTTCCGCCGACGATCAGCTCACCATTGAAGACTTCGAGTGCGTGCACGGGCCCCGAGACGCCTGCATCCAGCGGCTCCCACGCGGACCCGTTCCACCGGGCCACCCGGTTGACCATGGTTCCGCCCGCGTTCAAGAACTCTCCCGCGGCGTGGAGCTGACCGTTGTAGACACAGAGCGCGTACACCGGGGCGTCAAACCCTTCCCCAAGGCTGTACCAGGAAGTGCCGTCCCAGCCCGCGATGCGGCGGGCCTTCACGTGGCCGGCGACGGTGAACTCGCCGCCCGCGATGAGGTGAGAGAGCATGGGGCCGGGGCCGTCGGGGTCCCACTCAGCCAGCGCGAAGACGCGGTTGTTGGGGCCGTTGGAGCCGTTGATGGTTGTGAACTGGCCGGGACATTGGGCCCAGACCGGGCTCGTCAAAGCGCAGACAACACGGCAGATGCACAACGCGAGCCATGGACGCATGGGATCCTCCGCCGCGGAGTCGCGGCGTGGGTGATACAGGTAACGGAACCGCGGGTTGCAGCCAAAATGGCGGCGGCACGGCCGTCCCCGGGGAGGGAGGTGGATGGGGGGCAGAGTGTGGTGGAGGAGTAGCGCGGCTAAGGGTGCTCGAGATCGTCGACCCGCTCACGCAGCCAGCGCTCGAAGGACGGTGCGGCCACGCTGATCGCATCGTTGGGATCGTCGCAGCCCTCGTCCCAGGCGATCTCGTGCGACCAGGAAACAATCGGGTACCCACCGGGAGCGCCGCGGAGGTCGAAGCCTTCGTAGTCGGCCAGACCATTGGTGTAGAAGGCAAGCATCCAGGGCGGAAGCTCTCGTTCCGAGTGCAACCAAGTATTCTGTTGGACAATGCAGTGCTGACCGAAGTCTTTGACGCGGGCCGGTGGCAACACGCGGTAGAGTTCGAACAAGTCAAGGGTGATGTTGTTGAGGGCCAGAAGCAGGCGCCGGTAGGAGTCGGGCCAGACAACGCTGAGCTCTTGAGCGGCGCGGTCGATGTCGCTCTGGGTCACGACCAGCGGCTCGGCTCGATGAGGCGCGGCCGCGAGGAGTCGTTTGCACAGAGTGTCGATTTCGGTGGTTTGCGGCATGGCCGGGTCACATGCACGCCGAGGTGGTGCGGCGTTCGCTCCCCCTCCGCCTCGCAGAGCCTCGGCACCTCCCCCGCCGAGTCGGGGGAGGAGTTCAGAGCTTGGGCTGCTTTTTGATGTCGTCGTCTTCGTCGAGGAAGTCGAAGTCGGCGACGGAGCTGTCTTCGCTGGGGTCGGTGAGGCTGGGGCGTGCCGCGGGTTTGGCGGGGGCGGGTTTCGCGGCCTGGGGCTGGGCGGGCTTGGGGGCGGACTTGGTGGCGGGGGCGCCGAGGGGGACAGCGCCCTCGTCCCAGGCTTCCTCGGCGTCGATCACGGCGGGGCTGCCGTCGATCTTGACGACGAAGACGAGGTTGCCGATGGAGATGAGGTCTCCGGCGGCGAGCTCGGCCTGGGTGACCTTGACGCGGTTGACGAAGGTGCCGTTGGAGGAGCCCAGGTCGCGGAGGGTGACCTTGCCCTCGCCGACGGTCAGCTCGCAGTGGTGGCGGGAGATGCCCGAATCGGGGATGCGGAGGGTGCAGTCGGTCTGGCGGCCGATGATGGCCTGCCGCTTCAGGGGGATCTCGTTCTGGCGTCCGTCTTCGCGGACGAGGACCAGCGATGCATTCATCCGGACGCCCTCCATTCCCCGCCGGGTGGGGCGGGCCGACCATTCTACCATCCGTCCGTGCCCCGACCTACCTCTATCCCCGTGCTTGGCCAAAGGTTCGGAGCGGGCCGGGTGAGCGCGGGGGAGCCCCTGGCGGCCCTGCCGGCGGGGACGCGGGCGGGGTCGCTGTATGTCCATGTACCCTTTTGTTTCCATAAGTGCCACTACTGCGACTTCTACAGCATTGTGGACAAGCAGGACCGGCAGGGGGCGTTCGCGGAGCGGTTGTGCGGGGAGCTGCGGGCCCTCGCGCCGTGGGCGGGGCCGCTGAGGAC